>JBCCEW010000004.1 GCA_039030075.1 Myxococcota bacterium | reverse complement strand
GGGGGGGGGGGGGTGTGTGCGGTTGGGGTGCTGGGTGGTCGTGGGCGGCGCGCGCTTGCCCGCCCCGCCGCGACAGGTGTCCGTAGAGCGTGACGAGCCCGAGGCCGTGGTCGATGATCACGCAGTTGCCGTAGATGCCCAGGTCGTCGGAGAAGAGGACCTTGCCCGCGGCTGCCGCGGTGATCGGGGCCGCCGCGAACGACGCGAGGTCGTAGCCGTAGTGCACCGCCCGTGAGATCTCTTCGCCGTCGACGACGTATCCCCGGCGCTCGCCGAAGCGGCTGGTGACCTTCGACCCGGACATCTGGCGCAGCGCGCCGTCGAAGAGCGGGGTGTCCTGGCTGTCGGCGATCAGCTCGCGGATCTTCGCCTCGTTCTCCGCGCGGATCCGCGTGTTGACGTCGTGGAACGCCGCGGCGTTGCCCTCGCCGCCGTTCGCGAGCCGCGGGACCACGTTGGTCAGGAACGACTTCGAGAGCCGCACCTGGGCTTCCGGCTGGGGGCGGGCCTGGACGCGCAGCGGCCAGCCGGCGGTGGCGTCGTTGCCCGCGGCGTCCTGCGCGAAGACCACCACGGGCGCGTTCGCATCGCCGTCCGCGGGGATCGCGAACAGCGCCACGCGCTCGCCCTTGCGTCCGCCCGGCCGCGGGAATCCCTGGTACTCGACGCTGCCGACGCGCACGCCGTCGCGCGCGGTGGGTTCGGAGACCCGATAGGCGACGGCGCCCGACCCGCCCTGCTTCACGTAGGTGAGCCCGCTGTGGACGGCCACCCGCGGTGCTTCGAGGTCGACGGTGAGCGGGATCTCCTGCTCGGTCAGGTTGCCCGAGAAGCCGTCCCGCCAGGCCCAGTCGCGCACCCGGACGCGCAGGGTGGCCGGACCCTTCACATCCGAGAGCTGCTTCGCGACCAGCGGGATCTCAGCGCTCTCCCGGAAGCGGAGTCCGCCGGAGAAGAGGTTTCCCGGGTAGGACTCGTCGAGCAGCGTCAGCTCCCCGCCCGCGTGGACCACGACGGCCTCCAGGGCACGGAGCCCGGCGCGCGCGTCGGTTGCCTCGAGCGCCACCGAGGCGCCGGCCCGGCCAACGATGAGCGACTCGGGCGCCACGAGGCCCGGTGCAGCCCCCTCGGCGCGGTACCAGGTGAAGCCACCGATCCCCAGACCGACGTTCAGCAGCAGAAGAAGGACCCAACCTGTCGCGTTCATCACCCCCCCAGAACCCGCGCAGAGGGTACCCGACGCTGCCGGGGCACACCCCAGCCGCCCGGAGCGGCCGACGTTGACGCTCGCCGGCCCCTCCCTCATCCTCCCCGCGCTCCACCAGATCCCCCGCGCCCGGCCGCTCCTCTGCCGCGCGGATCACCACCGAGGAATCATGGCCACCCTTCGTCGCATCGTCCTGCTTCGCCACGGCAACACCGTTGGCGACTCCCACGAACGCTTTCACGGCAGCAGCGACGTGAGCCTCTCGGATGAAGGACGCGGCCAGGTCCGCGCCGCCGGGCTCGCGATGGCCACCGAAGTCTTCGACCTGGTGGTGTCGAGCCCGCTCTCGCGCGCCTGGCAGAGCGCCTCGATGCTGGCGGGTGGTCAGCCGGTGCGCCTGATGCCCGAGTTCCGCGAGATCCATTTCGGGCGCTGGGAAGGGCTGACGGCCCAGGAGATCCAGGAGCGGGATCCGGCGCTCTACCAGGCCTGGCAGGAAGGCGCCGCGGACTTCGGGTTCCCCAACGGCGAGCCCCTGGACGCGTTCCGCACCCGTGTGCTCGCGGGCCTCGATCAGCTGAAGAACAGCGGCGCGGCGAACATCCTGGTGGTGGCCCACAAGGGCGTCATCCGCACGATCGTCCAGCAGCTGGTCGGCGAGGCGCCCGACGCCGACGCGCCCGCCCTGGGCGAGATCGTCTCGGTGACCCAGGACGGCGAGGGCTGGATCCTCGGCCGACGCAGCAGCGATCCCGAAGGCGTGAACGAAGACGCGGCCTAGCCGCGTTCGCCCTGCGCTGGCGGGGCCGCCATCCGCTTTCCGAGAGGATCGAGCGGGCGCTACTCGAGACCGGACAGGTCGCGGACCGCGCCGCGGTCTGCGCTGGTCGCCATCAGCGCGTAGGCCTTGAGCGCGGTGCTCACCTTCCGCGGTCGCGGTTCGACGGGCTGCCAGCCGCGTTCGTCCTGGGCGCGACGTCGCTCGGCCAGTTCGGCTTCGGGCAACACGAGCTCGACGCTGCGGTTCGGGATGTCGATGCGGATGTTGTCGCCGGGCTGCACCAGTCCGATCGCGCCGCCGCCGGCCGCCTCGGGTGAGACGTGTCCGATCGAGAGACCCGAGGTGCCGCCGGAGAAGCGTCCGTCGGTGAGCAGGGCGCACGACTTCCCCAACCCCTTCGCCTTGATGTAGCTGGTGGGGTAGAGCATCTCCTGCATGCCCGGGCCGCCGCGCGGTCCCTCGTAGCGCACGACCACCACGTCGCCGGCCTTCACCTGGTCGCCGAGGATCGCCTCGATCGCTGCTTCCTGGCTCTCGCACACGAACGCCGGCCCCTCGAAGACGAGGAGTTCGTCGTCGACGCCGGCAGTCTTCACCACGCACCCGTCCTCGGACAGGTTGCCGTAGAGCACCGCGAGGCCACCCTCCTTCGAGTAGGCGTTCTCGGAAGAGCGCACGCAGCCGAGCTTCGCGTCGAGATCCAGGCTGGGCCAGCGGGTGTCCTGGCTGAAGGGAGTCTGGGTCGGAATTCCAGCGGGGCCCGCGCGGAAGAACTCGTGGACGTCCTTGTCGTCGGTGCGCCGGACGTCCCAGGCGTCGAGGGCCTCGCCCATCGTCGCCGCATGGACCGTCGGCACGCTCGTGTCGAGGAGCCCGGCGCGGTCGAGCTCGCCGAGGATGCGCATCACGCCGCCCGCCCGGTGCACGTCTTCGACGTGATACTCGGAGGTGCTCGGTGCCACCTTGCAGAGCTGGGGGACCTTGCGCGACAGGCGGTCGATGTCGGCCATCGAGAAGTCGACTTCGCCTTCCTGTGCGGCGGCCAGCAGGTGCAGGATGGTATTCGTCGAGCCGCCCATCGCGATGTCGAGGCACATCGCGTTCTCGAAGGAGCGCTTGCTGCCGATGTTGCGCGGCAGCACCGAGGCGTCGTCTTCGTCGTAGTAGCGCTTCGTGATCTCGACGATCAGTCGGCCGGCCTTGCGGAAGAGCATCTCCCGGTCGCGGTGGGTGGCCAGCGTGGTGCCGTTGCCGGGCAGCGAGAGCCCGAGCGCCTCGGTGAGGCAGTTCATCGAGTTCGCCGTGAACATCCCCGAGCAGCTGCCGCAGGTGGGGCAGGCCGAGCGCTCGACCTCGGCCAGGTCCTCGTCGCTCACGCTCTCGTCGCCCGCCTGCACGATTGCGTCGATCAGATCGAGCTTGTTCTCGGAGAGCCGCGTCTTGCCGGCTTCCATCGGCCCACCGGAAACGAACACGGTCGGGACGTTCAGCCGCATGGTGGCGTTCAGCATGCCCGGCGTGATCTTGTCGCAGTTCGAGATGCAGACGATCGCGTCGGCACAGTGCGCGTTCACCATGTACTCGACCGCATCGGAGATCAGGTCGCGCGAGGGCAGGCTGTAGAGCATCCCGTCGTGGCCCATCGCGATCCCGTCGTCGACCGCGATCGTGTTGAACTCTTTGGCAACGCCGCCGGCTTCCTCGATCTCGCGTGCCACGAGCTGGCCGAGGTCCTTCAGGTGGACGTGGCCCGGCACGAACTGGGTGAAGGAGTTCGCGACCGCGATGATCGGCTTGCGGAAGTCGTCGTCCTTCATGCCCGTGGCGCGCCAGAGGGCGCGGGCACCGGCCATGTTCCGGCCGTGGGTAGAGGTCTTCGAGCGGTACTGGGGCATGCAGGTCTCCGCGGCGCCTGGGGGGTGCGCCCGAGCCTCCAGGATATCGCTCGTGGGCCTTCCCGCCTGTCTACGACTGGAGCCCCGCGCCCCGCGCCCGTGGGCCGGGCCGGGGTGCGAGAAGGCGCTGGACGGCCGTAGAGAGCCCTCCCGCGTCCCCTACTCGTCGCCCTCGCGGAGCTTCGCCAGGACGCTGTAGTCCTCGAGGGTCGTGGTGTCGCCCGCCACCTCCTCGCCGGTCGCGATCGAGCGCAGCAGGCGACGCATGATCTTCCCCGAGCGCGTCTTCGGGAGCGCGTCGGTGAAGCGGATCTCTTTCGGCTTCGCGATCGCACCGATCTGCGAGGACACCTGGGAGAGCAGCGATTTCCGCAGGGCGTCGTCGACCTCGGTGCCGCCGAGGGGCGTCACGAAAGCCACGATCGCTGTGCCGGTCAGCTCGTCCGGGCGTCCGACCACCGCCGCCTCGGCCACCTTCGGATGGGAGACCAGCGCGCTCTCCACTTCCATCGTGCCGATCCGGTGGCCGGAGATGTTCATCACATCGTCGATCCGGCCCATGATCCAGAAGTAGTCGTCCTTGTCGCGGTGGGCGCCGTCCCCGGCGAAGTAGATGCCCTTGTACTTGCTCCAGTACTGCTCCTTGAAGCGCTTGGGATCGCCCCAGATGCCGCGCAGCATGCCGGGCCAGGGCTTCTCGACGACCAGGAAGCCGCCGTCGGGTGCCTTCACCGCTTTGCCGTCGTCGTCGTAGACACTCGCCGCGATGCCGGGGAAGGGGCGGGTGGCCGAACCGGGCTTCGTGTTCACCGCGCCGGGCAGCGGGGTGATCATGATTCCGCCGGTCTCGGTCTGCCACCAGGTGTCGACGATCGGGCACTTCTTCTTGCCGATCACGCGGTGGTACCACATCCAGGCTTCCGGGTTGATCGGCTCGCCGACGGTGCCGAGCAGACGCAGCGACGACAGGTCGTGATTCTTCGGATGTTCGTCGCCCAGCCGCACGAAGGTGCGGATCGCCGTCGGTGCCGTGTAGAAGATCGTGACCTTGTGGCGTTCGATGATGTCCCAGAAGCGGTCGGGGCCCGGGTGGGTGGGCACGCCTTCGTACATCAAGGTGGTCGCGCCGTTCGCGAGCACGCCGTAGACCACGTAGGAATGGCCGGTGATCCAACCGCAGTCGGCCGTGCACCAGTAGGTGTCCTCTTCCTTCAGATCGAAGATCGCCTTCGCCGTCGTGGTGACGTGGGTGAGGTAGCCGCCGGTGGTGTGCAGGATGCCCTTCGGCTTCCCCGTCGAGCCGCTGGTGTAGAGCACGAAGAGCGGGTGCTCGGAGTCGAGCTTCGCCGGCTTGCAGTCGGCCGACGCGCCTTCCATCAGCTCGTGCCACCAGCGGTCGCGGCCCGCCTGCATCGCCGTCGCTTCGCCCGTGCGTTGCACCACCACCACCGACATCTCGCCGTCGACGCCTTCCAGGGCTTCGTCGACGGCGGGCTTCAGCGGGTAGGGCGCGCCGCGGCGGTAGCCACCGTCGGCGGTCACCACCAGCTTCGCGCCGACGTCGTTGATGCGGTCGCGCAGCGCCTCGGCCGAGAAGCCGCCGAACACCACGCTGTGGGGCGCGCCGATCCGTGCGCAGGCCAGCATCGCGATCGGCAGCTCGGGGATCATGGGCATGTAGAGCGCGACCCGGTCGCCCTTCTTGATGCCCTGACCCTTGAGCACGTTCGCGAACTTGCAGACTTCGGCGTGGAGCTGGCCGAAGGTGAGGGTGCGGATGTCGCCGGGCTCGCCTTCCCAGATGATCGCTGCCTTGTTGCGGCGCCAGGCGTGCTTCCCCTCGAGGTGTCGGTCGAGGCAGTTGTAGGAGACGTTGGTCTTTCCGCCGACGAACCACTTCGCGAAGGGCGGCTTCCAGTCGAGCACCTTCTTCCAGGGCGTGAACCAGTCGACGTTCTCCTTCGCCATCTTCGCCCAGAAGCGCTGCGGATTCTTCTCGCCGGCGCGACGCAGCTCGTTCACTTCCTTCCGCGACCAGTTCGCCTGCTTCGCGAACTTCGGGTCGGGTTTGACGACGCGCTTCTCCTTGAGCAGCGATTCGATGTCGGCCATGGCGTGTCGGGTCCTTCTTCGCTCGGGGGTTCTGCGCGCACACGGGCGCGTCCAGGAGGCGTTGGGTGCGCGGGCGACTAGCGTCCTTCGGCGACCAACGCCTCGATCTCGTCCGGGTGTTTCGGCAGCGCCGCGTTCAGGTTCTCGTGGCCGCTCTGGGTGATCGCGACGTCGTCCTCGATGCGGATGCCGATGCCTCGGAAGCGCGTGTCGACCTCGGCGTCACTCGCGACGTAGAGGCCGGGCTCGACGGTGAAGACCTGTCCGGAAGCCAGCTTCCGCGCTTCGCCGTCTTCGCGGTAGCTGCCCACGTCGTGCACGTCGAGGCCGAGCCAGTGACTGGTCGAGTGCATGTAGAAGGGCTTGTACGCCTCGCGGGCCATCAGCTCGGCGGGGTCGCCCTGCAAGAGGTTCAGCGAGACGAGCCCTTCGACGAGCGCCTTGACCGACGCGTCGTGCACCTCGGGCAGCGTCTTCCCGGGGCGACACTGGTCCAACGCGGCCTGCTGGCTCGCGAGCACCACTTCGTAGAGCGCCCGCCCGGGCCCGGTGAAGCGACCACCGACCGGGTAGGTGCGCGTCACGTCGGACGCGTAGCCCTCGAGCTCGCAGCCCGCATCGATCAGCACCAGCTCGTTCTCGCGCAGCTTCTGATCGTTGCGCACGTAGTGCAGGACCGTGGCGTTGGCGCCGCCCCCGACGATGGTCGTGTAGGCAGCGCCGCGCGCGCCGCGACGCCGGAACGTGTACTCGAGCACCGCTTCGAGCTCGTACTCGAACACGCCGTCCCAGGCGAGCTTCGCCGCGGCTTCGTGGGCCTCGTGGCTGATCTCGGCCGCGCGGCGCATCACGTCGAGCTCGGCGGGTTCCTTCAAGAGGCGCATCGCGTGGGTGATGCTGCGCGGATCGAGGATCGCCTCGGCCGGCTCGACGTTGGTGCGCGAGCGCAGGCGCATCTGCTCGAGAATCTCGACGAGGCGCGCGTCGAGGCCGGCGTCGCGTCCCAGCACGTGGTGCAGGCGCTGCGCCTTCCCCAGGAGCGACGGCAGCTTGTCGAGGAGTTCGCTCCGCGGGTACGCCTCGTCGGCACCGAAGTCCTCGACGGCGCCCTCGATCCCGGGGCGGTAGCCGTTCCAGATCTCCATCTCGCGGTCGCGCGGCTCGACGAAGAGCGTGAACGCGGGACCCCCGTCGGTGCGGAGCACCGCGACGGCGTTCGGGTGATCGAAGCCGGTCAGGTACCAGAAGTCGCTGTCTTGTCGAAAGGGGTACTCGGTATCGCGTGAGCGAGTGGCGAGCCCGGAACCCTGAAAGATCGCGACGGCGCCTTGGCCCATCGCATCACGCACACGCTGTCGACGTTCGGCGAACACGCGGGGAAGCATACCAGAGCGTTCCCGACGGGAACGCGGCTGAAGGGCGCGAGAAGCCGGCTAGGGGGCGTCCGCGCAAACCACGGTGACGTCGGCACAGTAGGTCGCGCACACCCGGTCGCCCCACAGAACGGCGGTGTAGTAGAGGCCGTCGGGATCCAGGCGCGGCAGGTCGACCGTCTTCGCGCGCGCCGCACGGTCGAGCACGTGCACACGGCCGCTCCAGCGCGTGATGGCGACGCGCCCATCACGGCTCGGCTGCACGTCCTGTACGAAGTCGAGGGCCGCGGGGAACGCGGGGTCGAGCAGCACCCGGACGGTCTCGTCCGCTGGGTCGGCGGGTTCGATGACCGCCCAGAGCGTGTGCGTGCCCGCGCCGGAGTGTTCGACCTCGGCCCGGTAGAAGCGGCCGTCGACGCCCTGCGCCACGAACTGCACCTCGGGTTCGGCCACGGTCCGCGTGGGCCGACCGTCGCGGCCCAACACGAACGCGTCGTGGCGGTCTTCGGTCGACGCCTCTCGCTGGCTGCCCGCATCGCTGGGATCGAGCACGGGGAGCAGGTCCGTCGTCACCCAGGCCTCGTTGCGCGTCGAGTCCCAGGACGGGGTCTTCGGCGCGTTGCGGTAGCCCGCCGGTGCGCTCAAGGGCCACTCCTCGAGCAGCGCCCCGTCCGCGTCGAGGCGCAGCACGCTGCCGTTGCCCTGTTCGTCGTGGCCCGACCCGTAGCGGGTGACGAGGAGGCTTCCGTCGGGTCCGGGTGCCCATTCGTTCAAGCCACCGCCGAGGCCGAGGGTCTGCACGAAGCCGGTCTCCGGGTCCACCGCGCCCGCCGGTTCATAGAACGTCGAGAAGAAGACGCGCCCCGCGTGGAAGGCGACGTCCCAGACCCCGGATCGCTTCTCGGGTCCGCCCACCTCGAGGGCGGGAAGCCAGCGTTCTTCCGCGAGGTCGAAGCGCCCGATCCGCTGGGGACCGGGTTGATGCAGGTCGGCGGTGGGGTCGCCGCCGGCCGCGCGCATCGCCGACCAGAAGGGGGCCTGGCCGAAATAGAGGACGCCCTCGGCCGCGGTGCCGTACCAGGCGCAGTAGCGCTCGCTCTCACTTGGCGCAGGTGCCGTCGCCACGTGGAGCCCGGCGGCGGGAACCGCCGGCGCCGGACGGAGCGCGCAGCCGGCGAACCCGAGGGTCCAGCCCAGGGCCAGCCCGAGAGTCAGGGTGAGAGACCGGGTGCCACTTCGGTTGGCAGTGCCACGCGGGTTGGCGAGGCACCCAAGAGACTGACTTCTTTGGGTTTTCGGAGTTCGACCGTTCGTCATGTCAACTTCCCCAAAGAGCAGGTGCCAACTCAGGATGCATTTCATCGGTCCCGCTCCGCGCGCCCTGCAGGGCCGTCCTCGGGCACGAAGAGTATCCAAGGCACGGGGACTTAGGCGACTTCCTGCCGGTCGGGGCCCGCTTCGGCCAGAGTGGCACGGAACCTGCTCTAGGGAAGGAGCACAGGAAATGGGATTGATTTGGTAGGGACAGGTCGGACGAAAGCGGGCGCGCACGTTTGACTGAGTTCCACCCCGAGGTGACCCCCGAGGACACGTAAGGCGCTTTCCCCAGAACGGCACCCCGCCTTCTCGGTGATTGCCTGGGCCCAGATCAGATCGCCCCTTCGGTCGGAAGTTCCACCGAAGGGGCGTTTCCTGTTTCAGGGCCCTCTCGCCGGATCACCGCTTCGGCCGGGTGGAACCCGGGCGACGCCTACTTCGCCTTGGGGCCGCCGTCCTTTTCCCGGGGCGGGGCGCCTTCGCCGGCGACCTTCACCACCTCGGCTCCGAACTCGCGACGGAACCAGCCCTTCAACTCGGGCAGCTCATCGAGGTCCTTCGCCGATGCCGGTGCGCGCCAGGCGATCGCCTCGAGGGCGGAGTTCGGGCAGAGGACGCCCGGGTCGAGTTCGAGCTCGGTGGCGCGCTTCCCGCGCCAGCGCTTGAGGCTCGCGAGCCGCTTGTCGGCCTGGCGGTCCATGCGTCGCCGGCCGGAAGGGGCGGCTTTCGGGATCGGACCGTGTTCGGTCTTGCGTCCCTCGCGCACCGCGTTCATCACCTCGCGCCCGAAGCGGCGCATCAACAGCTCGGTGAATCCCTTGATCTCGCCCAGTTCGGCGAGCTTCTTCGGGCGCCGCTCCGCGATCTCGATCAGGGTGCGGTTGCCGAGCACCTTGAAGGGCGGCCGGTCCATCTCGCGCGCGCGTTTGTCGCGCAAGAGGAACAGCTCGCGCAGCACCGAGAGCGACTTCGGATCGAGCTTGCGCGCGCCCTTGATCCGCAGGTAGCCGAGCTGGTCGAACTCGCGCTCGGGCCACTGCCGTCGGCAGAGCGCCTCGAACTCTTCCTGGGCCCAGCGCTGGCGCTTCGCCGCGCGCAGCTCGCGGCCGAGCTTCTCGGCCAGCGTGATCAGGTAGAGCACGTCGGCGGCGGCGTAGCTGAGTTGCTTCGGCGTCAGCGGCCGACGCGACCAATCGGAACGCTGCTCGTCCTTCGGCAGGTTCACGTCGAAGTGCCGCGCCGCGATGCTCGACAGACCGACCGATGGGTAGCCGAGCAGCTGGGCCGAGATCATCGTGTCGAAGAGGTTCGCGAACTCGAAGGAGCAATCGCGCTTCAGCACGAAGATGTCGTACTCGGCCGCGTGGAAGATCTTCCGGATCTCGGGCGACGCGAACACCGGCGCGAGCGGTGCGAGCTCCGCCGGACCCCCGAGCTTCAGGGGATCGATCAGGTAGATGCTGCGCCGCGTGCCCACCTGCACGAGGCAGGTCTTGTCGAAATAGTGGTAGAAGCTGTCCGCTTCCGTATCGACGGCAATCACCTTCTCGCTGAGAAGGTCTTGCGCAAGCGCGTCGAGATCCTCTCGGGTCTCGACCAACTCGAAGTCCGCCACTCGCTCCCTCAAACCCTTGTACGCCCGCCCTTCGAATCGAGGCTCGCGGATCGTGTGAAAGGGGGGGCCGACAAATCCATTCCCGAGATCGCGTGGGGAGTCGGCCGCGGGACCAACGTGACGCCGGGGCGCCGACGCCGGTGTCCGCAAGCTAGCCGAGGCCCGGCGCCGGCGAAAGCCGGGCCGCCCGGGCTCGGGCCGGTTAGCCTCGCCGCCGCACCGCCCGGAGGCCGCCGCACGGGGAGCCTGCCCGGGGGAGTCTGGAGGGGTAGCCGGCCGTGACGGCCCCGAATCGAGCGAGCGTCGCCGCCCCGGAAGGGCCGGCGACAGGCCCGGCCTGGAGCGCGGGCGCCGGGTTCTCGGCTGCCCCAGGCGCCGCAGAGGCGACTCGCGCCGCCTGTGAGCAGGCCCTCGGCGGGGCGATCGGCCGCGCCGACGCCGCCCTCCTGTTCGCGGGGCCCGCCCATCGGGATGACGCCGACAGGTTGGTCGCCACGGCGCGCGAGGTGCTCGGCACCGAGACGATCGTAGGCTCCCTTGCCCATGGTGTCCTCGGCGCGGGTCAGGAACTCGAGGGTGGTGCCGGGGTCAGCGTCCTCGCGGTCCAGGGCCTCCACGCCGAGCCCCTCTGGCTCGCCGACCTCGCCGGCCACGAGGACCTGGCGGCCGACGAGGTGCGCGCCGGGCTCACCCGCGACCCGCGCCCCGAGGACCTGGTCGTGCTCATCCCCGACCCGCGCGCCCTCGACCCGGACGCCCTGCTCGGCGCGGTCCGAGAGGCGGCCGGACCCGCCCTGGTGGTCGGTGCGGGAGCCGGCGATCCGATCTCCGAGGCGCCGCTGCTGTGGTCGGCACGCGAACTGGACGTCGGAGGGTTGGCCGGGTTGGTGCTGCGCGGCGCCCGTCGGGCGCGGGTGGGGGTGACCCAGGCCTGCCGCCCGGTCACCGAGCTACTCACAGTGACGAAGGCCCAGGGTCCGTGGGTCCTCGAACTCGAGGGCCGTCCCGCCCTCGACGCCTTCCGGGAGGCGGCCGGCCCCGCGCTCGCCGACGACCTGGCCCGGGCCGCCCAGTTCACCTTCGCGGCGCTGCCGCGCGACCCCGCCGCACCGCTCGCGCCGGGCGGCTATTTGGTCAGGAACATCGCTGGCTTGGCGCCCGATGCGAATGCGTTCGCAATTCCTGGCATGCTCGAAAAGGGCGATTCCCTGGCCTTCGTCCACCGCGAACCCGAGACCGCCCGCGACGACCTGAAGGCGGTGCTCGCCGGGCTGGCCGAAGAACCTCCGGGCCTCGCCCTCTATTTCGACTGCTGCGCTCGGGGCGCCGGCTTCTTCGGGGTGCCCGGCCTCGAGGCCGCCTACCTCGAGCAGGCCTTCGGCGCCGCACCGGTGGCCGGGATGTTCGGTTCCTGCGAGCTGGGCCCCATCGGCGGCCGGCCCGAGCTGCTCACCTACACCGGCGTGGTCGCCCTCCTCGACGCCTGAGTCTCCTGATTGCAGGCCTGCGCCCGATGCAACCGATTCGTGCGAGCGCGAGGTTGTTCCGGTATAAAGAACAGCAGTCTGAATAACAGAACAGCTCGATTCTTCTGGAGCCCCCATGAACGCCCTGACCAGCGTCGAGAAGGCGGTCGACGTGCTCTTTCACCTCCACGCGGCGCCGCTGCCGTTGGGCGTGACCCAACTCGGCCGCGATCTCGGGCTTCCGAAGTCGAGTGCCCATCGTCTGCTCGCGTCGCTCGTGCGGCGCGGTCTGGTCCAGCGCGACGATCGCGGACGCTATGCGCCGGGGCTCGGGTTGGTGGCCCTCGGGCTCGGTGCCCTCGACCGCGAGCCCCTGGTCGCCGCCGCCCGTGGCGTGTTGGCGTCGGAAGCCGCTGCGCTCGGCGAGACCTTCTTTCTCGTGGCCGCCCGCGCCGGGCAGCTCGTGGTGCTCGACAAGGCCGAGGGCACCGGGTTCCTGCGCGCGTCGCCCCAGGTGGGTGCGACGGTCCCGGTGCACGCGACGGCGACGGGAAAGCTCTTCCTCGCCTTCGACCCGGGCGCCGTCGAGCCCGACGCCCGCCCCGAACGCTTCACGGCGCGCACGCCCGCCGACGCGGCCGCGCTCGAGAAGCAGGTCGAGCGCGCGCGACGCAGTGGCCTGGCGCGCAGCCGCGAAGAGTGGATCGCCGGGTTGTCGGTCGTGGCGGCCCCGATCCTGGTGCGGGGGCGCATGCTCGGCGCGCTGGCGCTCGGCGCGCCGACCCCGCGGCTCGCGTCGTTCTCGGACCACGCGATCGACGCCCGGGTGCGTCGCGCCGCCGACGAGATCGCCGCACGTCTCTCGGGAGAGATGCGATCGGAGACGGACGATGTCTAGCCCGGCGCCCCAGGCCTGGCTCGACGGTCGCGTGATGCCGCTCGGCGAAGCGCGCATCCCCGTCACCGATCACGGGCTGCTCTACGGCGACGGGATCTTCGAGGGGATCCGGATCGTCGCGCGTCGCGTGTTCCGGCTCGACGATCACCTCGCCCGCTTCGCGGTCGCGGCCAAGGCCATCGGCCTGGCGCTTCCGGGCGGAACCGCCGCCGCACGCGCCGCCGTGCTCGAGGCCGCCGCCGCCTTCGGGGAAGACGAAGCCTACGTGCGTTTGATCGCCACGCGCGGCGAGGGAGCCCTCGGCGTCGACCCCACCACCTGCCATACCCCTCGCCTCATCTGCATCGTCGACCACATCCGGCTCTTCGAGCCCGAGAAGCTCGCCGCCGGCCTCGACCTGGTCACCGTGAGTGGTCGGCGTCCGGGCCCCGACGTCCTCGACCCGCGCGTAAAGAGCCTCAACTACCTGAACAACGTGCTGGCCAAGCGGGAGGCGCGGCTGCGCGGCGCCGACGAAGCGCTCTTGCTGAACGCGCGGGGAGACATCGCCGAGGCCGCCGTGGCGAACCTCTTCTGCGTCCGCGACGGCGTGCTCCTGACCCCCCCGCCCACCGACGGCGCGCTCGAGGGCATCACTCGACGCACGATCCTCGAGCTCGCGCGCCAGAGCGAGATCCGCGCCGAAGAGCGCACGCTCGGTCGCTTCGATCTCTTCGCATCGAGCGAGGCCTTCCTCACCGGCAGCGGCGCCGGTCTCGTGCCGGTGCGCAGCCTCGATGGCGAGACGATCGGCAGGCCGGGTCCGGTCTACGAACAGCTGCGCACGGCCTTCGTCGCCGCCGCGCCCGGCATGGGCGTCCCGTTCTAGGGCAGGGCGCTCCCTTCGAGGGTGCGGCGTTCGAAGCCAGACTCGCCGCGGGCTTCCGCAGCCCCTGCTAGCCTTCCCGTTCCCTCCCCTTCGAGAGGTGCGCCGTGCGCTGGTCCGAGGCCTTCATTCCCACCCTGCGCGACGACCCCGCCGATGCCGAGGCGGTGAGTCACAAGTTGCTCGTGCGCGCGGGCTACGTACGTCAGCTGATGGCGGGTGCGTACTCGCTCCTGCCGCTCGCTCAGCGGGTGTGTCACAAGATCACGAACATCGTTCGCGAAGAGATGGACCACATCGGCGCCCAGGAGTTCAAGCTGCCGGCGCTGCACCCGGCCGACCTGTGGAAGCAGTCGGGTCGTTGGGAAGCGATGGGCGACGAGATGTTCCGTCTCGTCGACCGCAAGGGCGCCGACACGGCGCTCGGCATGACCCACGAAGAGGTCTTCGCGACGCTGGCGACCGAGCTGCGCAGCTACAAGCAGCTGCCTCAGATCTGGTACCAGATCCAGACGAAGTTCCGCGACGAGCCGCGTCCGAAGTCGGGCGTCTTGCGCGTGCGCGAGTTCACCATGAAGGACTCGTACTCGCTCGACGTCGCGCAGGACGGTCTGGACTCGGCCTTCCAGCGGCACTTCGAGGCCTACCGTCGGATCTTCGGTCGCTGCGGCGTCGAAGTGCTCGCCGTCGAAGCGTCGTCGGGAAGCATGGGCGGGAGCGAATCGATCGAGTTCATGGTCGAGAGCGACGCGGGCGAAGACCTCGTCGCGACCTGCGGGACCTGCGGCTACGCGGCGAACGTCGAGAAGGCGACGTCCCAGCTCCCCCAGATCGACGACGGCGCCGGCGCGGAGGCCCCCGAGAAGTTCGCGACGCCCGGCATCAAGACCATCGACGCCTTGGCGAACTTCGAGGGCGGTGCGCCCGCTGATCGTCAGATCAAGACGCTCGTCTACGTCGTCGACGGTGGGACCGTCCTGCTGCTGGTGCGCGGCGACCATGCGCTCTCGGAGCAGAAGCTGTTGGACCAGGTCGAGGCCCAGGAGATCCGGCCCGCCAACGAGGCCGAGATCCGCGCCGCGCTCGGCGCGAGCGCCGGTAGCCTCGGCGCCGTCGGCGTCGACCAGCTCACGGTGATCGCCGACTTCGCGCTCGATGAGCGCCGCAACATGACGACGGGTGCCAACGAGGACGGCTTCCACCTGCGCGGCGTCGACGTGCAGCGAGACCTGTCGGTGAAGTACTGGCTCGACTTGCGCGAAGTCTCGGAAGGCGAAGGCTGCCCGAGCTGTGGCGACCCGCTGCGTGTGGTGAAGACCATCGAGGTCGGCCACATCTTCAAGCTGGGCACGAGGTACAGCGAGGCGATGGGCGCGAACGTCCAGGACGAGTCGGGCCAGAACCGGCCGGTGATCATGGGCTCCTATGGCATCGGCATCGAGCGCGGCATGGCCGCGGTGGTCGAACGCTGCCACGACGAGAACGGCATCGTGTGGCCGGTTTCGGTGGCGCCCTACGAGGTCGTCGTCACGGTGGTGAAGCCGAAGGACGAGGCCACGAGCGAGGCGGGCGGTCAGATCTACGACGCGCTCGTGGCGGCGGGGATCGAGGTGCTGCTCGACGATCGTGAGGAACGGCCGGGCGTGAAGTTCAAGGATGCCGATCTGATCGGGATTCCGTATCGCGTAACGGTCGGGCCGAAGGGGGTCGCCGAAGGAAAGGCCGAGATCGTGCGTCGCCGCGGCGGAGACGCGCGCCAGGTCGATCTGCAGAAGGCGGCTGCGACGGTGGCCGAGGCGGTGCTCGAAGAGCGGTCGTTCGCGCCGAACGCCTAGCGTCGGTCGGCTGACGCCCGCGCCGGATGGGAGTCGACGCGGAGTTCGAGGGGGGGCGGTCGGCGGGTCGTCGTCCCTCCGCGGAATGGCTCGCCTGGGGCTCGGCGTCGCGTCGGCACTCGGTGGCCTACCGGCGTTCTCTCTTCGAGTGGCGTTTCCTGCTGCGCTGAGTTCCGCTTCGGGACACGACCCGCCGACCTACCGTGCGGGTTTCCTTTGCGCGGACTTTCGAGATCGCGCGTGCGTGGGTGCGTCGCTTCGCGACGGTTCGGCGTCTGGCGACGCCGAACGGCGAGTGTCGACGGTTCCGCCGCGGCGCGCTGCGTGGCTCGAGTCGGCGCCGGCCGCCGCGGGGACGCACGATGGGGAGCGGCGTGGGAGGGGGGGCGACGGCGCTTCGCGCCGTCGCGCTACAAGCGGACGACGCGGGTGCGGAGGGCGGTCGGGGCTTCGTCGGGGAGGAGGAAGCGCCAGAAGATGGTGCCCATGGGTTGGCCGGCGGTGTCGAGCCAGTTGGGCGTGCCCGGGTCCTCGTGCGCGATGACGATCTTGAAGGAGCCGTCGCTCTCGTACTGGACCTGCTTGCGGTTGAGCGACACCTGCCGGTAGCGGTAGGGCGGCGTCTGCAGGTGCATGTTCCAGAGCATCACGTTCGCGAAGCGACAGCGTGGGAACCGTCCGCGGATCTCGAGCGCCTGGTTCGGCTGGAGCAGGTAGACCGCCTGTCGGTAGACGTTGTCCTTCGCCGCGTAGCCAATCTCGACATTGCCGGCGTCGGGCTTCGGGTTCGTGAACTGGTTCGGCTTCGCCGACACCCAGGGCGGCTGCTGCTCCGGGGTGAAGTTGGGGAAGTCGACGGTCACGCTGCGCAGGAAGCGGATCGCGCGCCGTACGCCTGCGGCCACGGCGGCGTCGTCCATCACGGGCGCGGGGCCGGGGGACTCCTCGGGCTCGATCCAGATCGGCATGTGCAGGGTCGGATCGGCGGCCGCCGAACGTTCCCACTCGAAGTAGTGGCGCGTCGTGATGGCGCCGGCGTCGGGTTCGAGCCGCAGCCAGTTGCGCGGGCCGCTCGCGGGTTCCTGCGCGGACAGCAGGATCTCGTAGCTGCCGTCGGGCGCGACATCGAACTCGGTGTCGTTGAGCGTCGAGACCAGGCGCTTCGACGGGCCGCCGTCCGCGTTGCCGCCTTCGATCGTGAACGAAGTGTAGGTGGCGCCGTGGACGTTGCCGTGGATGCGGTAGGACCCGCTGGGGTCGATCGGCGAGCCGTAGTAGACGGCGTCCGGGTTGTCGCCCAGGAGTTTCTTGTCGAGGGTGTGCCAGCGTCGGAACATCGGGCGCTTGCCGTCGGCCTCGAACCAGAACTGGAACGCATGCTGCACCGCGTGGGCGAGGAAGAAGCGCCCGGCGGCCCGCTCGTCGGCGGTGTTCATGCGCCGCTCGGGCCCGATGAAGTCCCGTTCGATCTGGCCGAGGAGCTCGGCCAGCTCGGCGAAGGCCGCCGCGGAGGCATCGCCGTGATCGTCGGCCTGCGCAGCCTGGGCTGCGAGCACGCCCATCCACGGCAGCGCGCCGGCGGCGGCACCCGTCTTCAGGAAGTCGCGTCGCTTCACGCGCGGGCTTCCACTGGATCGGCGAGCAGCTCGCGGTTGGCGCGGCGCAGGAAGAGCAGGCCGATCAGCGCGTTGAAGAAGATGAAGAAGTTGTGCATCACGAGGCCGAAGGCGGTCATCTGGGCCGAGTTCTCGGGGAAAAGCACCACCCAGATCGTGATGGCGGCCGCGCGCATCGGCGTCGGGACGGCGGCGGCGAAGAAGATCACGGGCAGGACGCCCAGCATGTCGATGAAGTTGGCGTCCACCCCGAACAGGCGCAGCGCGAGGGTGTAGACGACGACCGCGGCCAGCAGCGCGGGCGAGCGGATCGCCGCGACGATCACGTACTGCAACGGATTCGCTTCGCGGAAGGCCTTCAAGATCGGCTTCTCGCGCAGCGTCACTCCCTGCAGGATCCAGCCGCGGAAGTAGGCCACCCACACGACGAAGACGAGGAGCGCGCCCGCGCCGATCCACGGCACCAACGCGAACTGGCTCGGAAGCTGGTCGCCGGCGATCGAGTAGCCCACCACCGCCCAGAAGGTCAGGTAGAGGAACTCGCAGAACATGATGAAGAGCATCGACGACCCGACTTCCCACCCCGGGACGCCGTGGCGCCGGTTGAGGTAGAGGGCCATCGCGCCCTTGCCGACCTGCTCGTTCAGAATCGAGATGATGTAGGCGCTCGCGCGGATCGGCAGGATGTCGGTCCACGGCACCTTCGCGTTGAACCAGTTGACGATCCGCCAGACCACCGTCGAGTCGACCAGGAAGAAGAAGGCCGAGTACGGGATCATCAGCGCGAGCCAATGACCCCAGCTGACGCTCGCGAAGACACCGAGCAGGTAGGGCAGGACTTCCTGGCCCTCCCGCGCGGCGGCGCCGGAGATGCGGTTGTAGAGCCAGCCGAAGCAGATCAGCGTCAACAGCCAGGGCAGCGCGCGCTGCCAGGCGGGGGCTTCCTTCGGGCCGGTGGCCTCGTTCTCGGACGGGGGGCCGGCGGCGACGTCGCTCATGCAGGGGTCTCCGCGAACGCCTCGCGCAGGGCGTCGTCGAGGGGAGTCAAGGTGATCCCGAGCTGCTCGCAGGCCGGGGAGGGATCGATCTGATCGTCGTGCTCGAGGACGCCGAGCATGGCCGACGTGAGCGGCGGGTCGCTGCTCAGCTTCTCCATCAGCCAGGCGAAGCCCTTCGCTGCCGCGCCGGGCAGGCTGCCGATCGTGACTTCGGTGCCCAGCACGTTGGCCGCGCGCAGCACGAGCTCGCGGTGCGAGAGCGACTCGGGGCCGGCCAGGTCGAGGACCCGGTCTTCGATGCCCGGGCGGTCGACGGCAGCGAGGAGCGCCGACACGACGTCGCGCGCGGCGATCGGTTGTTCGAGGGTGGCCCCTCCGCGCACGAGCTTCGTGCTGGGGCCCTTCGACTGACGCAGGAGCGCCGCCGACGCGGCGTCGCCCTCGCCGAGCACCATCGGCACCCGGATCACGACCGCTGGCGTCTTCGCGGCGAGCAGGATCGAGTCGGCGCGTGCGCGTGATGCGAGGCAGGCGTTCGACGAGCGCTCGTCGGAACCGAGGATGGAAAGCGATACGACACGGCGGAGCCCCGCGGCTTCGGCCGCCTGCGCGAGTGCTTCGCAGGGGCGTTCGTGCGCGTTCTCGTAGCGGTTGTGCTTCGTCTCCTTGAGGATGCCGACCAGATGGATCGCGGCATCGCAGCCCGTCGCCGCCTCGCTCAGCTGGGACGCATCGGCGTAGTCCACGATGCGGATCTCGGGGCGCGCGGCGTCGGGCAAGGCCTGCAGCTGCCCCGCCGCGCGTTCCGAGCGCACCAGCGCGCGCACCGGTCGGCCGCTCGC
Source organism: Myxococcota bacterium (assembly GCA_039030075.1). Lineage (NCBI taxonomy): Bacteria > Pseudomonadati > Myxococcota > Myxococcota bacterium. The sequence continues at coordinate 312,892 of JBCCEW010000004.1, read as the reverse complement.
GGAATCGGCGATGCGCTGGCAGATCCGACGACCCAGGTGGCCGTTGGCGCCCGTGACGAGGAGGGGGGAGGTCTCGCTCACTGCGGCGCAGCATACCCGAAGTGCGGGGGTCTTCGGGCGATCACGCGCCACCAACCGGTTTCGACACGAAGAGCGTCGCGGGTTCCCAGGGCCCGAAGCCGAAGCGTCGGTAGAGCCGCTTCGCGCCCTCGTTCGAGTCGTGGACCTCGAGGGTCAGCTTGCAGCCGTCGCGCGCCACGAGGCGCCGTTCGGCTTCCGCGAGCAGCGCCTGGCCGACGCCCTGGCCCTGATGGTCGGGCAGTACCGCGAGATCGTGCACGTTGAGCGACGGTTTCCCCGCGAAGGTGGAGAAGCCCCACACGCACACCGCGACGCCCACGGCGCCGTCGCCGCGGTAGGCGAGCAGCACGAAGGCGGCCGGGTGGGCACGCAGGCCAGGACCCATCGCGGCGCGCTCCGCCTCCGACAGGGCCTGGTTGCGGCCGCCGGGACCGCGCGCGTAGGAGTCGATGATTTCGACCACCGCCGCGACCTCGGCGGGGTCGTCGAGATCTGCCTCGCGGACCTGGGTCTCGCTCATTCGGGAGCCTCGTTGGGTTTCGCTTCGCCAGGTGTAGCGGGGGGTGCCACCGCATCGAGGAAACGCTCGATGCGCGCGAAATACGGCGCACCCCCGACCTCCACGGTGTCGTTGTGGCCCGCGCCGACGATCGTCTCGAAGCTCTTCGGTTCGGGCGCGACCTCGAACAGGCGCTGGCCGAGCGCGAAGGGCACGATCTCGTCGCGGTCCCCGTGGAAGGAGAGCAGCGGCGCGCGCAGCTGGCCCACGCGCTCATCCGACGGGAAACCGCGGATCGCGGCGCCGAGCGGGCCGAGCAGGGTGCGCGCCATGTCGGCGACGCTCGTGAAGGTGCTCTCGAGGATCACACCGGCGAGGGGGCGATCCTGGGCCAGCTCCACAGCCACGGCACCGCCCAGCGAGCGTCCGAAGAGCACGATGCGTTCGGGCGCGAAGCCGCGCTCGGTCGTGAGGTGTGCGAGTGCGGCGCGCGCGTCCTCGGCGGTCCCCGCTTCGCTCGGTGTTCCCTCACTGAGCCCGTAGCCGCGGTAGTCGAGGAGCAGCACGTCGGACCCGAGGCGGGCGAGCTGGGCCGCGTTCGGGAGCCGATGGCTCGCGTTCCCCGCGTTCCCGTGGAGGAAGAGCAGGGCGCGATCGCGCCGCGGCGCGCCGGGCAGGTAGAACGCGTGCACCCGCACGCCGTCGCGGGTTTCGAGGAAGAGCGATTCGGCGGAGATGCCGAGCGCTTCCGGCGTGATGTCGACGCCCGGGCTGGGTTGGAAGAGCACCCGATCGACGAACCCCGACAGCACTCCCAAGAGCAGTCCTCCCGCCAAGACGAAGCCGACGAGCGCCTTCACCGCGCGTTCCGCCGGGCCCACAGGGCCGCCGCCGCGACCACCGCGCACCATAGTGCCAGGCTCCCGAAGCCCAGCACGATGCCGAAGCGGTCGGCGAGGGCGCCCGAGACCCACGGAATCGCGAAGCCCCCGAGCGCACCCGCCCCGGCGGCCAAGCCGGCCGCCATGCCGCGCGCATCCGGATACCGTTGACCCGCGAGACCGATCATCACCGGGTACACGCTACCGAGGGCCGCGCCCACACCGAAGAGCACTCCCGACAGGGCCGTCCACTCGAGCGAGGTCGCGGCGGCCCAGAGCAGCGCGGAACCGGCACCCGCGAAGAAGAGCACGCGCGGGTCGAGTGCATTGCGCAGCGCCAGCATCCCGAACCGACCGGCAAGGAGACCGAGCCAGAGCCCGCTGATCCCGAGCTGCCCGTCGCGTTCGGCGAGTCCGAGGAAGAGCGCGTAGGGCACGGTGAAGATCGTGAGCGCGGCCTCGACGCCGACGTAGGCGAAGGCGACCAGCGCCAGCGGAACCAGCGGCGCCCAGCGATGCCAACCCGGCGGATCCGACGCAGCGGTCTCGTCGTCGGGGGTTCTCGGCGGCGGTGCGGGCAGCGGGACGCAGGCCGCCCAGGCCGCGACCGCGACGTGGGCCCAGCCGACCGCCGCGAAGCTCTGGGTGAAATCGGCCTGGGCGCTGATCCACGCCACGACCGGCGGTGCGACGACGGCGCCGAGCGTGGCCGCTCCGTGCAAGATCAGCATGGGACGCCCGGCCTGCGCGCCGTAGTGTTGGACTGCCACCGCGCTGATCAGCGTGTCGTAGAGCCCGATACCGACGCCCAGCGCGACCAGATGCGCCAGCCAGCGTCCGTAGGACATGCCCTCGTCGACCCCGAGCAGGGCCACCGCGGCCAACAGCGCGGCCCCGACGAAGAGCGGCCGACGCGGGTAGCGGTCGAAGATCGGACCCGCGGCCACCACGCCCACGCCGAGTCCGAGCGCCAGCGCCGACGCCAACAGGCCGCTCTCGGCGAGGTCGAGGGCGAGTGCGGCCTCGAGGCTCGCCTGGTTCGCCCCGACCAGCACGAGCACCGTGCCGAAGACGAAGAATGCGAAGAAGCAGAGCGGGAACACCGCTCAGAGCATGCCGAGCTCGAGTTTCGCCGCTTCGGACATCATCTGCGGATTCCACGGCGGGTCCCAGACGAGATCGAGCACGACCGATGTCACGCCTTCGACGTTGCGCGCCTTCGTCTCGACCTCCGGCGGCAGCTCCTCGGCGGCCGGACACATCGGCGACGTCAGGGTCATCTTGATCGCCGCACCGCCGGCGTCGTCGAGCTTGACCTTGTAGATCAGGCCGAGCTCGAAGATGTCGACCGGGATCTCCGGGTCGTAGACCGTCTTCAGCTGCTGGATGATCTCGTCGCCGACAGTCTTCAGAGCGTCCGGCGCTTCGACGATCGTGTCGTGGTCGAGACCGGCGGGTTCGTTCGCCTCGGGTTCCATGCAGTCCTCGTTCGCGGGACTCCAGAATCCCCGCCGGAGTGTTCCGACGGAGCTGGAGCGACTATTCGGTAGTGACGACGTCGCCGTCGGAGAGCGCCGAGCGCAGGGTGTGCCAGCAGAGGGTCGCGCACTTCACGCGCATCGGGAACTCGCGCACGCCGCCGAAGACGGCGAGCTTGCCGAGCCCCTCGTCTTCCGGCTCGCTGCGCGGGTCGGAGGTGACGAGGTCGTGAAACGCCGTGAAGAGCTGCTCCGCTTCGTCTGCGGGCATGCCTTTCACCGCCTCGGTCATCAGCGAGGCCGAGGCCTTCGAGATCGCGCAGCCCTGGCCTTCGAAGCCGACGTCCTGCACCACGCCGTCCGCGAGGGTCACGTGGATGGTCAGCTGATCGCCGCACAGCGGGTTGTGACCCTCGGCGTGGCGATTCGCGTCTTCCGGCGCGCCGAAGTTCCGCGGCCGCTTGTTGTGGTCGAGGATCACGGACTGGTAGAGCTCACGGAGCTCGTCGGACATCAGGCGAAGACCTCGCGGGCATGAAGCAGTCCGGCGACCAGGGCGTCGACGTCGCTCTTGTCGTTGTAGAGCGCGAGCGACGCCCGGGCCGTCGCCGGGACGTCGAAGCGTTCCATCAGCGGCTGGGCGCAGTGGTGGCCGGTGCGGACGGCGATGCCCTCGGTGTCGAGGATCGTGCCCAGGTCGTGGGGGTGGACGTCGTCCATCACCAGCGACAGTACGGCGGCCTTCTGGGGCGCGGTGCCGATGATGCGCAGACCGGGCACCTCGGCGAGACGCTCTTCGGCGTAGGCGAGGAGTTCGTGCTCGTACTGGGCGACGGCGTCGAGGCCGAGGCCCTCGACGTAGTCGATCGCGGCGCCGAGGCCGACGATGCAGCCAATGTCGGGCGTGCCCGCTTCGAAGCGCTGGGGAATGTCGGCGAAGGTGGTCTTCTCGAGGGTCACCGAGGCGATCATCGAGCCGCCGGTCATGAACGGGGGCATGGCCTCCAGCAGCTCCGCGCGTCCCCACAAGACGCCCACGCCCGAGGGGCCGAAGAGCTTGTGGCCCGAGAAGGTGTAGAAGTCGCAGTCGAGCTCCTGGACGTTGACCTTCTGGTGCGGGACCGCCTGGGCGCCGTCGACGACCAGCGGGACGCCGGCGGCGCGGCAGCGCGCTGCGATCGGGCGCATCGGGTTGATCGTGCCGAGCACGTTCGAGACGTGGGCGACGGCGGCGAGCTTCGTGCGCGGCGAGAGCAGCTTCTCGAACTCGTCGAGGATCAGGACGCCCCGGTCGTCGATCGGGGCCACGCGCAGCGTGGCTCCCTTCTCTTCGCAGAGCACCTGCCACGGTACGAAGTTCGCGTGGTGCTCCATGTGGGTCACCAGGATCTCGTCGCCCGGACCCACGTGGTGGCGCGCGTAGCTGTAGGCGACGAGGTTCAGCGCTTCGGTCGCGTTGCGCACGAAGATGATCTCGCGGCGATCCTTGGCGCCGAGGAAGGCCGCCACCTTGTCGCGCGCGGCCTCGAGCATGTCGGTGGCCTCGGCCGAAAGCTGGTAGACGCCGCGGTGCACGTTGGCGTAGTGCGCCAGGTAGAGGTCGCTCATCGCGTCGACCACCACCTTCGGCTTCTGGGCGCTGGCCGCGCTGTCCAGGAACACCAGCGGCTTGCCGCGCACTTCGCGCGAGAGGATCGGGAAGTCGCGCCGGACTGCGGCGACATCGAAGCTCATGCGGGCACCTCGCGGCGGGCGCGTCGCAGACTGTCGAGAACCGTGTCGTCGAGACCTTCCTGCAGGGCCTGGCCGGGCAGGCGTTCGAGCACTTCCAGCGCGAAGGCGCGGGTGAGCAGATCGCGGGCCCGCTCCTCGCCGATCGCGCGCGAGCGGAGGTAGAAGAGCGCATTCTCGTCGATGCGGCCGATGGTCGAGCCGTGGCTGCACTTCACGTCGTCGGCGTAGATCTCGAGCTGAGGCTTCGTGTTCACCTCGGCCTTGCCGCCGAGCAGCAGGTTCGGGTTCGACTGTTCGGCGGCGGTCTTCTGGGCGTCGGGTCGCACGATCACGCGACCGCGGAAGACGCCGCGCGCGCTCCCGCCCAGGACGCCCTTGTAGAGCTCGCGGCTGGTGCAGTGGGGCACCGCGTGGTCGACTTCGGTGTGGTTGTCGATCACGGCGTCGCCACCGCCGACGAAGAGGCCGTCGAGCTGGCAGTCGGCCCCGCGGTCGGCGAGCACGATGCCGGCGTCGTTGCGGACGAGCCGGCCTCCGAGAGTGAGCGTGTGGGCCGAGAACTGGCTGTCGCGTTCCTGGCGTACCTGGAGGTTCGAGACGTGGATCTGGTCGTCGTGCTCGCGCTGCAACAGCACCACGCGCACGCGTGCGCCCGCGCCGACGTGGACTTCGGTCACGGCGTTGGTGAACCCGGGGGTCTGGCCGGCGCTGACGTGGTCCTGCACCAGGGTCAGCTCGCTGCCCGCCTCGGCGACGATCACGACGCGCGGGTGGGTGGCCTGAGGTCGGTCACCCAGGCCGCTCGCGAACACCAGGTGCACCGGCTGCTCGACCCGGTGATTGCGCGGCACGCGTACCAGGGCGCCGTCGGCGAGGTAGGCCGAGTTCAGCGCGGCGAAGGGGTGGAGCTTCGGATCCACGTAGTGGTCGAGGCGCGCTTCGAGAGGGCTCGCGCCGTCCTCGAAGAGCCCGGCGAGGCGGTCGCAGCGCGCGCCACCCGGCAGCTCGGGCTGGCTCGAGAGCTCGGGCTGGGCGTGGCCGTTCCCGAACACGAACAGGCTGCAGGCGAAGAGCGGGGTCGCGAGCGCTTCCAGCTGGGCGCGATCCACCGAAGCGGCGGTCGCCGGCTGCAACACGCGCTCGGCCAGCGGCGCGAGGTTCGTGTAGCGCCACTCTTCCAGCCGCGTGTGGGGCAGCCCCTGGGCCGCGAACTGGTCGATGGCGTCGCGCCGTTTCGCGGCGAGCCAGGCGGGCTCGTCGCCGCGGGCGGCGACGAAGGGTGCGTGGTCCGCGACGAAGCGGTCGCGGGCGTCGTCGAGTCGGCTGCTCATCCGGCCTTCGCTTCCTCGACCCAGCCGTAGCCCTTCTCTTCGAGCTCGAGGGCCAGTTCCTTGCCGCCGCTCTTCACGATCTTCCCGCCGGCGAGGACGTGCACCACGTCGGGGACGATGTAGTCGAGCAGGCGCTGGTAGTGGGTGATCAGCAGCATCGAGCGGTCGGGGCTGCGCAGTGCGTTGACCCCGCCGGCGACGATCCGCAGCGCGTCGATGTCGAGGCCCGAGTCGGTCTCGTCGAGGATCGCGAGCTTCGGTTCGAGGATCGCCATCTGCAGGATCTCGTTGCGCTTCTTCTCGCCGCCCGAGAAGCCCTCGTTCACCGAGCGCTGCATCAGCTTCTCGTCCATCTCGACGAGCTTCATCTTCTCGCGGGCGAGGGTCAGGAAGTCCATGGCGTCGAGCTCGTCTTCACCGCGGGCACTGCGTACCGCGTTGAGCGCGGCCTTCAGGAAGTACATGTTCGCGACGCCGGGGATCTCCACCGGGTACTGGAAGGCCAGGAAGATGCCCGCGCGGGCGCGTTCTTCGGCCGAGAGCGCGGTCAGGTCCTGACCCTCGAAGTGCACGTTGCCCCCGGTGACTTCCACCGACGGGCGCCCCGCGAGCACATTGGCGAGCGTGCTCTTGCCGGAGCCGTTGGGCCCCATGATCGCGTGCACTTCGCCGGGACGGATCTCGAGGTCGAGCCCGTTCAGGATGTCGGCGTCGCCCGCCCGGGCGTGGACCGATTCGAGAGAGAGAAGAGCGTCACCCATCAGCCCACGGCTCCTTCGAGACTCACGCCCAGCAGATTCTGGGCTTCGACGGCGAACTCCATCGGGAGCTCGCGCAGGACTTCCTTGCAGAAACCGTTCACGATCATCGAGACGGCGTCTTCTTCCGAGAGGCCCCGCTGCATGCAGTAGAAGAGCTGGTCCTCACCGATCTTGCTGGTGGTGGCCTCGTGCTCGACGGTGGCCTCCGAGTTCTTCACCTCGAGATAGGGGAAGGTGTGGGCGCCGCACTCGTCGCCGAGCAGCAGCGAGTCGCACTGGGAGTAGTTCCGCGCGCCAGTGGCCTTCGGTCCGATCCGCACCAGGCCGCGGTAGCTCTGCTCACCGCGTCCCGCCGAGATGCCCTTCGAGATGATCGTGCTCTTCGTGTTCTTGCCGATGTGGAGCATCTTCGTGCCGGTGTCGGCCTGCTGGCGGTTGTTGGTCATCGCCACCGAATAGAACTCGCCCACCGAGTCGTCCCCCTGCAGGATGCACGAGGGGTACTTCCAGGTGATCGCCGACCCGGTCTCGACCTGGGTCCAGGAGATCTTCGAGCGCTTGCCGCGGCACGCACCGCGCTTCGTGACGAAGTTGTAGATGCCGCCCTTGCCTTCCTTGTCGCCCGGGTACCAGTTCTGCACCGTCGAGTACTTGATCTCGGCATCGTCGAGGGCGACGAGCTCGACCACAGCGGCGTGCAGCTGGTTCTCGTCGCGCATCGGGGCGGTGCAGCCCTCGAGGTAGGAGACGTAGGCCTCCTCGTCGGCGACGAGCAGCGTACGCTCGAACTGGCCGGTGCCCGCCGAGTTGATCCGGAAGTAGGTCGACAGCTCCATCGGGCAACGCACGCCCTTCGGGATGTAGGCGAACGAGCCGTCACTGAAGACCGCCGAGTTCAGGCAGGCGAAGAAGTTGTCCGAGTAGGGCACGACGCTGCCCAGGTACTTCCGGATGAGCTCGGGGTGTTCCTTCACCGCTTCTGAGAAGGAGCAGAAGATGATCCCGAGCTTCTCGAGCTCGCCCCTGAAGGTGGTCGCGACCGACACGCTGTCGAACACGGCATCGACCGCCACGCCCGACAGGCGCTTCTGCTCCGAGAGAGAAATGCCGAGCTTCTCGTAGGTGGCGAGCAGCTCCGGGTCGACCTCGTCGAGACTCTCGAGCTCTTTCTTCGCCTTCGGGGCCGAGTAGTAGATGATGTCCTGGTAGTCGATCTCCGGATACGAGACCTGGGCCCAGGTCGGCTCGTGCTTCTCCTCGAGCATCTCGAGGAAGCGACGCAGCGCCTTGAGACGCCACTCGAGCAGCCACTCGGGCTCTTCCTTCTTCGCCGAGATCAGGCGCACGACGTCTTCGTTCAGGCCCGGCGGAATCGACTCGGACTCGATGTCCGTGACGAAGCCGTACTGGTATTCCTGGTTGGCGAGTCGCTCGAGGGTGGCGTTTTCGGATTCGGACACGTGGCGAGACCTGCTCTGTGAGGGGAGAGGGTTCTAGGGACGAGAAAGGGAGGCGGGCGTTCAGGAGCTTCCAGGCGAGACGTCGCGGTCGGCTCCGATCGCGAAGTTCGCCAGCGGCGTGAAGCCGCTCACGCCCTGGTTGCCCGCCAGGTCGGCGAGTGAAATACAAGAAAGGGCGTCGTGGATCGCCCGGTTGATCTGCTGCCAGGGAGAGCGGACGTGGCAGCGCGCTTCCTGCGCGCAGGCGCCTTCGTGCAGGGTGCAATCGGTAAGCGCGATCGGTCCTTCGAGCGCCTCAATCATCTGGGTGACGCGGATCTCGCTCGCCCGCTTCGCGAGCTGATAGCCGCCCTTCACTCCGCGCGACGAGGTGAGCAGCCCCTCCCGGGTCAAGGTCTTCAGCAGCTTGCTCACCGCCGGCAGCGGCAGCTGGGTCTCGGTGGCCAGCTCCCGGGCGTTGCGCGGCCCTTCGCCGGCGGACGCGAGATGCGCCATCAGAACGATGCCGTAGTCGGTGAGGCGGCCGAGGCGCAACATGCGGTGGGCACTCCTTGGGCGGCGCAACCATAGGGGACCGTCTTGGTCCTGTAAATATCGGACTGAAACAGTCCGGGATCACTCAACAGTGTTCCCCGGGGGGAATTCTCGGATCTCGGCCTCTCGCGGCGCGCCGTGCGGTAGGCGCTCAGGCCGATTCAGGGGACCAGGGAACCGAGGACGGGCATCCCGCCACGAGGCCACTCTAGGGGCGGCGCTTGAAGTTGGCCCGGCGCGCAGACCCAGCTCGCGCCCAGCGCGCGCATCCGCGCCTCGGCGGTGTCCGGGTCGGCGTGGCCCGCGAGCGCGACTCCGGCGAGGTGTCGGGCGTAGGGGGCCAGGGCGGTCTCGACCGGCGTGTCCCCCAACGGATGGACGCGCACGAAGCGGTAGAGCGGAGCCGGCCGCACGCCGAGGTCGGCCTCGCAGACGACGGTCCAGGGATGGGGATCGCCGCGGAACAGGGCGACGCGACCCTCCGCTGCAGCTCGTAGCTCGGCGTTCGCCCGCTCGTGGGCCTGGGCCGCCTGGGCGTCGGCGGGCACCGCGCCCCGCGGCCAAGCGGCGCTCTGGTGGTCGAGGGCCTCTCCGAGCGCTGCACCGACCGCTTGACACGCATCCGTGTCTCCCGCCACGAAGATCGCCAATGGAGACAAGCAGCCGAGCTGGTCCCACAAGCAGACGTCGACGGCGAGGCCGGCCGCGGCGCGTGCCAGTTCTGCACCCGTGGCTTCGGGACCGAGCCAGGCGAGCGACAGCTTGTGACCGTGGCGCAGGAGCCGCTGGCTCGGAGCGATGCGCGCCGCGATCGCGTCGACGGTCGCGTCGGAGCCCGTTGCGACGACGCAAGCGGCCTCGAGCAGCACGCCCATGGCGTCCTCGTCGTCGCTCGCCGCGGGTGTCACGCGCAGGGCGCGGGCGAGGTCCGGGTCGACGGCGGCCAGCGCTTCGGCGACGAGTGTCGGTGTGAGTGGATCCCGCGAGGCCGGCTTCACCCGCGTCGGCGATCGCGCCGCGAGCGGCGCGAGCATCCCGAGCAGGCTCGGCATGGGAAGGCTTCCGGCGAGGATCACCGCGGTGGACGCGGCCCCCTTCGCCCAGACGCCATCGCAATGCAGCTCGCGTTCGGCGAGCGCGGCGAACGCGTCGGCGGTCCAGGGGGCGAGCGCGCGTTCGAGCCCGGCCTGGACCACCGGGGCCGAGAAACCGACGGCGCGGGGCAGCGCGGCTTCCAGCCGCTGTCGCTCCGGAGCGTTGGCGTCGCGGAAGCGCTCGAGGGTCGCGCCGAGCGCGGCGACGACACGCTCCGCCGGGCGCGCGCGCAAGGCCGTCGCTGCCGCGTCGAGCGCCGCGATCTCTCGGCGCAGGGCGTCCGCGTTCACGCTCGCGCTTCGCCGAGCATCGCATCGAGCGCGATCGAGCAACCGCGCTCTTCGGCGCCGGGTTCGCGCCCGAGCACTTCGAAGCCGCCGTCGTGCCAGCGGCCGAGGTCGGCGGTCTCTACGGCGAGCACGCTTCCTGTGTTCGCGAGGTCGTAGACGACGAGACGGCCGACTTCGCCCAGTGCCACGTCGTTCGCCCGGTGGCTGTCGCGTCCCGGTTCGATACAGCGCACGCGTGTCCATGGAGGCAGGGTCTTGCGACGCGGCGCGGTCGGGTCGCGCAGCACGGCGTCGTAGAACTGACTGCCGAGCTCGGTCATTCCGTACTGGTTGACGATGCGCGACGGCGGGACACCGAGTCGCCGCTCGATCCAGGCGTGGAGGTCGTCGCGGGTGACGCTGCGGCTGCGCCCTTTGAAGCCGCCGGTCTCCATCACGCGGGTCCCGGCGGGCAGCGGGAAGCGCTCGTCGATGGCGTCGAGCGCTTCGAGCAGATGCACGAACGCGAAGGCCGTGCCGCCGAGCAGCACCGGTCGCTCCGAGGCCGCCAGCCGTCCGAGGGTGCGTCGCGCGTGCGCAATGTCGAGCTCACCGTCCACCACCCAGTGGCTGCTTTCCGGAGCGCCGGCCCGCGCCAGCATCGTGTCGAACATATGCGAGAGCGAAGAGTCCGGCGCTTCGTGGGTCGCCGGGGCGAGGGCGTGCATCTCGATGCGATCGCCCGGTGCGACGTCGGGCAGCAGGTGGCGGCGGAAAGACGCTTCGAGGGACGCCTCGTAGACGGCCAGGGTGTCGAGGTGGAGTGCACCGCGTGCGTCGGTCGAGGTGCCGCTGGTCCGGAAGACGTGCTGGGTCCCGGCCTCGGGAAACGCGCGCAGGGCCACTTCCTTGAACGCGCCCGTCGGGACCGGCGGGATCAGGCGCCAATCCGTCAGCCGGTCCGGATCGACATCGCGGCCTTCGCAGAACCGTCGATAGGGCGCGCAGTGCGCGAACTGGTGGGCGAAGAGCGCGCGTGCGAGCGAATCGAAGCGCGCTTCGTCATCGCGCCAGTCGGGCTCACGCGCCCACGCGATCACGGCGGCGTCGAGCTCGGCGCGCGACGCGCTCACGCCAGCACCTCCGCGATCGCGTCGAGGGCGGCGTCCCAGGCCTCGCGCCCGATCGTGAGCGGCGGCGACAGTCCGATCACCTGGCCGTGGTCGCCCGAGGGCAGCGTGATGAAGCCGCGGCCGAGGAGCGAACGCACGGCGTGCAGCGAGACCTCGGCGTTGCGACAGGCGACGCCGATCATCAGCCCGCGGCCTCGCACCTCCTCGACCGCGACGGTCTCGCCGAGGCGCTCGCGCAGTTGCGCCAGCGCTTTGCCGCCGAGCTCCGCCGCGCGCGCGGCCAGTCCTTCGCGGTCGATCACCTCGAGTGACGCCAGTGCCGCCGCGCAGCTGGGCGGGTGTCCGAGGAAGGTCTGGGTGTGGAGGGCCTCGCCCATGGAAGCGGGCCAGGCGTCCATCACCTCGCGCCGGCCGATGCACGCCGAGAGGGGCATCCCCGAGCTGAGGCCCTTCGCCACGCACAAGAGATCCGGGACGACGTCGGCGTGTTCGCAGGCGAAGCCCGCTCCGGTGCGACCGAAGCCCGTGTAGACCTCGTCGGCGATCAGCAGCCAGCCGTGGGCATCGCAGAGCGCGCGCAGTTCGGGCAGGAAGTCGTCGGGCGGTACGCGTTCTCCCCCCCGCCCTTGGATCGGCTCGACGATCACCGCGGCAAGGGTGTCGGCGTGGGCGGCGGCAACGCGACGCACGTCCGCGATGTCTCCGAAACGGGCGTGGTGCGTGCGCGCCGGGAGCCGCGCGCGGAACGGCTCCTTGAAGTCACCGCGCGCCGTCAGGTCGAGGGCGCCCATTCCGAGGCCGTGGTAGCCGCCCTCGAAGGCGAGGACGTCGCTCTTCCCCGTGGCGAGCAGGGCCGTCTTCAGCGCGGCCTCGACGGCGTCGCTTCCCGACGACCCGAGGACGGCGCGCGCGGGGCCACCTCCCGGAAAGCGCGCGGCCAGAGCTTCGAGGAGTTCGACCTTCACCGCGGACGGGTGGACGTCGCCCATGCCGTGCATCAGCTGCTCGGACTGGCGGGCGACGGCGGCCACCACCTCGGGGTGGGCGTGGCCCGCGTTCGCCACGCCGAAGGCGCCGGACAGATCGACGAAGCGGTTGCCGTCGACGTCCCAGACGTTGGCGCCCTGGGCACGTTCCCAGAAGATCGGCGCCTCGGGCTCGAGACAGGTGACGTTGCGGGATTCGACCGCGGCCAGACGCTCGGCGAGCGCCCGGGACCGCGGTCCCGGCACGCGCGTCACGAGCGCGGGGAGCTGGTCGGTCGGGGCGGCCACGGCCGACGCAGTGTAGCGGTACGATCCCGCCGTGAAGGCGCCTCGTGCCACGCATTCCGCTGCGCTCGAGCCGGTCCACCGCATCGGGGTGGGAGGCCAGCCGCTCGTGTGGCTCGCGCACGCGTCGGGGCCAGACGCCGCCGCGCGCGACGCAGGCCTGGCCGGGCTGGGTTTCGACGTCGTACGCCCGACGCTGGCGCAGGACGGGAGTCGCGAGTCGCTGCGCGCGGCGCTCCAGGCGCATCTCCGGGACGTCTGCGGCTTCGTCGCGGTGACGGCGGTCGGGGTGGGGGCGGCTGCGGCCGCTGCGATCGAGCTGGCCCAGCGTTTCCCGGGTTGGGTGCGACAGCTCGTGCTGCAACCCGACGGTGCGGCGCTGACGGTCGCGGGCGACGAGCACGCCACCCCGACCTGGGTGCTCGACGACGGCGCGTTCGCGCGGGCACATGGGGCGTCATTCTCGAGACTCGTGTGTCGACCGCTCGCAGCCGGCGCGGATCCGACCCGGCGCGCGTCGGCGCTGCTGGGCACGCTGCATTTCGAAGCGCGCGCGGTCCCCGTGCCTCCCGGTGGCTCCACTGCGCTGGTGGCCCTGGGCTCGAACCTGGGCTGCCGGGAAGCGCATCTCGCCCACGCCTGCGCGCGGCTGCGCAGCCACCCCGAGATCGGGAACCTCGGGGTCTCCCGGGTGTACGAGACGGCGCCCGTCGGTCCGGGCGACCAGGGCCGCTACCTGAACGCCGCCGTGCGCTTCGAGACGCTGCTCCCGCCCGAGGCGCTTCTCGATCTGCTGCTCGAGATCGAAGGCGAGCGCGGACGCGAGCGCAGCGTGCGCAACGCGGCGCGCACCCTCGACCTGGATCTGCTCTTCTACGACACGGCGCGCTTCCGCACCCCGCGCCTCGAAGTGCCGCACCCGCGGCTCGCAGAGCGAGGCTTCGTCCTCGAACCGCTCTGCGATCTCGAACCCGAGCGACGTCTCGCCGACGGCGAGACTATCGCCGAGCGCGCCGCCGCCTTGCGCGACCCCGCGGCCGTGCGCGTGCGCGCGGCCTGACCCCCGATCATCGAAGCATCGACCCCGAAGAGGAGTTCCCATGGCCATCGCCGCCGTCAGCATCTCGCCCGTGGGCGCGGGCACCAGCGTCTCGAGCTACGTGGCGGCCGCGCTGCGGGTGGTCCGCGCTCAGGACCGCGTGGGTTATCGCCTCGACCCGATGTTCACGACCCTCGAGGGCGAGCTGGCCGACATCTACGCCCTGGTTCAGGCGATGCAGGAGGCCGTGTTCGCCGCCGGGGCCGAGCGCGTCGGCACCGTGCTCAAGATCGACGACCGCCGCGATCGCGCCGTTGCGATGCAGGAGAAGGTCGACCGGGTCGAGGGGCTGCTCGCAGACGAAGGGTGAGCGCGTCGGGATTCCCGACCCGGACACTCGTAATACCGATTCCAAGAGTCAGGATTTGTTGAAATAGGCTTGGGTTCGGGTAGCTTTCTTCCGATCCGAGGAGAGTCATGGCCTCTACCGAACCCCGTGTCCTTTCGAATCACGTTCGAAGCCAAATCGAGAGCGGTGAGGCCGAGAACTGGAGCCCCCAAGAGATTCTGACTTGGGGAATCAAGTATTTCCGTCCGAAGATCGCGTTGTCGTGTTCCTTCGGAGCGCCCGAGGGCCTCGTGCTCCTCGACATGATGCATCGCATCGACCCGCGCTCCCGGGTCTTCGTGCTCGACACCGGCCGGCTGCCCCAGGCGACCTTCGACCTGATCGACCGGGTGCGCGACCGCTACGACAAGAAGGTCGAAGTGATCGCACCGAACGGCTCGGACGTCGCCACGATGGTCACCGAGCACGGCATGAACCTCTTCTACGATTCGGTCGAGCAGCGCCAGCGCTGCTGCAACGTCCGCAAGGTGCAGCCGCTCAACGCCTACCTGTCGGGCCTCGAGGCCTGGGTGACGGGCCTGCGCCGCGATCAGAACGTCACGCGCACCGACACCCCGAAGATCCAGATCGACCACACCCACGGCGGGATGGTGAAGCTGAGCCCGATCGCCGACTGGACCCGCGACCAGGTCATGGAATACGTGGCCGCGCACAACGTCCCCACCAACCGCCTGCACGCGAAGGGGTATCCTTCGGTGGGCTGCGAGCCCTGCTCGCGGGCCGTCCGACCCGGCGAAGACTCCCGGGCCGGCCGCTGGTGGTGGGAGAGCGCCGAGACCCGCGAGTGCGGGATCCACGTCGGCGAAGAGAATCAGGGATCGGGGATCTGATGCACGGACGCGACACGGGGAAATCGGCGCGGGAGGCTCATTGGAGCCGCCGCGCGTTCTTGAAGCACGGCGCCGTCGTCGGAGCGGGCGCCGCGCTCGCGCCCTGGTCGGCGCTCGCCGACACCCACGCGGGCAAGCTGCCGACCCAGCTGCTCGAGGACAGCGAGTTCGTCTACATCTCACCGCTCAAGAGCGACGGGAACGAGAGCAGCTGTCACGGCGAGGTCTGGTACGGCTGGCTCGACGACAGCGTCGTGATCAACACGGCGCCCGGCACCTGGAAGGGGCGCGCGCTGGCCAAGGGCCTCGATCGCGCCAAGGTCTGGGTCGGGAACCACGGTCGCTGGAAGGGCCTGCTCGGGAAGAACGAGGCGTTCCGCAAGGCGCCGTTCTTCGAGGCGAAGGTCACCTCGGTGGAAGGGGATCCGGCGCTCTTGAATCGCCTGCTCGCCCTCTACGAGACGAAGTACCCGGCCGAGATCGCCGATTGGCGCGACCGCATGCGCCGCGGCTACGAGACCGGCGAACGCCTGCTGCTGCGATACGCGCCGGTCTAGGACGCGCCGCGTTCGAAGCGCACGTGGTTCACCAGGCGTCCCACGCCTTCGATCTCGATCTCGACGACGTCGCCATCGCGTAGCCAGCGCGGGGGGTCCGAAGCCGCGCCGACCCCGCTCGGGGTGCCGGTGAGGATTACGTCCCCCGGCTCGAGCGTGAACAGGTGGGACGCGAAGGCGACGATCTCGGCCACCGAGAAGAGCATGTCCTTCGTGCGCCCTTCCTGGCGGATCTCTCCGGACACGCGGGTGCGGATGCCGAGATCCTGGGGGTCGGCGATCTCGTCGGAAGTGACGAGGGCCGGACCCAGCGGCGCGAACGTGTCGCAGGATTTCCCGATGAAGTGCTGGCCGCGCACGTTCTGGTAGTCGCGGGCGCTGACGTCGTTCGCGACGCAGTAGCCTGCGATCGCCGCCGTCGCCTCGCGCGGGCCGACCGCTGTGGCGCGGGAGCCGACGACGACGGCGAGCTCGCCCTCGTAGTCGGGCTGGGTCACCGCGTGCGGGACGACGATGTCGTCGCGCGGCCCGACCACGCACGAACTCGCCTTGAGGAAGAGCACCGGTTCCTCGGGAAGCGAAGCGGCCCCGCGTTCCCGGGCGTGGTCGGCGTAGTTGCGAGCGACGCCGATCAACTTCCCCGGCTGCGGCACCGGCGACGAGAGCCGCACCGAGGAGCGTGGCACGACGATGCCGGCGCTGCGCAGGTCGGGCCCCTCGTAGTCGCTCACCGCGGCGGTCGCGAAGGCGAGGGCTTCGCGCGCGCTCGCGAGGGCAGGGGCCCCGTGCTCGAGGAAACGGCGCGGGTCGGCGGGAATGCGCGACTCGGCCTCGGCTTCCGGGGCACCCGCGTCTTCGCGCCCGAGCTTGACGGCCAGCGCCCGCGCGAGATCGACCACCGCCTGTCCGCCCTCGCCGTACTCGAGGAGGGCGCCGAGGCGGAGGGCGTGCCGATCGAGGGGCACGTCCTCGGGGCCGGCGTCGCGGGTACGCGAGACCAACGGGTCCCGCGGGTCCAGGGCGAAGCTCACCAGCTGCACGGGGCGCCTTCGTTTCGGTAGCGCCCGCGATGCGCAGGCCGGGTGCAAGCGAGGCGGTCAATCGGGCGACCGCAGGGCGCTTCTCGGCGAGCGCGTCGCTTGGCGCTGGGCGTTCGGCTCAAGCTCTCGGTCCCCCCGGCCGATGAACGCAGATGGACGCCCTCAGTCTATCACCGGAGGTCCTCATGACGCTCTCACCCCAGCTTCGCAGTCTCGGTCATCGCATCGGTCGGATCGGGGGATGGATCGCCGTGGCCACGATGATTGCGCTGTGGTCGCCCGGCGTGGTGCTGCAGGCGGACGCCG
Organism: Myxococcota bacterium; assembly: GCA_039030075.1. NCBI lineage: Bacteria > Pseudomonadati > Myxococcota > Myxococcota bacterium. The sequence continues at coordinate 296,184 of JBCCEW010000004.1, read as the reverse complement.
AGCCGCTGGCCTCCTACGAGCCGGGTGAGATGTGCCAGGCTGGCCCGAGCGTCGAACAGCAGGCGGTCCAGCTGGAGCAGATGATGCAGCTGATTCAGGCCCAGCTGGCCCACCAGGGCGGCGATCCGGGCGAAGAAGCGGTGACGCTCAACAACCGCGGCTTCAACTACGGCCCCGCGAAGTCTCCGGGCAACGGCCTGATCGACCTCGACGCGCGCCTCCAGTAGGCGCCGCTCGCGCCGCGCCCCGGCTCCGCGTTTTGACACGCCGGGGGGAAGGGCCGTAGCCTCCGGACGGGTGTCTGGAGCTTCATGAACCCGTCCTCCACGTTGCGGGTCCGCCGCGCGATCGCCGGGCTGTTTCTCGTCTGGGCGCTGCTGGCCATCGTCCTTTCGCTCGCCGCGCTGCGGGCGCCGGGCGAACGCCTCTACCACCCCTTTACCCACACCCGCATCGGTGCGACTTCGGTCGTCTACGAAGTCTCCCCGAGCGCCGCCAACGGCGGCCTGGTGGCCGGCGACGTCGTCCTCGCCATGAACGGGCTGCCCTACCACGAGGTCTTGCGCGCCGGTGTCGAGCAGCTCGACCCGGGTGTGGCCAACGTCTACACGGTCGAGAAGCGCGACGGCAGCCAGCTCGACGTCACGCTCGCACCGGTACCGATCGCCTGGGCCCAGACCCCGACCGTCAGCGCCCTCCACGGCTTGATGGTGGTGGTGGCGGCGATGTACCTGCTCACCGGCGGGGCGGCGTGGTGGTTGCGGCACGACCGCTCGGAAGCGTGGGCACTCCTGCTCTTCTGCTGCACGATGGCGGCCCAGCTCTCGACCTTTCCCCAGACCAACCTGATCACCTGGGGTTGGCCCCGTCTCTTGATCAACGTGCCCCTGATCGGCGCGACCACCTTCCATCTCTTCACGACCTATCCCATCGAGCCCGGCTGGATCGTCCGCAACCGGCGCATCCAGAACCTGCCCTACGTGTTCGCGGCGCTGTTGGCCGGTGTCTCGCTCCTGGGCCCGGCACTGGGTCTCGGTGCCGGGCTCGGGCTCAACCTCTCGTTCGCTTTCGCCCAGGTGCTGCTCGTGACGTCGCTCTTGATCCTCGGGATCGAACGACGTCGCCACGGTGACGGCCCGCTGCGCGACCAGGCCGACCTGATGTTCTGGGCGGCGACCGTCAGCTTCCTCCCGGTCGTTTTCATCTACGGCGTCGAGTGGCTGATGAAGATGCCCACCCCCTACTACTCGTTCGCGCTGCTCTGGTCGTTCCTGTTCCCGGTGTCGGTGGGCTACGGCATCGTCCGGCGCCAGCTCTTCGACGTGCGCAACGTCGCGAAGTCGTCGGCCGCCTACGGCGCCGCGACCCTGGCGATCACCGGCATGTTCGCCTTCTTCATCACCTTCGCCGACGCGGCGGTGTCCCGGCTGAACATCAACTTCCGCTGGTTCCAGGTGAGCTTCCTGTTCCTGGCGATCCTCGCCTTCAACCCGCTTCGCGATCGGCTCCAGAATCTGGTCGACCGCTTCTTCGACCGGGATCGCGAGGCCTACCGGGTGGCGGTGCGCGAGATCTCCGAGGCGATGGTGTCGATGCTCTCGCTCTCCGAGATCGCCGACCGCATTCTGCTCGCGCTCACCGACACCATGGGCGTCGAGCGCGCGATGGTGATGATGGTCGACGACGACGGCAAGGTGCTCTTGCCGATGGCCTCGCGTGGCGAATGGGACGAGGACGCGCTCGCCACCGAGATCCGCTCGGATCACGCCATCTGGAAGCACCTCTGGATGCGGCGTGAGGACCTCTCCCGCGTCGACTTCGACGACGAACCCGACATCGAATACCGCGAGGCCTGTCGCGACATCTTCGACACCCTCGAGGTCGAGCTACTCGTACCCATCCTCTACGGCGTCGATCTGTTGGGTGTGATCGCGGTCGGCCGCAAGATCTCCGGGGATCGCCTCGTTGGCGACGACCGGACGCTGCTGCGCACCCTGGCGAACCAGTCCTCGATCGCGATCGAGAACGCGAAGGCCTTCGACGAGATCGCGAAGCTCAACGAGACGCTGGAGGCGCGGGTCGAGGAGCGCACCTCGGAGCTGCGGGATACCCAGGCCCAGCTCGTGCAGGCCGAGAAGATGAAGAGCCTGGGCCAGCTCGTCGCGGGCGTGGCTCATGAACTGAACAATCCGATCGGCTTCGTCCACGCGAATCTGCAGCTGCTCGACGAGTACATCAAGAAGCTCGTCGACGTGCAGCGGAACCAGGGCGACCCCACCCGCGCCCAGGAGGCGATCGGGAAGCTGCTCTCGCGTAGCCGCGAGGGCACCGAGCGGGTGAAGAAGATCGTCCAGGACCTTCGGACGTTCTCGCGGATGGATCACGCCGAGCTCCAGGACGCGAACCTCCACGAAGAGATCGATCGCACCCTGGCGCTGATGGAGCCGCGCTTCAAGGCGGGCATCGAAGTCGTTCGCACCTATGGCGAGATCCCAACGGTGCGCTGCTACGCCGGACAGCTCAACCAGGTGTTCTTGAATCTCCTGATGAACGCCTGCGACGCGATGGAAGACCAGGGACGCATCACCATCGAAAGCGGGTCGGGGCCGATCGGCGTGCGTCTGACCTTCACCGACAACGGACCCGGGATTCCCGAGGACGTGCGCGGCCGGATCTTCGACCCGTTCTTCACCACGAAGCCCGTGGGCGAGGGGACGGGCCTCGGGCTCTCCCTGTCCCACGGCATCATCGAGCGCCACGGCGGGCAGATCGCCGTCGAGTCCGGCCCCGACGAGGGCACGCGTTTCGTGATCGATCTGCCGCTGGTGGCCGCGGCCGATGAGGAGCTGGACGCCGCCTCCGCTTCCTGAGCGGGGTCGCGCTACTCCAGGACGTCTCGCTCGCCCTCGATCTCGAGCTTGCGGTCGACGCCGATCGCGACGGGTTCGATGCAGACTTCGTCGGGACCGAGGTGCGGACGGCCGTCCGCGGCGGTTTCCGGCTCGAGGACGACCAGCTTCGGCTGGTAGCCGGGCGCCTTCACGAAGATCTTGTGCGGTTCGTCGGTGCGCAGCACGACTTCGTCGACGCCGGCTTCGAGCAGCTCACCGTCGACGTAGATCGAGACCTGCTCGGGAACGCAGCGCAGCCGCACGGTCTGCGAACTCACGCACGCGAGGGGCACGACGGACCCGAAGAGTGCGAGCATCAGCGTGGTCTTCGCAGGCGTTCGGCGAAGTCTCCCCATCGCGGAGAGCCTAGCAACCCGCTCCTCCGATAGACTTGCCGCCATGACGGGGGAGGACAGCTCGGGCTCTCTGGGACGCCAGGCCGACGCGTTGGACGGGAGTGCCGACGCGCTCGATCGGCATGCCGACGTGCTGATCCTGGGCGGGGGCATCATCGGGGCGAGCGTCGCCTACCACCTCGCCTCGCGCGGCGCGCGCAACGTCGTCGTCGTCGACCTGGATCTCGCCGGGGTCTACGCGTCTTCAGAGCTCAACGCCGGTGGCGCCCGCGCCACCTGGTGGCAACCGGTGAACATCGATACGTGCCGGGAGACCCTCGACTTCTTCTCGGTCCACGCCGACACCTTCGGCTTCGACCGCAGTGGCTACCTCTGGCTCTACGACGACGCGGAGCTGTACCGGCAGGCGCAGGAGAAGCGCACGCTGCAGAACCGGCACGGGCTCGGCGTCGAGTCGTGGAGCGTCGCCGACGTCGCCGAGCGCTTTCCCTGGCTGGACCGCAACCTCGACGAGCTGGTCGGGGCGACCCACTCGCCCCACGACGGTCTCGTCAACCCGAACGCCGTCCGCACCTGGTACCGCTCTCAGGCCGAGGAGCGGGGCGTCCGCTTCCTCAACCGCCACTACGCCAGCGGTGTCGAGACCCGGCGGGACGCGGGCGCCGGCGGCAGCCTGCGTCACGTGTCGGCGGTCCACGTCACCGAGGTCGAGCGTCGCGGCGTGCTCGAAGACGCGGGTCGGGTCCGCGACATCCTGGTCACCCACCGCGTCCCGCGCCCGATGCAGGCCGCCGAGGTGCGCATCGGCTGCGACGTGGTCGTGAACTGTCTCGGCGCCTGGTCCCCGGTGTTCTCGGCGAAGGTCGGCATCACCGACGTCACCGAGCCCGTGCGGCGCCAGATCTGTCTGGTCGACGTGCCGAAGCCCAGCGAGGTGGCGCTCGAGGCCCACGGCATGGTGGTCGACGCGAGCGACGTCTACTTCCACCCGGAAGGCCCCCACGTCCTGGCCGGCTACTCGCTGCCCGACGAGGCTCCCGGATTCGACTTCGACTACGACGGCCGCGAGTTCTTCGAGGAACACGTCTGGCCCCGCCTCGCCCACCGCTCGAGTCGCTTCGAGCGCTGCGGACACGTCCGGGGCTGGTCGGGTCTGTACGCCGTCACCCCCGACTGCAGCGGCATCGCCGGCGCGGTGCCCGGCTTCGCGAACCTCTTCGAGGCCCATTCCTTCACCGGTCGGGGCGTGATGCAGTCCTACGGCGTCGGCCAGGCGATGGCCGAGCGCGTCGATACGGGCCGCTACGGCGCGCTCGACCTCTCGGCCCTCGAGCGGACCCGCTTCGTCGACCCGTCGCGCTGGGTCCCCGAGGAGCTCCACATCTAGCGGAGCCCGCTCAGGAGAGCGGCGGCGAAGGCAGCGGAGCGCGTCCGTCCTGTGCGCGCCGGGGCCGTTCGCACCAGCGCTGCAGGAGGGAGAGGTTCGCGTCGACGCGCTCGACGCAGAGCTTTCGGACGTCGAAGCGGTCGAGCTCGTTGTCGAAGAGCGGGACTGAATTGCGCGCCGCCAGGGCGAGGGACACGCGGGTTCCCGAGGGCTCTTCGTCGACCAGGGTGTAGGTCTCTTCGAAACGGAACGCGCCGAGCGCGACCGCTGTCCGCAGTCGGGCCTCGGGCAAGATCTCGATCGGCTCCTCGCTGCAGCGCACCTTGACCGATCCCAGCAGACACAGCCATTCGGCGGCTTGTCCCAGCCGGGGGTGTCCGGGCGCCGGGGCCTCCAGCGAGAGGCGTCGGTCGTCCCAGCGGATCAGTTCCGACGGCAGCGTGAGCGCGTCCCACACCCGCTGGCGCGGGCTTCGAATCACCTTCGACATTGCGATGGTGATCAAAGGCTCGTCGACCCCCCACACAAAGGATGCCCGAGTCGCAAGGAGCTGCAACTGCGCAAGTGCCCTTGCGAGCGGCGTCCCGAGGGCTCTAGCGCTCGCGCAGCCGACGCTCCGAGGTCCGGACCCGGGCCGACATGACCCGCAGCAGCTCGAAGGCGATCTCGGGCATCTGCATCACCAGGGTCTTGAGGCTGGGACCGTCCAGCGCGAGGGCTCGCGCCGGCTCGCGGACCACCACACTCGCGCTGCGCGGCTCGTTGTCGAGGATCGCCATCTCTCCGAAATAGCTGCCCGCTTCCATGGTCGAGAGGCGTTGGGCCTCGGGCGTATCGTGGCCGAGCCAGGCATCGGCGCTGCCTTCGAGCAATAGGTAGAGCTCGCCCCCCGCATCGCCTTCCCGGACGATGCACTCGCCCGCGACGAAGGTGCGCTCGACGGCGAGTTGATTGATCGCGTCGAGTTGGTCGAGGCTCAGATTCTCGAACAGGGGCACGCGCTTGAGCGCGAGCAGTCGCTCCATGCTTCCCGAGCCTCCGCCGGCATCTTCGCCCACCCCGGCGTGGCCCGTCGACAGCCGGTACCAGCGGTCGCCGGACGCGCGCGCGAGTTCGAGGAACGCGGCTCGATCCGAGGGCAGGGCGACGGCGCCACCGAGCGACGCCAGCCGGTCTTCGAGGTCGCCCTGCTCGTGCATCAGCACCAGCATGCGTGACGCTTCGCGATCGCCGAGGTTCGACAACACCTCGAGCGCGTCGCCTCGCGCCCGCGACGATCCGAAGCGCAGCGCCTGCTCCACGTTGCGGATCACGCGCGGGCTCTCCAGCGCTTCGAGGGCCCGGAAGGCCAGCCGGCGATGGCGCATCAACGCGTCGCCGGCCGCGAGTTGCAGGAAGCGGTCGGCGAGCTCCTGGGCCCCGTGGAGCGTGCGGCTGCCCACGATCGCCTGCCAACCGAGTTCGACGCGGCGGCGGAGCTCGGCTGCCACTCGCTTCCGTTTCTCCGGGTGTTCGCTGCCGGCGATCGCATCGAAGGCGGCGGTCGCCGTGCTCTCGTCGGCGCTGCCGAGAAAGCCGAAGGCCGCGGCCGCCCCATCGGCGCCGCGCGCGCTCAAGGCACGGGTTGCGGCTTCGCGCACCTCGCCCACCGGGTCGGCCAGGAAGCGCGCCACCGTCGAGAGCGACTGTGGTGCGTCGCGGCGACCCGCGACCCCGAGCGCGGCAGCGCGAACCGCCGGTTCGTCGGCGCCGAGCGCGTCCTCGAGCTGGGCTTCGGGGAGAGTCTCGGGAAGGCTGCGCGCGAGGCTCTCGAGCGCCGCCTGCCGCACCGCGGGCGAAGCGGCGCCCGCAGCGTCGAGGAGTGCCGTCGCGAAGCGGCCGTCGCAGCGCGCGAGGGCGGCGCTGCGCACCGACGGGTCCTCGTCGGCCAGCAGCGGGGCGAGAGCGGCCTCCGGGTCTGGCTGGAGCGCGGCCGCCGCGGCCCGCACGGTCGGGTCGCGATCATCGAGCAAGGGTCGGGCGGCGCCGCTGGCCCGCTTGGGGTCGTGTGCGAAGGCGCGCAGAGCGGCGAGGCGGACCTCGGGCGCCGGATCCGAGATTGCGCCCTCGAGCGCAGGGACCGCCTCGTCCGAGCCCGCCATGGCCTCGGCGCAGTGTCGCCGCACCGACGCCAGCGGATGGTCCAAACCCTGGATGAGGGGCGCGACCAGGCCGCGCGCGCCGAGGCTCGGGATCAACTCGAGCAGCGCGCGGGACGGACGCTGGGTGTCGCTGCGCAGCAGCTCGGTGCACAGATCCGCGAGACGCGCGGCTTCCCAGGCGCCGATGTCGGTCTCGACGTCGGCGAGCTCGAGGCGGCCGCTGCGGATGCCGTCGATCAGGGTGCGCAGGTAGGCGCGACGCGCTCCGAGGTTCGCCGCCAGGTAGATCGCCGCGGCCACGCCGCCGGCCAGAGCGAGCAGTCGCAGATCGGGCGTCTCGATCAAGACGAGCGCGATCCCGGCAACGCTCATGCCCGCGTACACGACGATCCCCTCCAGGAATGCGCGGATCCTGCCTCGGAAGCGCGGGGGCAGGGCGTTGAACACGAGCGTGCGCACGGGCTGGGCGAGGGCGTTCTCGACGAGCTCGCGGTTCACGCGTGCGGCGATGGCGGTCGCCAGCACCGGCGACACGAACAGGGCCCCGAAGCTCCCGAGCAAGAGCACCGGATGGGCGACGTGGCTGCTCGCGACGCCGAAACGTCGAATCGCCAACGGCGTGATCCACAGCTCGATCACGATCTCCACCGCGTTGGTCACGGCGAGATAGATCGAGAGGAAGACGGCGAGGTCGGCCGGGTCGGGATACGCGCGAACGAAGAGGTCCGAGTAGATGTACTGGGCGATGAAGAGCGCGAGCACCATCCCGATCGCCGAGACCACGAGCCAGCGACCGAAGCGGGAGCCGCGCAGGTAGCTCACCGCTCCGCGCACGCCCTCCATGCTGGTCTCGTCCGCCTCCTCCAGGGTGAGCGGTCCCCAGCGGCGCAGTGGTCGCCGCGCGGCGAAGAGCAGGGCGCTCGCCGCCACGAGCAGCGCACCCCAGACGAAGAGCGTCGCGAGCGGCCCGGCGAAGCGCGCCGTCGCCGCGCCGACCAGGCCGCCGAGCAAGCCCCCCACGCTCGCGCCCACCGTGAACACCGGGAACAGACGCTTGCTGGCAAGCGTGTCGAAGTAGTCGCCCGAGAAGGTCCAGAAGTGGTTCGTGAAGATCGACTGGGTCAGATAGAAGGCGGCGACCAGCGCGTAGAGGACGGCCGCCGAGGGCACCGAGACGAGGAGCGGAACGGCCCCGAGCGCGACCCCGGCACCGAGCAGCATCTGGGCGAAGAGCTGATCGTTGCGCGCCCGTCCCACCCACGCCGCGTAGAGGAGAGAGCCGAGCACGGTCACCACCGAGGCGACTACGAAGGCGCCGGGCAGATGCTGGGCGGAGAGGGCGGCGAGGAAGAGCGCCTCCGAGCCCGCCAGGCCGACGGTCTGAGCGGCCGTCACCAGCAGCAGGAGGCTGGTGAAGAACAGGGTCCGGGAGCGCTCGGGGCGGCGCACCGCGGGCAGCAGGCGCCAGAGGGGCTCGCTCCAACCGGCCATGGGGGCGGAGGATAGGCCCAACCGGCGGTCTCGCCGGTTCTCAGGTCGATCCGTCGGAGTGTCGATACCCCTAGGACGCCCCGGGGAGGCCCGGGCGCACTCGTTCGGAGAACCGACGGGAGGGCACCCGATGCGCCAACGACGCGCCGGCTTCACGCTGATCGAGCTGATGCTCGTGGTGGCGATCGTCGGCGTGCTCGCGGCCGTCGCGATCCCGAACTTCCTCCGCTACCAGCTGCGCACGCGTTCGGCCGAGGCCGGCACCAACCTCGTCGCCATCGCGACGGCCCAGCGCGCGTACTTCAGTGAGTTCGGCCTGTTCATCGATGCCGCGACGCCGGTCCCGGCCACCTCGCCCGGCACCGGGCGGTTGCCCTGGCCGGGCGGTACCACCTTCGACCAGCTCGGCTGGGCGCCGGAAGGCGCGGTGCAGTTCCAGTACGCGGCCAGCGCCGACACCGGTGCGGGGCCGCGCTTCACGGCCGAGGCCGGGGCCGATCTCGACGGCGACGGCACGTTCAGCTTCTTCGGCTTCGTGCGACCGGCGAGCGGGGGGCCGGGGAAGCCCGGCGTCCTGCCCGGAACCACCTGCGACGGTTCGGGTGTCTACGCTTCCGCCGGGTTCGGGACGTCGATGGACGTCCCCGGCCCCTGCGACGCGGAGTCGGGTCGGATCCGCTTCTAGCGGCGCAGGTCCGGCGGCTTCTCGAGATCGCCTTCCCGGTGGACGCAGGTCACGGTCAAGGCCACCGGTCCGACCGTGAGTTCCCCCGCGTCCGCGAAGCCGCGTTGGTCGCGGCGGATACGGCCGTCGTACCAGCTCTTGCGCCCCAGCTGGTCGTAGGGCGCCTCGTTGTCCACGCGGGTCCAATCGGTTTCGATTCGAGCCGGCGCGCCGGAGCCGATGTGATCGGAAAGCGTCCTGCGGGGGGACGGTCTCCAGAAGACGTGCTCGACGACCAGGTGGGGCTGGTGCGGAAGCAGCCGATGTCGGAGCGCGACGAGGTGGTGCAGTCGACCGTGAATGGGCCCGTCGTGATCGAGGAAGCGATCTACCTCGGCGTCCTCGAAGCGACCTCGCACCCGCCAGCGGCCCTCTTCGCGGTCGAGGGTCAGGTCCTGCTTGCGTGTCCCGTCGGACCAGAAGACCAGCCGGGAGCTCGCGAGGATCCCGGCGGCGTCGCTGCGTTCGACGCGTCTCGAGAAATAGCTGTCCAACTGGTCCCGGGTGAGCGGGAACGCTTCCGAGGAGACCGCGCGCAGCACGAAGCTGCCGTCGCCTTCGCGGTGCACCTCTGCGGAGGCGAACGAGACATCGAGCGCGCCGAAGCGCGTCGTGCAGATCTGGCGGAAGATCGGTTCGACGCGTGGCTCGAGGGATCGCAACGAGCCGACCAGCTCCTCGAAGACGCGATCGAAGCTCGCGACGAAGCCCGCCTCCGCGTGGCTGCAAAGGACGACGAAACCCGCGGTTTCGGCGCTCGCGACCTTGACCAGCCCCCAAGCGCGTTCTTCGCCTCGGGTGCGAACGAACTCGGTCGCGACCCACAGGTAGGGCGTCCCGCCGATCGCGCCCGCCCGGACCCCGTAGATCGATCGGTGGGTGATCGCATGCCCGTCGCCGCGCAGCGCATCGAGGAGTCGTTCGGTCTCGCGATCGACATCGACGGCGAACCGCGCCTCGCCCCGCCGCAGCGAGCACTCGATCGGGCGGCTGTCGGGAAGCGCGACGCGCAGGACGTGCGCTGCGTCGCCCGACCCGAAGCGGGTCTCGACGGGACCGGAGAGCGCGGCCTCGAAGTCGGCGTGGCGGACCGACACGGCCGGTCCGAGGGTCGCTTCACGACCCATCGGAGTCGCATCGGGCAGGGGCTGGCAGGCCACGGCGATGGCGAGGAGCAACCCGGCGATCCACCTCGGCAGCCGCGCCCCCGTCGCTCCGCCGACGGCCACGGCGATCAGTTCCCGGACAGCTCGCGCGCCACGTCGGCCCAGCCTTCGTGGCCGCGATTGAAATGGGCGAGCAGGCTCACGCGATCGGCGTGGGCACCGCAGCGTTCGCGCACCCGGTGGGCGATCTCGTTCATCGGCCCGCAGACGGCGATGGCTTCCAGGACGTCGTCGTCGATCAGCTTCGTCATCTCGTCCCACTGACCGCGCTTCGACAGCGCGTTGAGCTCGGGCTGGAGGCCGCCCCAGCCATGGGCGTCGAGGACGACCTTGTAGGCCGGCGTGGAGCCGTAGAAGGCGATCTGTCCCTTCGTCTTCTGGCGGACGGCTTCGATCTCCTCGTCGTTCGACCCGCTGGCCACCATGATCTGGAACGACAGCTGGACGTCCTTCACCGCGCGACCCGCGCGCGACGCGCCGCGCTCGAGTGCGGGGAGGGTCATTTCGTCGATCGACTTCGCCGTGTGGAACGGGTGGACGAAGAATCCGTCGGCCACCTCGCCCACCACTTCGGTCATCTTCGGCCCGACGCCGGCCACGAAGATCGGCGGATTGCCGAAGGGGTTCGCACCGGGGTTGAACATCGGCGTCATCAGCGTGTGCTGGTAGAACTCGCCTCGGAAGTCGAGCCGATCGTTCTCGGCCCAGCAGCGCCAGATCTCCTTGATCGCCAGGACCATCTCGCGCATGCGCGCCGCCGGCTTCGACCACGGCATCGAGAAGCGCTTCTCGATGTGGGGCCGGATCTGGGTGCCGAGGCCGAGCAGGAAGCGTCCCTTCGAGAGCTCCTGGAGGTCCCAGCCGATGTTGGCGAGCAGCATCGGGTTGCGCGAGAAGGCGATCGCGATCGCGGGGTAGAGCTGGATGCGTTCGGTCGCCTGGGCCGCCATGGCCAGCGGGAAGAAGGGATCGTGGGGACCTTCGAAGGTGAAGGCACCGTCGTAGCCCTGCTCCTCGAGCCGGCGGGCGCTCTCGCCGGCCGTCGAGGCGATGTCCATCAGCGATGCGTCGATCTTCATGGGAGCTCCTGGTGAGCCGCCAGGCTATCGCAACGTCGACCGCAGATGGTCAAAGCGACTAGACTGCTCGGCCCGACGCCGTCGAGCCGCCACCGCGACGGCTTCCGCGCCCGGACCCCTCGTGCGTCGCCAAAGGAGTCGCTCATGTCCTCCGATCCCAACGTTCGCGTCGAACGCGACGGCCCCGTCACCACGGTCATCCTCTCGCGGCCCGAAGTGCGCAATGCGGTCGACGGCTCGACGGCACAGCAACTCGCCAGCGCCTGGAAGGCCTTCGAAGAGGACGCTGATGCGCAGGTCGGGGTCTTCTTCGGCGACCACGGCACCTTCTGTGCGGGCGCCGATCTGAAGGCACTCACAGCCGGCGTGGGCAACCCGGTGCAGCCCCCTGCCGTCGGTGACGACTGGGACCCGCTTTCCACCGACGGCCCGATGGGCCCGAGTCGCATGCTGTTGTCGAAGCCGGTGATCGCGGCGGTTTCCGGGTATGCCGTCGCCGGTGGGCTCGAACTCTCGCTCTGGTGCGACATGCGCGTGGTCGAAGAGGACGCGGTCTTCGGCGTGTTCTGTCGCCGCTGGGGGGTTCCCCTCGTCGACGGGGGCACGGTTCGGTTGCCGCGCATCGTGGGTCACGGACGCGCGATGGATCTGATTCTCACCGGGCGTCCCGTCGACGCCCAGGAAGCGTTCCAGATGGGCCTCGCGAATCGGGTGGTTGCCAAGGGCACGGCACGTCAGGAAGCCGAAGCGCTGGCTCACCAGCTCGTGCGCTTTCCCCAGATCTGCATGCGCGCCGATCGGCGTTCGGCCTACGAGCAGTGGGACCAACCGCTCGATCGCGCGCTGCGCGGCGAGTACGAGCGCGGCATCGAGGCGATCCGCGCGGGCGAGACCCGCACCGGTGCCGGGCGCTTTGCCGCGGGCCACGGGCGCTCGGGCAGCTTCGAGGATCTCTGAGCCGGAATTGCCTCCCCGCGCGCTGATCTTCGACCTCGACGGACTGCTGCTCGACACCGAGTCGACCGACTTCGCGGGCTGGGACTTCGTGTTCCGCGAGCTCGGGGTCGATCTGCCGGTCGATCGCTGGAAGGCGGCGATCGGCAGCGACACCTCCCACTTCGATCCGCTCGGTCATCTGCGCGAGCAGCTCGGGTCGATCGACGAGCCCGATCTCCAGCGCCGCCGGCGTGCCCACCGCGACGCGCTGCTGGCCGAGCTCGACGCGAACCCGGGCGTGCGCGCGCTGCTCGACGCCGCTCGGGTCCGTGGCCTGGCCCTCGCGGTGGCGTCGAGCTCCGAGCGGGTCTGGGTGGAGCGGCACCTCGCGCACCTCGGCCTGCGCGAGCGCTTCCGGGCGCTGCGCTGCAAGGAAGACGTGGTGCGCGTGAAGCCCGATCCCGCGCTCTTTCGCGCGGCGGCCGGCGCGCTCGGTGTGGCGCCCGCCGACTGCGTGGCCTTCGAGGACTCGCCCAACGGGGTCGCTGCGGCCGTCGCTGCCGGGATGCCCTGCGTGGCCGTGCCCGGGCCGATGACCCGCGGCCTCGACTTTAGCCGGGCCACGCTCGAACTCGATTCGCTCGCCGGATCGGACCTCGACGCGCTCTTCGCGCGGCTGGCGTAGCTCGGCGCGGGGAGGACCCGCCCAGGCTCAGGACCGCCAGATGCGCTTGTCGACGCTGCCGAAGGTCTTCGAGAGTTCGACCCGGCTCGGGGCGATCTTCACGAGCGTGTAGTTCGGATCGGTCGGCCCGCCCGACCAGAAGTCGGACAGGTCGTAGTCGATCACGTCCCACACCCGCTTCTTCTCGGCGGCGTCTTCGACGATCGTGGCGGTGCCGCGGCACATCAGATGAACGAAGTCGGGCGGTGCCACCTGGAACTGCACGTCGACGCGCGGGTCGGCGCGCAGGTCGCGGACCTTCGGCGAGGTCGTGCCCGTCGCGAACCAGAGCGTATCGCCCTCCCAGGTCGGGTGGACCATCCGGACGCGCGGCCCATCGGACGAGGTCGTCGCGAGCGCGCACCAGACCGAGGCCTTCGCGGTGGCCTCCACGTCTGCGAAGAACTGCTTCGCGTCGTCGGCTTGGACTCGGGTCATGGGAAACCTCCGGTTCAGGATCTCTTGCGCCGCGGCGGGCCGCCGGGGAGCGTCTTCATCCACACGCCGGCGGCCTGGCCACCGTCGATCAGGAGCTCGGTCCCGGTGCAGTGGAGGCTCTCGTCGGATGCCAGATAGAGCACACCACTCGCGATCTCATCCGCGTGACAGGCGCGCTGCAGCGGAGTGTGGCCCTGATACTTGCTGTACTCCTCGAGGGGCACGCCCATCGCGTTGCCCATCGCGGTGTCGGCGCCGCCCGGCTGGACGCTGTTCACGCGAATGCCGCGCGGGCCGAGCTCCATCGCGGCCGCCTTCGTCATGCCCGAGACGGCCGACTTCGACGCCGAGTAGATCGCGAGCGCGTTCATCGGGCTCACCGACGCGGTCGAAGACAGGTTCACGATCGAGCCGCCACCGGCGGCGGCCATCGCGGGGACCACCGCCTGGATGCCCAGCATCACGCCGATCACGTTGATGTCGAGGATCTTGCGCGCGAGGTCGGGGGACAGCGTCTCCAGGAGTTCGAAGTGCGCGCCGCCGATGCCCGCGTTGTTCACGAGCACCGAGGGAGCCCCGAACTCGCGCTCGCAGAGCTCGACGATCTTCGGCCACTGGGTCTCGTCGGAGACGTCGTGTTCGGCGAAGCGCGCCGCCGAGCCGAGTTCGGCCGCGGTGGCCTTGCCGTCGTCCACGAGCACGTCGGTGAGCAGCACGTTGGCGCCCTCGGCCACGAACCGGCGGGCGGTCGCCGCTCCGATGCCGCGCGCGGCCCCTGTCACGATCGTCGTCTTTCCCTCGAGGCGTCCCATGCTTGGCTCCTTGGTCGGCGCGGCATTCTACCCAGCCCCTGCCGACCGCGGGAAGCACAGATCGCGGCACGGGGAAGGGTCGGTATCGTCCCCCTTCTCCGCCTCCCCGTGGACCCGCCCCGGACCCGCGAGCTCCCGAGCTCCAGAACCCTCGAGAACCGATGCCGGAAACTGCCCCGAGCCCCCCCGTTCGAGTCGCCGACGTCCCGGGCTGGGACTGGGAGTGCGACGTCGCGGTGGTGGGCTACGGCGCCGCGGGAGCCTCTGCCGCGATCGGCGCGGCCGAACAGGGCGCGCGCGTGCAGGTCTTCGAGGTGGCGTCGGGCCATGGGGGGACCAGTGCGATGGCCGGGGGCGACATCTACCTCGGCGGCGGCGGCGGGACTCCGGCGCAGCGGGCGAACGGCTTCGAAGACCAGACCGAGGACTTCTACCGCTACATGTGCCTCGCGGGCGGCGAGGACGCGGATCTCGAGCGCACCCGACTCTACGCCGACGGGGCCCTCGATCACTACACCTGGCTCGTGGAACAGGGGGTGCGCTACCGGACCAGCCATCTGCCCGGGAAGGTGCAGGCACCGGGCACGGGCGACTGCCTGATCTGGTCGGGCAGTGAGGGCGCCTGGCCCTACCGCGACGCGGCGACGCCGTGTCCGCGGGGTCACCTCCCCGAGGTGATCGGGGAGATGGGCGGGCGTTTTCTCGTCGACACCCTCGTCGCCGCAGCCGAAGCCCGGGGCGTGCGCACGGTGTACGACGCACGCGCGCGGTCCCTGGTGGTGGACGAGGTCGGCCGCGTCCACGGTGTGGCCGTGCGCAGCGAGGGCACGCTGCGCTTCGCACGCGCCACGGGTGGGGTGGTCCTGTGCGCCGGCGGCTTCGTGCTCGACCGCGAGATGCTGCTGCGGCACGCACCCCAGGTCGCGCGCCTCGCCGATGATGCGCTGAGCGCCGGGCACGACGACGGCAGCGGCATTCGCCTGGGACAGAGCGTGGGCGGCGACGCCATCCATATGGACGAGCTCTTCGTCACGCTTCCGATCTATCCGCCCGAGGCCCACGTGAAGGGCATCCTCGTGAACGAGGCGGGCCAGCGCTTCACCAACGAAGATGCCTATCCGGGTCGCGTGGCCGTCCACTGCCTGCGTCAGCTGGGGGATCGCATCTTCCTGCTGGTCGACGATGCGATCTTCGAGCCGCCGAGCGAGTTCTCGCGCATCGAAGTGGCGGCGGTCGGAGAGACCTGGGAGGAAGTCGAGCGCGAACTCGGCTTCCCGGAGGCGACGCTCGCCGCGACCGTCGCGTTCCACAACCGCTTCGCAGCGAAGGGTGAGGATCCGCTCTTCCACAAGGAGGCGGCCTGGCTGAAACCCCTGGACGCGCCGCCCTTCGCGGCACTCGCGTGTCACCTCGGGGACGCGTTCTATCCCTACTTCACGCTGGGAGGCCTGCGCACCCGGCCGACGGGCGAGGTGCTGCGCTCCGATGGCGCGGCGATCGCCGGCCTCTACGCGGCGGGACGCACGGCCTGCGGCTTGCCGCGTTCAGCCGAGGGCTACAGCTCGGGGATGTCGCTCGGCGACTGCACCTTCTTCGGGCGACGCGCGGGCGCGGCGGCCGCGCGCGCGACGGGCGCCTAGAGGGCATCTCATCGGCCCCTCGGTCGCCAGGCACCCGCCTTCGCCCCGATCTCATCGTGGCGAAATCTCGCCGTGGCTGCGGCTATGCCTGCGATTTCGCCTCGATCTCGGGCCGAATTCGAGCCCCTGGCTCGGTCGGGGTCTATGAGATGCCCTCTAGCCGCGCAGCTCGGCCAGCTTCACCACCCGCGCGGGGATCTCGCTCGGGGCTTCGCTCTCGGGGTGGACGATCCGGAACAGCATGCCGCCCTGGTCGTGGCCGAGGGTGTTCAGCCAGTTCGGGTAGGCAGGTCCCGGGTCTTCGGCGGCGATCACGATGCGCAGCCGGCCCTCGGCGTCGGTGCGCGCGGTGAACTTGTTGACCGAGATGTCGAAGAAGCGGTGCTCGAGCGACTCCATCCAGAAGTTCGAGAGCTGGAGGTTCCAGGTCTGACACCCGGGGAGTTCGGGCGGCTCGACCAGCAGGGCTTCGTCGGGCGCGAGCTCCCAGTGGCTCTGGTAGTAGCGGATGGTCGGGTCGCCGCCCGCCGCGAGCAGCGGCTTCTGGTCGTGGAGGGGCAGGGCGTTCAGCGTGCGTCGGCGGTAGTCCTGAGTCCAGAGCTGTCCGAGCTGCACCGTGCTCTCGAGGAAGGCGAGCGCTTGCATGAGACGCGGCTCGAGCTCGGCCGGATCGAGGTTGTTGTTCGGACGGTCCGGGTTGAGACACTCGATCGCGAATTCCGCGCGGCGTTCCTTCCTCCGGTCGCCGAAGGTCTGGCGCACGACCATGATCCCCGAGTCGGCCGTCATCGGTAGCCAGTTGCCGGGTTGGCGCTTCTGGCTCATCGAGATTTCGAAGCGGCCGTCGGCATCGAAGTCGATCTGGCTCGAGTCGATCTCGCCGGTGCTCGCCATCTTGTCGACGTTACCCGGGCCCGCTTTCACGCCGAGGCTGAACCATTTCACGGTGCCGCGCTGACCGGTGATCCGGTAGTCGAAGCGACCGTCGATGCGGCAGTTCTCGTAGTAGTTGTCCGGGTTGTCGTTCAACACCTTCTTCGTGTCGTCGGCGAGTCGGAAGAAGGCCGGGTACTGGGGGTCGGCGTAGTCGACCGCGCTCTCGAGACCGGCGCGCAGGATGCGCGTCAGATAGCGGTATCCCAGCGCCTGGTTCATCAGGTCCTTGGGAACGCCCTCGCCGCGGACGAGGGCGCCGGCCGCTTTCAGTCGGTCGCAGAAGTCGTTCCAGAGGCTGCCATCGAGGATGCGCTGTTCGCTGTCCGAACTCATGAGGTCTCCTTCGGGAACCAGCTTGCCACACCAGGCGCGCCGGCTCGCGGCAGCGCCATGCGGAGGGCCGGGCCGGCCGACACGGTGAACGTACGCGCCGGCGCGAAGAGCTCGGCGTCGAGGGTGCAGGTCTGAGGCACGGTCAACTCCAGCGTGCTCTCCCGCATCGGGAAGTGCGACAGGCTGTTGGGACCCCAACCGCTCCGCAGGGCTGGCAGCTCGAGCGAGAGACGCACGGCGCTGGCGTCGGTCGCGGTCAGGTGAATCCGTTCGGGGTCGTCCCCGGCGGTGAGAAAGGGCGCGAAGCCCAACCCGATCTCGCGGACGCCGGCGGCGCCGATCACGGTGAAGCGCTGCTGCCCGATGCGGTCGCCGTCGACGCACAGCTCGGTCTCGAAGGGTGCGAACAGCTCGCTCGCCAGGCGGCCGCCGCGCAGCGCCGAGCTCGCCACGCGGCCGACGACCGCGAGCGCGGCGCGCGGGCCCAGCACGGGCTCCTGGTAGTAGAGCTCGAGGAAACGCACGCCGGCCCCGACGACGAAGATCCAGCCGAAGCGCGGCGCTTCCCCGTCGGCGACCACGCGGACGACGGCGCGCGGTGCCTCCTCGAGCTTCCCCGCCAGCAGGGCTCGTAGCGAGTCTTCGGGGGAAGTCCGTATTCCGAAGGAGCGGGCGATGGTGTTCACCGTGCCACCGCGGCAGGGCACGATCACCGGCAGGCTCTCGGCGTCGAAGTTCTGGAGCAGCGGGGTGAGCGTGCCGGGCCAGGTGCCGTCGCCGCCGACGACCAGCAGAGCGTCGACCCCTTCGTCGAGGAGGCGAGACACGGCGGGCAACACGTCTCCGGCTTCCCGGGTGGCGACGACGTGCGCCTCGGGCAGCGTGCGCGCGAGGCGCTCGCGCAGGCTCGGATCGCGGCGGACTCCGCGCGCGTTCGCGTTCAACAAGACCCCGGGGCGTCGCGGCTTTCCGCTCATGGCCCCAAGGTATCCGAGTCGGAGGCCGACACCGAACGACGTCCGCTCTATGCTGGCGTAGTGACTGCCCTCGTCTCCGTCGCCCGCTATCGGCGCCGGGTGGGTGCGTCCCTCGAACGCGTCTGGGAGAACGTGCGCGACTGGGAGCACCTGCCCTGGTTGCACCGCGACAGCTTCAAGAGCATCGCGCTCCGCGAGGCCGGCGACTTCGGCTGGCGGGCCCGCGCCGAGATGCGCGCGGTACCCGGAACCTTCGATCTCGAGCTCGTGATCGGCAACGACGACCGCTACGTCTCGCGCACCCTGAGCGGGCCGGGCGCGGGTACCGAGATCTGGACCTCGCTCGATCCGGTCGACGCCGCCCACACCGACATCGAGGTCGAGTTTTGTCTGCCCGACGTGCCAGCCGAGCGCGTCGACGCCTTCGGCGAGCGCTACGTCGCGCTCTACACCCAGCTCTGGGACGAAGACGAGGCCATGATGCAGCGTCGCTCCTGGTTGCTCGACGGGCCCGGGCGCGGCGCTCTGGCGCCCGACGCCGTGGACCTCGGACCGGTCGATGCACTCGCGTCGCGGGTACCGCTACGCGTGGAGGTCGGGGGCCGGCCAGTGGTGGTGTGGCGCGACGAGGACAACTGGCTCGCATTCGACGCGCTCTGCCCCCACGCCCTCGGACCCCTCGACGCCGCGCCGATCGAGTCGGGTCGCGTGATCTGTCCCTGGCACGGCTACGCCTTCGATGTACGCAGCGGGCGCGGCTGCGACGGACACGAGCGCTTGCGCCTCGCATCGGCTCCGCGGCTCGAGCAGCGCGACGGCCATCTCTGGGCGTTGCCCGCTGCGAAGCGCTGAGTCGCGCGTAGGGCTAGTCGCGGGCCGCTGCCCGCGCGAGGGCGTCGCGTGCGTCGGGATGGGCGATCGCGATCAGCGCGTCGCGCCGCTGCTTCGTCGTCAAGCCCGCGAGCTCCGCCGCACCCTGTTCGGTCACCACCACGTCCACCTGGTGCCGTGGCGTGGTGATGCAGGTGGTGGGCGTGAACTCGGAGACGATCCGCGACACGAAGCCATCCTCACCGCCGGCGGTCGAGGGCAGACAGATCAGCGACCGCCCTTCTTCGGAGAACGACGCGCCCATCACGAAGTCCTCGTGGCCGCCGATTCCCGAGTACTCGCGGCCGCCGAGGTGGTCGGCGACCACCTGACCCACGAGGTCCACCGAGAGCGCTCCATTGATCGAGACCATGCGCCGGTTCTGGGCGATCAGCGACGGCGTGTTCACATCGTCGACCGGGAGGAAGCGCACGAGGTCCTGCCCCTCGCCCTCGAGCCAGTCGTACATCTCGCGGGTGCCCATCGCGAAGGTGCAGATCGAGTAGCCGTCGTTCAGCCCTTTGCGGTCGTTGGTGATCTTTCCCGCCTGGTGGAGCTTCATGAGGCCCGTCGTGAACATCTCCGAGTGGATGCCGTACCCGCCGCCGTCGCGTTCGGCGAGGATCGCGGCCACCGCGTCGGGAATTCCGCCGATGCCCGTCTGCAGGGTGGCGCCCTCGGGAATGAAGCGCGCCGCATGGCCGGCGATCGCGCGCTCGACGTCGCGCGAGCGGGCGTCGGGTAGCACCGGCGGCTCACGATCCGAGGCGATCAGCACGTCGATGTCGTCGACGTGCAGGGCATGACGCGACTCGCCCAACCCCAGCGTGCGCGGCAGCTTCGGGTTGGCTTCGACCATGAGCAGTCGCTCCGGGTCGCGGCCGGCGCGCAGCAGTTCATCGACGGTGGCACCGGCGTGCAGGGACAGGGAGCACCAGCCATCGGAGTCGGGGGGCGTCGCCGCCGTCGCCATCACCCGTGCGGACATCTTGCGGGCGATCTTCGTGAAGCGGCGGAAGTCGGCGGGCACGAAGTGCACGTCGTGACCCGCGTCGCGCAGGGCGCGTTCCGCCGGGCCGTAGAAGCCCGAAAGCAAGCGCACGCCGGGCCGCGCGAACAGAGGAAACAGATCGATCAGGAGCGATGCGAACACGACCAGTCGCTCGAAGCGCGGCCGTTCGCCGAGTGCGTGCAGGAAGGCGGCCGGCTGCCCCGGCCCGAGCGGTACGACGACGGAGTCGGTCCCGTGTACGCGGTCTGCCGCGGCGCCGGCGCTCAGCTCCTCCATGGCCTCCCCCCTCGGATGCGTTGGATGCTCGAAGCCGCCTCATTGTAGGAGCGGTCTCGGGCGACTCTGTCGCGTGTTGCTGGCTGCCGCGCCGGGTCGCACCCGGTCGGGTGGCTTCCCACCAGTATCGGCCAGTTTCGGCGGAACCGCCCCGCGGGAATAGGACATTTTCTGATTCGAATCGGGTGGCGGGCCGTCCTTTTCAGAATTAGAATTCGTATTCTGATTCAGCGAAGCCGCGGCGAGCCGATCACGCCGCGAGAGCAGGACCCAGCATGGCTGACACATCGGATTCACGACCGCCGCGCGGCGCCGACACGACAAGCGCGACCCCCCTGCGCTGGGTCCGCCCGCCCCAGCAGGCGCGCAGCCAGGAAACCCTCGAGCGCATCCTCGACGCCGCCGAGCAGCTGGTCGGTGAGAAGGGCTTCGACGACACCCCGATCTCCGAGATCGTGTCGCGCGCCGGCTCATCGGTGGGCGCCTTCTACAGCCGCTTCGACGACAAGAGCGCCCTGCTGCACGCCCTGTACGAGCGCTACGTCCAGCAGGCGCTGGCCACCGCGGACGAAGCGCTGGACCCGTCCCGATGGGCGGGCGCCTCGGTGGCCGAGATCATCGATGCGGTGGTTCGCTTCCTCGTCGAGATCTACCGCGATCAGGGCGGGCTGATCCGCGCCTTCGTGATGCGCAACCACGTCGACCCGAGCTTTCAGGCGCGACGCGAGCGCCTCTCCCACCGTGTGAGCGAGGGGCTCTCCGAACTCCTGCTCGCCCATCCGGACGAGATCGCGCATCCCGATCCGGCGCGCGCCGCCGCCTTCGGCATGACCCTCGTCTTCAGCACCCTCGACAACACCATGTTGTTCGGCGAGATGCGTTCCGGCGCCTTCCAGCTCAGCGACGAAGACCTCGCCACCGAGCTGACGCGCACCTACCTCGCCTACCTGGGCATTCCCGTTTCCCATTCCACGACGCAGAACCCATCCCACGCAACGAAGGGGTCGGCCGCCGCGCCGATCCGTTCCGAGGAATCCTCATGAGCCTGGATCCGATCGCGAAGTTTCAACCGGAGCAGCGGAACGCCATCGAGGCGTTCGATGTGCCGCAGAACCTCACGTACAACTGGGAGTACGACAACGATCGCAAGCGCCTCGCGCGCCTCTACGAGAACGCGAAGCGCGACCAGTGGAACTCGACCGAGCGTCTCGATTGGTCGATCGACGTGGATCCCGAGAAGGGGCTGATGCCCGACGCGGCAATCGGCATCTTCGGCACCGACATCTGGCAGAAGCTCGACGCGAAGCAGATCGAGCGGCTGCGCCACGAGGCGGTCACCTGGCAGCTCTGCCAGTTCCTCCACGGCGAGCAGGGCGCCCTGCTCGCGACGGCCCAGATCGTCGACTCCGTCCCGTGGTACGAGGGCAAGCAGTACGGCGCTACGCAGGTGATGGACGAGGCGCGTCACGTCGAGGTGTATCGCCGCTTCATCCAGGAGAAGCTCGGCAACCAGTACGACGTCAACCCGGAGCTGAAGAAGCTCCTCGACCAGATCCTCGCCGACTCGCGCTGGGACATGAAGTTCCTCGGCATGCAGATCATCGTCGAGGGATTGGCGCTCGCAGCCTTCGGGACGATGCGCGACACGACGACCAACTCGCTCCTGCGCGATCTGACCGCCGCCGTGATGGAGGACGAGTCGCGCCACGTCGCGTTCGGCGTGCTCTCGCTGCGCGAGTACTGCGCCGACCTCACCGAGAAGGAGAAGATCGAGCGCGAGGAGTTCATCTACGAGGCCTGCGTGCTGATGCGCGATCGCATCCAGAGCCGCGAGGTCTGGGAGCGGATGGATCTCGACCCCGAGCTCTGCATCGAGCACTCGGAGAAGTCGGGTATCGCGGCCCAGTTCCGGCACCGCCTCTTCTCGAAGATCGTGCCCAACGTGAAGAGCCTGGGCCTGCTCTCGGACCGCCAGCGCGAGCGCTTCCACCAGCTCGACGTGCTCCAGTACGAGCACGAGACCACCTCGGACGTCGAGCACGACATCGAGATCGAGCAGCGCGTTCGGGCGGGGGAGATCGACCCGGCCACGCTCGCGTCCTGAGCGCGTCAGCGTCGCGTCCGGTCGGGCCCTGCCGCTGGCGGGGCCCGCGACCGGCCCGCTAGCCTCCGCGCTTCGCCCGCCCTCGGAATCCGGGGTGCCCCTGTGGCATCCCAGTGTCGATGTCCATCCTTCGATTCTCCTGGCTCGGCCCGCGCGTCCTCCTCGCCGCGATCGCATGTTTCGCGTGCTCCGACGCCCCTGTCGACGTCGCGGCGCCCGGTCCGTCGGCCCTCGCCGGCAAGCTCACCCTGAGCGGATCCAGCACCCTGGCTCCCCTCGCCGCCGAGATCGGCAAGCGCTTCGAGGCGTCCCATCCCGGCGTGCGGATCGACGTGCAGACCGGCGGCTCCTCGCGCGGCATCGCCGACGCCCACTCTGGACGCGTCGACATCGGCATGTCGTCGCGAGCGCTCACGACCTCCGAGGGCGCCGCGACCCGGGAGCACGTGGTGGCGCGCGACGGCGTCGCCTTCGCCGTCCATGCCGACAACCCGGTCCAGGCGCTGAGCGGCGACCAGCTGTTGGCGATCTATCGCGGCGAACTCACCCGCTGGAGCGAGGTCGGGGGCGACGACGCACCGATCGTGGTGGTCGACCGCGCCGAGGGGCGCTCGGAGCTCTCCCTGGTCGCCGACTACTTCGGCGTCGTTCCCTCCGCGTTCCGCGCGGGGCTCGTGTGCGGCGAGACCCAGCACTGCGTGAAGACCCTGGTCGGGAATCCCTATGCGATCGCGTATCTCTCGGTGGGCGCCGCCGAGTTCGAGCGCGACCGCGGCGCGCCGCTGCGGCTGCTGGCGCTGGACGGCGTGCCGGCCAGTCGCGACTCGGTGGCGAGCGGCGCGTATCCCCTCGGACGTCCGCTGCTCTTCGTCACGCGTGCGTCGTCCCCCTTGTCCGAGGCCTTCCTCGCGTTGGCGCTCTCACCCGAGGTCGCCGACCTCGTGAGCGGGCAGGCGTTCGTTGCGCCGCGCTGAGGACCGCCTGCTGCGCGCCTTCGTGGTGAGCAGCGCGATCGGCTGTGCGTCGATCGTGCTCCTCATCTTCGGCTTCTTGTTCGCGACGGCCGCGCCCGCCGGCGCCGAGCTCGGCGTGTGGCGATTCTTCTCCGACCCGTCCTGGCACCCGCTCGAGGGGCGCTTCAACCTGTTGCCCATGTTCGTGGCGACTGTCGCCGCCACGGGCGGCGCGCTGCTGCTCGCCACGCCGCTCGGGCTCGCGTCGGCGCTCTTCTCGCGGGCCTACGCACCGCCCATCGTGGCGGCGCTCTACCGACGGCTGCTCGAACTCCTGAGCGGGATTCCCTCGGTGGTCTACGGCTTCTGGGGGTTGGTGACCCTGGTGCCCTTGATCTCCGCGTGGCAACCGCCGGGCGCGAGCCTGCTGGCCGGGAGCCTGATCCTCGCGGTGATGATCCTGCCGACGGTGGCGCTCCTGGCCGACGCGGCGATCGCTGCAGTTCCCGCCGCGACGGTGGCCGGCGCAACGGCACTCGGCCTCGGCCGCGCCTCGACCCTGCGTCGGGTCGTGCTGCCCGCAGCACGCCCCGGGATCGTGACGGGCGTGTTGCTCGCCACCGGCCGCGCCGTCGGCGAGACGATGGCCGTCCTGATGGTGTGCGGAAACGTCGTGCGCATGCCGGCGAGCGTCTTCGACCCGGTGCGCACGCTCACCGCCAACATCGCGCTCGAGATGGGGTACGCCTTCGGTCTGCATCAGGCGTCGCTGTTCGCGACGGGCCTCGTGCTCTGGGCGCTCGCGGCTTGCCTCGTCCTCGCGGCCGAGTGGGCGTCGTCGGGGCAGATGGGGGAGCGCCGTGCTTGAGATCGGCGCCTCGCGTCCGCCGTCGGGCCTGCTGGATACGCTGGCCCTCGTCGTCACCTGGAGCGTCGCGAGTCTGGTGACGCTCTTCTTCGGTTGGCTGCTCGTCGACCTGGTCGCGGGCGGGGTGTCCCAGCTCTCGTGGTCGTTCCTGATCGAATCTCCGCGCAACGCCCGCGGCGACGGCGGCATCGGCTCGGTGCTCGTCTCGACTGCGTGGATCCTCGCGATCTGTCTCGGCGTCGTCATCGTACTCGGCACCGGTGCCGCCGTCTGGCTGGCGGAGTACGCAGCGCGCACGGGCACGCGCGCCCGCTGGGTGCGGCGCAGCCTCGACGTTCTGGCCGGCGTTCCCTCGATCGTGTTCGGCCTGTTCGGAAGCGTGCTCTTCGGCGCGTGGCTCGGTCTCGGCTTCTCGATCCTCGCGGGCGGATTGACGCTGGCCTGCATGGTGCTGCCGATCTACATCCGTGCGGCCGAAGCGGGGCTGCGCGCGGTACCCGACGACCAGCGTCGCGCGGCTGCGGCGCTCGGTCTGTCGCGCACGACGACGCTCTGGCGCGTGCTGCTTCCCGGGGCGAGCGCCGGCCTGGCGGTGGGGCTCGTGCTGGGGGTCGGCCGGGCCGCGGCGGAAACTGCAGCGTTGCTCTACACGGCGGGCTATGTCGACCGTATGCCGACGAGCTGGCTCGATTCCGGCCGCTCACTCTCGGTGCACATCTTCGATCTCTCGATGAACGTGTACGGGGGCGAGGGGAACGCCTACGCGGCGGCTCTGGTGCTGGTCGGCCTGCTGCTCGCGATCAATCTGGTGGCGTCGGCGATTTCGGCGCGCTTCGGCGCGCGATCCGAGGGGGCCTGGTGAGCGATCGAAACATCCTTTCCCTGCACGAGGGGCGAGCGGCCAGGCCGGCGCCCCTGATCCGGACCTGTTGTCTGTCGGTGCACTACGACGGGAAGACGGCGCTGCGCGACGTCGAGCTCGAGATCACCGAGGGCGCCGTGACCGCCGTCATCGGGCCGTCGGGCTGTGGCAAGTCGAGCTTCCTCGCGAGTCTCAACCGCCTGACCGACCTCGTCCCGGGCTGTGTCGTCACCGGCGCAGTCCGACTGGCCGGCCAGGACGTCTGCGAGCGCAGCTGCGACGTGGTCGCCCTGCGTCGGCAGGTGGGAATGATCTTCCAGAAGCCGAACCCGTTCGCACTCTCGATTCGCAAGAACCTCGAGATGCCGCTCCAGGAGCACGGTGTGCGCTCGCGCAGGGAGCGCGGGGAAACGGCGGAACGGGTGCTGCGCGAGGTCGGGCTCTGGGACGAGGTGAAGGATCGGCTCCACCACTCCGCGCTCGCGCTCTCCGGCGGCCAGCAGCAGCGGCTGTGCATCGCGCGGGCGCTGGCCCTGGAACCCCGCGTGCTGCTTCTCGACGAGCCGTGCAGCGCCCTCGATCCGATCTCGAGCGGTGTCGTGGAAGACCTGATCGTGCGACTGCGCGGGCGCGTCACCCAGGTCGTGGTGACCCACAATCTTGCCCAGGCGCGTCGCATTTCCGACGACGTCGCGGTGTTCTGGGTGCGCGACGGCGCCGGTGCCATGATCGAGGCCGGCCCGACCGAGCGGATCTTCGAACGCCCCCAGCAGCTCGAGACCCGACAGTACATCGACGGCGTACGCGGGTAGCGCCCGGCCCGCGGACGTGCTGGCATCTCGGCGAGCCCCCGGGCTCGTCGCGCGCCAAACGTTCCGGAGGAAGGGATGAGCCAGCCGAAGCGACCGCAGGGATTCGATCGACGCACCTTCTTGCGCGGGAGCGCGGCCGCCAGTGTGTCCCTGTCCTGGCTTCCACTCGCTGGGCACGCCGCGGAGCCGCCGCGGGTGCGCAAGCGCGTGACGCTCGGGCGCACCGGGATCCAGGTCCCCGACATCGGGTTCGGCGCGAGCCGCCTGTCGGGTGACGAGAAACTCGTGCTGCACGCCCTGGACCGGGGTATCGACTACTTCGATACGGCCGATCGCTACACGCTGGGCAGCTCGGAAGAGACTCTTGGCCGGGCCCTTGCGGGCAAACGCGACGCCGTCACGTTGGCGAGCAAGACGAAGTGCGGCGCGCGCACCGACGTCGCGGAGCTCTTCGAGGCGCTCGAAGCGAGCCTGCGCCGGCTGCGCACGGACCGCATCGACATCTACTTCAACCACGCCGTCAACGACGTGGGGCGTCTCCAGAACGAGGCGTGGGGCGAATTCACCGAGCGGGCGAAGCAGCAGGGAAAGATCCGCTTCACCGGGATCTCGGGGCACGGTGGCAAACTCGCCGAGTGCCTCGACTACGCCTTCGATCACGACCTCGTCGACGTCGTGCTCGTCGGTCACAACTTCGGCCAGGATCCGGCCTTCTATCAGCGGCTGACGGCGTCGATGGACTTCGTGGCCGTCCAGCCCGAGCTGCCGCGCCTCATGGCGAAGGCGAAGGAGAAGAACGTCGGCGTCATCGCGATGAAAACCCTGCGCGGCGCACGTCTCAACGACCTGACGGCCTACGAGCGGGAAGGTGGCACCTACGCCCAGGCGGCCTTCCGCTGGGTCCTGTCGGGAAGCCACGTCGACGCGCTGGTGGTGACGATGAAGAGCCCCGAGATGGTCGACGAATACCTCGGCGCGTCCGGTACGGGCGGCGTGAGCGGCCACGATCTGCAGCTGCTCGCCCGCTACGAGGGTCTGCACGGCGACCAGCAGTGCCGCTATGGCTGCGGGACGTGCCTGTCGGCCTGCCCGGCGGGAGTGACCATCGACGAAGTGCTGCGCACGCGCATGTACGCGACGGACTACGGCGACCTCGAGCTCGGACGCACCGACTACGCGTCACTGGGCGAAGGGGCCTCGGCGTGCGCCACCTGTACCCATCAGTCCTGTGCGGGCGCCTGCCCCCACGGCCTCGACATCCCGACGCTGACCCGCGACGCGCATCGACGCCTGGCCTAGTCGCCGGCACGAGGAACCCTTGATGAACGGAGCCGAGAGCTTGGTGCGCACTGCGCACGCGAGCGGGATCGACCTCTGCCTGGCGAACCCAGGCACCACCGAGATGCAGCTCGTGGCAGCCCTGGACGCCCAGCCCGGGCTGCGCGCGGTGCTCGGGCTCTTCGAGGGCGTCTGTACCGGCGCGGCGGACGGCTACGCGCGCATGAGCGGGCGGCCCGCCTTGACCCTGACCCACCTGGGTCCCGGATTCGCGAACGGCATTGCCAATCTCCACAATGCCCGTCGTGCGCGCACGCCGATCGTGAACGTGATCGGGGACCACGCCCGCTGGCACCTGGAGGCCGACGCACCGCTCACCTCCGACATCGCCGGGCTGGCGCGACCGGTCTCCGGCTGGGTGCGCACTACGGCCCAGGCCTCCGAGCTCGCGGACGACACGGCGGCGGCGATCACCGCCGCGCGCACCGCACCGGGCCAGATTGCGACGTTGATCGTGCCCCAGGACTGCGCCTGGGATCCGGGGCCCGAGCCGCGCACGGCCGCGCAGCCGCCGGCTCCTCCGGCGGTCGAGGAAGGCCAGGTCGCGGCCGCGGCCGACGCGCTCGGCAGCGGAGCGTCGGGCGTGCTGTTTCTCGGAGGCGCCGCGCTCAGCGAGTCGTGCCTTCGCACCGCGGGCCGGATCGCGGCGCACACGGGCTGCGCGCTGGTGCACGAGACCTTCTACGCGCGTCTGGCGCGCGGGGTGGGGCTGCCTGCCGTCGAGCGGTTGCCCTATTTCCCGGAGCAGGTGATCGAGCGACTCCAGGGTGTGTCGCACCTGGTGTGTGCGGGCACGGCCGAACCCGTGGCGTTCTTCGGCTATCCGGACATTCCGAGCCGTCTCACCCCCGAGTCGACGGCGCTGCACGTACTCGCACGGCCCGAGGACGACGTGGCGTCCGCCCTGGAGGCGCTGGCCGAGCGTCTCGGCGCGCCGGACGGATTCGAGGCAGTGACTCCGGCACGCCCCGCGTTGCCCACCGGCGAACTCACCGTCGGTGCACTCGGGACCACCATCGCGGCCCTCCAGCCCGAGGATTGCATCCTCGTGGACGAGGCGGCGACCAGCGGGCTCGCCTACTACGCGCTCTCGGACGGAGCACCGCGACACGACGCGCTGTCGCTCACCGGCGGCGCGATCGGACAGGGGCTGCCGACCGCCGTCGGTGCCGCACTCGCCTGTCCCGATCGCAAGGTGATCGCGTTCCAGGCGGACGGCAGCGGCATGTACACCCTGCAAGCGCTGTGGACCTGCGCGCGCGAATCGCTCGACGTCGTCGTCGTCGTCGCCGCGAACCAGGCCTATCGGATCCTGCAGGTCGAGCTCGGCCGCGCCGGGATCGCCGAGCCCGGGGCCCAGGCGCGTTCGCTCACGAACCTCAGCCACCCCGAGCTCGACTGGGTCGCCTTGTCGCAAGGGCAGGGGGTCCCGGCCGTACGCGTCGACACCGCCGAGGCGCTGGCCGGGGCGCTGCAGCGGGCCTTCGCCGAGCCCGGGCCCTGTTTGATCGAAGCGCGGGTCTCCTAGTGCTCCGCGTCGTTCTCTTCGGCCTGTTCGGCGTGGTGCTCGGGATGGTCGGGATGTGGGGGTGGATGCTGCGCTCGGGCAGCGCACCCGGGGAGCCCACGCCCCCCCTGCTCGAAGCTCCGCCCGTCGCGGTGGCGGCACCGCGACCGGCCCCTCCCGAGGTTCCGGCCCTCGCACCTGCTGCACCGGCCCCGGAAGCAGCAAGCACGCTGGCGGTCGACCTGCCCGACCCGGCGGGGGACCCCGACGCCGTCTCTCCGCCGCTCCCCGACCCCCAGGAACACCCGGATTGGCCCGTGCGCCTCGAGGACTATCAGCGCGCCCGCGACGTGATCCTGGCCGATGACCACCTGAATCCGGCCGGGCAGCAGGCGGCCCTCGAGGTGCTGCGCGGCGAGCGCTTCTCCGAGCGCGAGGCGGAGATCGTCCGGGCGATCGACGCGGGGCTTTGACCCCGTGCTGAGCCGGATCTTTCGCCGCTGACACCTCTCGGTGGCTTAGGATGCGGGCTGGCGATGCGGCGAGAAGACTTCGAGGCCGGTTTCGAGACCTGGGCGGGGACGGTGCGGCGTGGGCGCTGGTGGATCCTGGCGCTCGGGCTGCTCTTTCCGGCCCTCGCCGTGACCCAGCTGTCGAAGCTCGAGGTGGTGACCTCGACCGAGAGCTACCTGCTCGAGAACGACCCCACCCGCGTCGCCTACGACGAGCTCCGGGCCCAGTTCGGCCGCGATCAGATGATCCTCCTCGCGATCGAGCCCCCCGAGGTCTTCGACCTCGGTTTTCTCGAAGAGCTGCGGAAGATCCACGAGGCCCTCGAAGAGGAGGTGCCCCACCTCGATCGCGTGACCAGCCTCGTCAACATCCGGGCCGTCGAGGGTCGGGGCGACGAGCTGCTCGTCGATGATCTGCTCCTCGAGATGCCGACGACCCCGGCCGAGCTCGCTGCGCTCCGCGAACGCGTGCTCACCACGCCGTCCTACCGCGACGTGGTGATCACGGCCGACGGCAAGACCACCGCCGTCATGGTCGAGACGAACGCGTACTCCTACGACGAGAGCTTCGACGCACTCTCGGGCTTCGACGCTCCCGCGGCCGACGACGGCAAGCCGCGCGAGTTCCTCAAGCCCGCCGAGAACGCGGCGGCCGTCGAAGCGGTGAAGGCGGTGGCCGAGCGTTTCCGCCGTCCGGATCTACCGATTCACGTCACCGGCTCGGCGATGGTCACCCACGAACTCGCCCTCGGGATGGCGCGCGACGTCCCGCGTTTCTCGCTCGCCGCGCTGGCCGTGATCCTGGTGTCGATGCTCGTGCTGTTCCGCCGCTTCGCGCCGGTGCCGCTCGCGCTTGCGTCGGTGTTCCTGTCGATGGCGACGACCTTCGGCGTGCTCGGAACCTTCGAGCGCACGCTCTCGATTCTCTCGCAGATCTTGCCCGTCTTCGTCCTCGCCGTCGGCATCGGCTACGCCGTGCACCTGCTCGCCATCTATCTGCAGCGCCTCGACGCCGGCGACGCCTCGGAAGCGGCGCTGGTGGCGGCGCTCCGCCACGCGGGTCCGCCGGTGGCGATGACCGCGCTCACGACCAGCGCCGGCATCGCCTCGTTCCTGGCCGCCGACATGGTGCCGATCCGCGAGTTCGGCAAGGCCGCGGCGCTCGGCGTGTTGGTCTGTCTGGTGTACAGCCTCGCGTTCCTCCCGGCGCTGCTCTGTGTCTTCCCGATGCGCGCTCGCGCGCGCGAGGCCCAGCGCGAAACCGTCTTCGATCGCTGGCTCGTCGGCCTGGGTATGTACGGCGCAAGGCATCCGCGACAGATCGGGGTCGGAGCTGCGCTGTTGGCCCTCGGCGCGGTCGTGTCGGCGACCGACCTCACCCCGTCCAACGACCCCATCTCCTACTTCCCCGAGGACGATCCGTTCCGTCAGGCCTTCGAGTACGTCGATGAACGCCTCGGAGGCGCCATGACGATCGAGGTGGTGATCGATGGGAAAGAGGAGAACGCCTTCTACGACCCCGATCTGATGAACCGGGTCGAGGCGCTGAGCGCTCACGTCGACACCCTCGTGGTCAACGGTGACGATCTCGGACGCACGGTCTCGATCCTGGACATCACGAAAGAGACCCACCAGGCGCTGAACGGGAACGATTCCGCCTTCTACGCGGTGCCGCAGGAGCGCGCGCTGCTCGCCCAGGAGCTCCTGCTCTTCGAGAACAGCGGCCACGACGACCTCGAGCGGGTCATCGATCCCCAGTTCCGCGTGGCCCGCTTCTCGATCCGATCGGCCTGGGACGACGGCAACAAGAAGGCCGTCGTGATCGAGCAGGTGCAGCGCGACGTGGCGCGCATCCTCGGAGACAAAGCGGAAGCGGTGGTCACGGGGGCCTCGTCGCTGATTGCACGGACGGTGCAGGCGACGAGCACGAGCCTGATCCGCACCTACGCGTTGGCCTTCCTGGTCATCACGCCACTGATGATGCTCTTGATCGGCAGCCTGCGATCGGGCCTCGTGAGCATGGTGCCGAACCTATTGCCGATTCTGCTGACGCTCGGGCTGATGCCGCGGATCGACGCGCCTCTCGACATCTTCACGATGATGTTCGGCTGTATCGCGATCGGCCTCGCCGTCGACGACACCCTGCACATGATCCATGGCTACCGCAGCGGTCTGGCGCGCCACGGCGACGCCTATCGGGCGCTCGAAGAAACCCTGCGCACCACCGGCCGCGCCCTGCTCTTCACCTCGGTGGTGCTCTCGCTCGGCTTCCTCGTCTTCACGCTCTCGACGATGGAGAACCTCCGCTACTTCGGCGTGCTCACCGCCTTCGCCGTCTCCGGCGCGTTCATCCTCGACGTCATCATCACGCCGGCCCTGCTGGTCCTCGTCACGAAGAAGCGCGCGGTTCCGGTCTGATCCCCGACGAAGCGGGGGCTGCGGGCGCTCCGAGGCTGCGCGACAAGACCCGGTCGGCGTCTCGCGCGATCTCGTCGAGCGCCAGCGCGACGGCGGGCGACGCGCCGGCGAAGGCCGTGAACGAGTGACACAATGAAGCGTAGCAGCGGAACACGGTGGGTACGCCCGCCGCTTCGAGGCGCTGGGCGTAGTCCTCGCCCTCGTCGCGCAGCACGTCGAAACCCGCGGTGTAGACGAGGGCGGGCGCGAGTCCCGAGAGGTCGCTGCGCAGAGCGGGGGCGAGGCGCGGGTCGGAGGCGTCGTCGGGCGTTGCGTAGTTCTCCAGGAACCAGCGCATGCCCTGGGGTGTGAGCGGGTAGGCGTCGGCGCAGTCGCGGTACGACGCATTGTCGGCGAAGGCCTCGAGCCAGGGGTAGACGAGCAGTTGCAGGAGCGGGGCGCGCAGCTTCTCATCGACGGCCCGCTGGGCGATGGTGGCGGCGAGGCCGCCGCCGGCCGAGTCGCCTCCCACGGCGAGTCGCGTCGGGTCTCCGCCCACCTCTTCCGCCGCGTCGAGGGCCCAGCGATACACCGCCCAGGCGTCTTCCTGGGCGGCGGGGAACCGGTGCTCCGGGCCCTTGCGGTAGTCGACGGCGAGCACCGGGGCTCGGGTTCGCTCGGCGAGCACGCTGCAGAAGTGGGCGCACCAATCGGGGTTGCCGATCACGCAACCGCCCTGGTGGAAGTAGAGCCACAGGGGGCGCGGCCCTTCCAGCTGGGACGGCACATAGACGCGCGCTTCGAGAGGGCCGGCGGCACCGGGAACCCGACGCTGCTCGATGCGCTCGAGGGGGCGGAGTGGCGCGGCGGCCAGCGCCAGGCTGGCATCGAGCGCGGCGCGCGCTTCGCCCGGCGTGGTCTCGTAGAACGGCGTCGACCGGCCCGCTTGCCCTGCCATGATCGAGAGGTGGGCGTCGAGCTTCGTCCCTCGCACCTCGGGGCGCTCCCCCGCGCGTTCGAGCCAGGCTTCGGGCAGGCGCGGCAGCAGGCGCGCGCCCCAGCGTTCGATCCAACTGGGCACCTAACGATCCTCGAACCGCGGCTCCCGCTTGCCGAGGAAGGCCGAGACTCCCTCACGGAAATCCTTCGATTGGACCGCCAGGATCTGGTTGCGATCCTCCATCGCGATGGCGGCCTCGAGGCTGCCCGCGTCGACATTGATCTTCAGGCACTCCTTGGTGAGGCGCAGCGCGAGCGGGGAGTTGCGCAGCATGCGCGCCGCCATGTCGCGGGTCGCGCCTTCGAGGGCGGCCTCGGGAACCACGTCGGACACCAGGCCGGTGCGCAGGGCGCGGTCGGCTTCGATGAAGTCGCCGGTGAGGAGCAGCTCCGATGCGACCGACGCGCCGACGATGCGCGGCAGGAAGTAGCTGACCCCGACGTCACAGGCCGACAGACCGATCCGGATGAAGGCGGCGTTCATGCGCGCGGTGTCGGCGGCGATGCGGACGTCCGAGGCGAGGGCGAGGGCGAAGCCGCCGCCCGCGGCGGCGCCCTGCACCGCGGCGATCACCGGTTGGGGTGCGCGCCGCAGCATCACCGAAAGCTCGGCGACCTGACGTTGGATGCGCAGACCTTCGGGAACGCCTCCGTCCCCGCCGCGCGACTCCTTCAGGTCGAGTCCGGCGCAGAACGCCTTGCCGGCACCGCGCAGCGCCAGGACCCGGGTCTCGGTGTCCTCGGGAAGTCGGAAGAAGAAGTCGTGGAGCTCCTCGATCATCTGGATCGAGAGGGCGTTCAGGGCCTCCGGTCGATCGAGGGTGAGCCAGGTGAGATGCTCCTCCCGTTCGACACGAATCGTTTCGTAGCTGGACATGGACTAAGCGCTCCCCGACGCAGCGCTGCCCCGCAGCCGTTCTTCGAAGAAGCCGAGGACGCGGTCGAGCGCCGCACGGGTGGGATGGCCGGCTTCATCGACGAGGTCGGTCGTCACCACCGAATGGGCGGTGCGCGCGATCCCGTGAGCATTCCCCGAGGACGAGTCGATCTCGATGCCCTCGAACCCGTCGCCCAGCTCCTGGCGGAGTCGCTCGAAGCGCTCGGGCGGGCAGAGCGGGTCGCTGGTGAAGCGCAGTCCGAGCACGCCGCAGCCGCCCTTCGCGCGCTCACGGACCCGGGCCAGGTCGTCGTCGGACAGGTGCAGCGCCTCGCGATGGGCGGCCGAGACCGGCAGCGGCAGCGAGGGTTGGCTGAGCACCGGTGCCATGACGCTGGCATCGACCATCAGAGTGAGGGCGAAGTTCCCGGTCAGACACATTCCGATCGCGCCCACGCCTGGGCCGCCACACTCGGCGTGCGCGGAGCGGCACAGCGCGCGGAGCCAGTCGGTGATCGGGCTCGACGCGCCGCGCGCGAGCACCGAGAATTCGCGGCTGACGCAGGCGCGCAGCATCTGCCCGGCGGCGTAGGAGCCCGAGAACGCCTTTTCGGGTGTGCCGAACAGGTGGGGCAGGTAGACCGTGAAGCCGGCATCGGCGACCCGGGTGGCGAAACCCTCGACCTCGGGTGTGATCCCCGGAACCTCGTGCATGACGACCACCGCGGCTCCGGTACCGCGGCGATACACCGTTCGCGTGGAGCCTGCGTGGGTGAAGGGAAACGAGTCGTAGTTGGCGAGCGGCATGGGCCGAGCGTGCCGCGCTGCCTGGGCGAACACAACCGGGGAAATCCGAGCGAAGCGGTGTAGCTTCCCGACTTGACCGAGCACCCGGCGTTCACCCTGGCCCTGGCGTTGGCCGTGGGCATCGTGGCCCAGTCGCTGGCGCGACATCTGCGTGTGCCGGGCATCGTGCTCCTGCTCGCCGCGGGCGCGGGTCTCGGCCCGGATGGTCTCGGTTGGGTCCAGCCCGATGCGCTGGGCGTTGGCTTGATCGCGACGGTCCAGCTCGCGGTCGCGGTGATCCTCTTCGAAGGGGGACTCAACCTCGAGATCTCCCGGCTGCGTCGCGAGCAGGCGGCGATCCGGCGACTCGTCACCTGGGGTGCGCTCGTCACCCTGGCCGGCGGGGCGATCGCGGCCCACCTGATCTTCGGTTGGCCGATCATGCGCTCGCTCCTCTTCGGCAGCCTCGTGGTCGTGACCGGGCCGACCGTGATCGGGCCGCTCGTGCGCGAGCTGCGCTTGAAGCCGCGGGTCGCGACCGTGCTCGAGGCCGAGGGCGTCCTGATCGATCCGGTCGGCGCGATCCTGGCGGTGCTGCTGCTCGAACTCGCGATCGCCCCCGATACCGAGACCCAGCTCGGAGGCGGGGTGACCTTCCTGCTCCAGTTCGGCTTCGGCGCCGGCGCCGGCGTACTCACCGGCTACGCGCTGGCCGGCATCCTGCGCGTGCGACGGCTGATTCCCGAAGGGCTCGAGAACGGTTTCGTCCTCGCCGCGGTGTTGCTGCTCTTCCAGGCCTGCGACGCCGTCGTTCACGAGAGCGGCATCCTCGCGGTCACCGTCGCCGGCGTCGTGGTGGGGAACCTGCGCAGCCGCGTGGATCGCGACCTGCGCGAGTTCAAGGACCAGCTGACGATCCTGTTGATCGGTCTGCTCTTCGTGCTGCTCGCCGCCGACGTGCGGATCGCCGAGGTCCAGGCCCTCGGCATGCGGGGGCTGGCGCTGGTGGCGGCCCTCGTCCTGGTGGTGCGCCCGCTCGGGGTCTGGCTGTGCACGATGGGGTCCGACCTCAACACCAAGGAGCGGCTCTTCGTCTCGTGGATCGCACCGCGCGGCATCGTCGCCGCCGCCGTCGCCTCGGTGACGTCCAACGCGCTGCTCGAGAGCGGCGACGCGGGTGGCAACGAGCTGCGGGCGCTGGTGTTCCTGACCATCGCGGGCACCGTCGTCCTGGCGGGCTTCACGGCGGGACCGGTGGCGTCGCTCCTCGGGGTCCGGCTGCCCAGCCGCGACCGGGTGGCCATCCTTGGAGCCTCGGGCCTGGGCCTGAAGCTCGGCGAGTGGCTGCGCAGCGTGGACGTCCCGGTGGTCTTCCTCGACTCGAACGCCGAGCACGTGCGCCAGGCCGAGGAGTCGGGCTTCTCGGTCGTGTTCGGCGACGCGGTCCAGGAGCGCACGATGCTGCGCGCCCGCTTCGAGAGCGTGGGTTCGGTGGTGGGCCTCACGCCGAACCAGGTGCTCAACAGCGTCTACGCCAGCCGCTCGCGGGAGTTCTTCGGCGTACCCCAGGCCTACATCGCCGTCATGCGCGCGGGCACGGGCATTGCTCCCGACCTCGTGCAGAAGGGCGACGCGCGCACCCTCTTCGAGGGACCCCACGACGCCGAGCGTTGGGAGGTGCGGGTGCGCCACGGCGATGTCGCCGTCGAGGAATGGAGCGTCGGGGAGCCGCCGACCGAATCGCTCGAGTCCAAGACCGGAGAGCGGCTCGTCTTCCTCGGACACCATCGCGGCAAGACCGCCGGGCCGATGCACGCGGGGATCAAGCTCGCGAAGGGCGACCGCGTCGCCGTCGCCATCTACGAACCCGACCGCGCCGAGGCCGAAGAGGTGTTGCGGACGCTCGGACTCGAACCCGCCGAACCCGCGGACTGAGCGCCGATCGTTCCTGGCGGGCGACCCCGTGGCGGGTCGTCTCGATCGCCCGATGCGCGTCGAGCGTCAGGAGGCGTCTTCGTCCTGCAGCCCGTCTTCGCCGTAGCGGCCCGCCGGGCCGGGTCCGCCTTCGCCGAGGCGTCCTTCCTTTCCGAAGTGGCCCTTGCCGGGCACGTGGTTCACTTCCACGCGGATCCCGTCCGGGTCTTCGAAAAGCAGCGAGTAGTAGCCCGGCGCGAACTGGGAACCGTCCTCGGGCGGGTGGACGATCGTCGCCTCGGGGTACTCGCGCACGAAGGCATGGATCTTGTCGATGTCGTCGTGCGCGCGGGCGCGAAAGCAGAAGTGGTGGAGCCCCACGCGCTCCTGGTCGAAGTGGCCGTCGCGCTTCACCGCCGGTGCGGCGCGCACCAGGATGCCCGTGCGACTCCCGATGCAGTAGACGATCTCCTCGTTGCGGATCAGCGTCTTCATCTCGAGGAAGTGACAGAACGCTTCCCAGAAGGGCAGGGAGCGATCCGGATCGTTCGTGGTGAGTTGGATGTGCGCGATGCCGTTCACTTCGACGGTCATGGGAACCTCGCTGGGCGCGCGGAAACGCGGGGCACGCGCAAAGTGTAGAGCGGGCGAGGGGGCGCATCCGGCAGGCGGGGTTGACTTCAAGCGTACTTGAACAAGTAATCTTTCCCTGTCCTCAGGAGGAACGCGTCATGGGAACCGAGCTCGGAGCGTCGCTGCCCGCGGGCAGCAGTTGCACTCTCTCCTCACCGGAGCTTGCCGAGCGCCGCGCCTGGATCGCGGCCGAGGTGGCGCCGCTCGTCCGTCGCGTGGTGCGCCTGCCCGACGGGGTCCTCTGGGAGTGCGATGGCAGTGCCGCCGCCGAGGCGACCCTGCGCCGTTGGATCGAGAAGGAGCGCGCCTGCTGCGCCGACGTGCGCTTCGAGCTGGGTCGCAACGCGGCCGGCGACGCGATCCTCGAGGTGCGGGGCGACGATCCCGTCGTCGAGGTCCTGGCAGGGATCACGCCGCCCGCCAGCATTGGCCCGCGGGCGTGGTTGCGCGCGGGAGGCATCGCCGGCGTCATGGGGTTCGGGGTGAGCTTCGCCGTGCTCTGTGGGCTGCCGATGCTCGTCGCCGCACTCTTCGGCGCGGCGGTGGCGGCGCCCCTGGCGCGCCTCGAGAGCCCTGCCACGTTGACCGCGGGAACACTCGCGGTCGCCGGGCTCATTGGGGTTCGGGAGTGGCGGCGACGTCGGCGTCCGCCGAAGACGGCGGCAGCAGGGGATACGTCCCCTTGCGGATGTTGACGAAGAAGAGCTCGGGAACGCTCGCGACGCTGCCGCGCACCGAACGCGAGAACAACGCCCCTTGATCCCAGGGCAGAGTGAACAGACCCAGGGCGCCTCCGACCACGCCGGTCGCCAGGTTCGCGGCGCCGAGCAGGGGGCGCACCGGCGCGGCGTTGTCGGTGAAGAACAGGAAGAGCGAGTCCTCGAGCGGGCTCTCGTAGCGCGTCGCGGTCAGGGTGTTCGATTCACGCAGGGCCGACCACCAGCTCTCGCCGACCAGCGTGCGTCGGTGGGAGAGCAGGGTGCGCGAGTCGCCCCGGCCCCAGCGTTCGGCGACGGCCTGGGCCGACAGCACGGGGACGAAGCCCGGCGCCCCGCCCGCTCCGTCGCCCGCTTCACTCGGAACAACGTCGCCGAGTGCGGCGTCGAGGTGCGCGAAGAGCTCGGTCACGCAGTTGCGCGAGACGAGGTCGTAGGCCGCCTGTGCGTCGTGGCTCGCCTCGGCCTCCTCGAGTCGCACGCGCGCCAGCGCCAGCAGGCGAGCGCCCTCGTCTCGGGCGAAGCGCGGCCGAGGGGTGGGCGCGATGAAACGCGACGCTTCGGGCAGACCGTTGCGCAGCGGAATCCGCAGCGGCCGATGCCGGGTACGCGCGTCGATCAACTCGGCGTAGTCGCTCTGGGCCAACTCGAGGTCGCCGAGGCGCGTCTCGTCGTCGGGAGCGTCGATCAGTGCCTGGCGCGCACGCAACCACTGGCTGCGCCGCCACTCCTCCTGCAGGTCGAGAGTCACGTCGAGCGACGCCCACGCCGCGGGGGCCAGCTCCAGGACCTCTTCGGGGTAGGCGTCGAGCAGTTGCAACTGGTGCGTCGCGAGCGATCCCTCGATCGCCGCGAGGCGCGCCATGCCGAGCAGGAACGCGCGCCCCCAGTCGGGACGGGCGGAGTCGATCAGGGCGATCAGCGACGCTTCGATGCGTCGTGCCTGTCGGGCCAGGGCGAGCCGCTCGGGGGGACGCAGGGGCAGGGCTTCGGCGCCCACGCGCCGTAGAGCCGCCTGCCGCAGCGGGGGCGCTTCCTCGAGCACGCGCAGGGCCAACCACGCCGCGTAGGCGTCCGCAAAGCGGCGCGAGAATCCGTAGTCGAGGGCCTCGCTCGCACGCGGCGCGCGCGTCTCGGGCCGCAAGTGTGCGATCGCGCTCTCGGCGACGCGCCGCCGGAACGCCAGGCTGGGTCCCGCGCCGCGGCCGAGCAGGCGCTCGCGCAGGCGTCGCAGCGCGCGTTCTCCGGCACGCTCGGCATCGGTGGTCGCGAGCGCTTCGAGGTCGAAGAAGCCGGCGCCGGCGATCGGCACCCGGCCCTCGGGCGCGTTCAAGGCGGCGAGCAGCGCGACGTCGCGACGCAGTGCATGGAGGCGATCCCGCTGGGCGCGTTCGCGCAGGAACTGGGTGTCGAGGCGTTCCTGTAGCTGGGTCCGCCGAGGCGCCGTGGTGGCGATCTGGGTGATCTGGAGGTTGCGGTTCTCACTCACCCGATAGCGGAACACGAAGGCGCGCCAGCCCTCCCGACGCAGTTCGACGGCGCCGTCGGCTTCGCGCTGGTAGTGGTACGCGAGATCGCCGAGCCGCAGCGCGACGTGGCCCCCGCTCGAGCCGCCTTCGCCCGCTTCGATGTAGACGTACTCCACCTGCTGCGTCGCATCACTCACCGACGCGGCGAACACGCAGGCGAGGGCGACGCCGATCGACCAGCGGCGACGCGCTTCTCGTCTCAACGCCACCGGCGCTCTCCCTCGGCCACGATGCCCCGACGTACCAGGGCCGCGGACCAGAGGCGATTGCGAAAGCGCGCGCGCTGGGGCGGCGTCAGGGCGCTGCGGGCGAGGCCGGCTTCGACGCCGCGTCGCACCGCCGGATCCTGTTCCCAGTGACGCACGCCGTGCTCTGCGCAGAGCCGACCGAGTTCGCGGCGGAAGGCGTCGAGACTGCCCCCGTGTTCGAGATAGAGGGCCGTGAAGGTGCGGACGTCCCGCTCGAGTCCGACCGCGCGCGGTCCGCCGCTGCTGGAGCTGGAGGCCGAGGAGCCCGCTTCGAGCAGGATCTCGCTCACGCGGGACGCGCTGCTCAGCCCGCCCGAGGCGCTGTCCGAGCTGGCGATCACCGCCTTGCATCCAACACACGAAAGCGTCAGGGCGAGCCCCCACGCCGCGACGACTGCCCTCGGCCGCTGCCTGCTCCGCGTCATTCCGCCCGACCGCTCCCCTCGACCGTCCGAACCGAACCCATCGGCAAATCAAGCAGCTGGCTTGACGGTTGCCGACGGGTTACCGGCCGCTGAGCGGTCGGTCTCGGCCGTGGAGCCGGGGCCTAGGGTGCGCCCTCGGCGCGGCTCTGGATGTCGGCGCGCAGGCTCTCCAGCTGGGGATTGCCGGGGTGGAGTGCGATCAGCCGGTCGACCGCGGCGAGCGCGTCCTCGTAGGCACCGAGATCCCGGCCCATCGTCGCGAGGGTGCTCAGCAGCGCGCTGTTGTCCGGATGCGCCTCGAGCCCCTCGCGCAGCAGGTCCAGCGCGGCATCCGAGCGGTCCTGGGAATGCAGTGCGACGGCGAGCACGTACAGGACCCGGGGATCCTGGGGCGCCTGCTCTCGCGCGGCCTCGAACGCCGCCAACGCGTCCCCTTGCCGGCCCTGGCGCACGTGCAGCATGCCCAGGGCGAGGTGCAGGTCGGGGATCTCGGGCGCGCGCTCGAGCGCCGCCTCCAACA
This sequence comes from Myxococcota bacterium, assembly GCA_039030075.1. NCBI lineage: Bacteria > Pseudomonadati > Myxococcota > Myxococcota bacterium. The sequence continues at coordinate 255,995 of JBCCEW010000004.1, read as the reverse complement.
CGTCGCGACCTTCGTCGTCGCGGTCGAGCTGGCCGAGCAGGTCGGCGAGCCCGAGCGAAGCCGGCAAGAAGTAGGGGCCAACGCGCAGCGCCGTGCGGAAGGCGGCCTCCGCTGCGGGGCCGTCCCGGTTCTCGCGCAGGTGCAGCGAGGCGAGCTGGACGTGCGAGCCCGGCTCGTCGGCGCGGGCGTCCTGGGCCGCGCGGAACGCCTCGATCTCGCGGCGTCGCGCGGCGCGCTGGTCCGGGGTCAGGAGCTCCGCCGGGACATCGATGAGCGCGCGCGCCGCTTCGATGCGTACGGCGTGGCGGGGGTCGCTCAGCAGCGGGGCCAGCGCGGCGGCGCGCTCCAGCGCGGGCAGGGCATCGCTGGCGCTGGCTGCCGCGAGACGCACCAGGGCGTCCGGCGAAGCCGCGGCAGCGCGGGCACGTTCGGGGCTGGGCGTCGCGAGCCCGACGAAGGCGGCGGCGCGGGCGATCGCCGGCGCCGAGCGGTCGTCGATCAGGGCTTCGAGCGCGCGGGCGGCTTCGGCCCCTTCCTGGTGACGCATGGCCAGGCGGCGCCCGAAGTGGGTGCGCTCCTCGCCACCGCTGCGCCAGGCGATGAGCTGTTCGGCGGCCCAGCCCGGCGCCGCGTCGGCGTGACACCCATCGCAGGCCGACGGCGTTCCGAGTGCCGCGCTCTGCTCCGGCCGCGGGATCGAGAAGCGATGGTCCCCGCGTGCGTCGATCTGCATGTAGGTGCGGCTCGGCATGTGACAGGCGGTGCATTGCGACGCCGGCGTGTCGCCCGCGTGATGGTGGTGGTCGCGCGTGTCGAAGACCGCGGGGTCATGACAGTTGCCGCACAGGGCGTTGCCCTCGGCGCGCAGACCCGTCGAGTGCGGGTCGTGGCAGTCACTGCAACGCACACCGGCGGCGTACATCTTGCTCTGCACGTAGGAGCCCCAGACGAAGACCTCGTCGGCGATCTGTCCGTCATCGTGGTAGAGGCCAGGCTCGAGCAGCGCCGGGCGATAGCCGTCGAGGAAGTCCTGTTCCGGCCCCGCCGCGTCGACGAGCCGCGTGCGGCGCGAGTGGCACGGTGCGCAGGTATCGATCTCGGTGTCCGGCGAAACGGCACCCGACGCCGCGTGGGCGATCGGCGCGCCATCGGCCCGCTCCCAGCGCGTTGGCGCGGGATAGTCCACGCGAAGCTGCGGCCCCCCGCGGCCCGCGCCCCCGGCGGCCCAGCGCGCGTGCGCACCGCCGGCCCCGTGGCACGCCTCGCAGCCGACGTCGACCTCTTCCCAGTGGGAGGCGTAGGTCCGCTCGGCGAGATCGAAGCCCTTCCGAAAGCCCGTCGAGTGACAGTCGCCGCAGAGAAGGTTCCAGTTCCCGGCGGCGCTCTGCCAGTGCAGCGGATCCCCCACCGTCGGCGGTGCATCGTGGAGCGAGAACCAGCGCTGGCCGCCGGCCGCGGCAGGGCGCGTGTCCCAGGCGACGTGCAGCGCCTGGAGCCGTCCGTCCGGGAAGGCGATCAGGTACTGCTGCAGCGGGTCGGCGCCGAAGGTGTACGCCACCTCGTACTCGCCGCTCTCGCGGCCCTCGCTCTTGATCAGGTACTTGCCCTGGTAGCGGACGAAGCTCCAGGTCGTGCCGGCTTCTTCGAAGCGTGCGTCCTCGAAGTCGCCCAGCACGCTCTCGGCGTCGGGCTCCTGCATGGCCCGGTCGTGATCCGACCCGCGCCAGGCCTCCGCCTCGGCGCCATGGCACTCGGCACAGACCGCGCTCCCGACCCACGCGGCGGTCTCGGGGATCTCCACGGCGGACGTGCGAGCGCTGGGGGTCGACTCCCCCGCGGGTCTCGGAGCCTCCGTCTCGGAGCAGCCCCAGCACCCCGCTGTGAGCACGAGGTAGACGGAGATCCATAAAAAACGCCTTCCAGCGCAGGTCTTTCCGAGAGACTCGAGAGATCGAGACATCAAAAAATAGATCCCAGTCTAAAAATGGACTAGCGTCGTGCGAATGGCATCACCCAGCACCGGGGCCCGTTTGCAGGGCCAGCCGGATTCCGGGCACGGCCGCCGCGGCCGCAAGAAGGCCCGCACCCGCGACGCGATTCTCGATGCAGCTCTTCGGCTGTCCGCGCGCCGGGGTTTCGCCTCTCTCACCGTAGAGACCATCTGCGCAGAGGCCGACGTCGCGCGAGCCACCTTCTTCCTCCACTACCCCTCGAAGGCGGCGCTCGTCTCCGAGTGGAGTCGCCGGCTCGCGTCCGCGCTGGCGTCCGAAGCCGAGGTGTCATCCGCCACCGCGCGCGGTTCCGCCGCGCGGGAGTATCGCATGCTGGCGGAGCGCCTCTGTGAGGTTTGGCTAGACCAGAACTCGCTGATGCCTGCACTCGTCCAGCAGTTCTTCGCCGAACTCGCCCCGTCCGTTCCCGCCGCGCCGGGCGCATCCCGCCCACCCGAACTCGGCGCCTGGTTGGCCGCGCGGGTTCGCGCCGGGCAGGCCCGCGGTGAGCTGCGTGCGCAGGCCGACCCGGAGACGAGTGCGCTGACCTTCCTCACGGGCTTGGCCGCCCTCTGCGCGCGATCCGATGCCGAGGCCGACGCCGCTCGCGAGCGATTCCTCGCGAGCTGGCTGCAAGGGCTGCGCGCCCCAAAGCCGCGGCTCAAATGGAGCGCTCCCTCATGAGCGACGCGCGCGATGCCGTCGTGGTGGGAGGCAGCGTTGCCGGGATGCTCACCGCGGTAGCGCTCGCTCAGCGTGGCGCCCGGGTCACCGTGCTGGAGCGTGACGCAAGCCCGCTCCCCGAGAGCCCGGACGCGGCCTTCGACGCCTGGGATCGCCGCGGATCGCCACAGCGCAGCCATTCGCACGCCTTCCTCGCGCGTCTCCACAATCTGTTGGCCGAGCACGTGCCCGCGCTGCTGGACTCCCTCCTCGAGCACGGAGCCGAGCGCATGCGCTTCTCGGACCTCGCCGGTTCGCTCGGCGACGCCACGGGGACCGTGCCCGAGGACGAAGAGCTGGTGTTGCTCGCGTGTCGACGCATCACCTTCGAGTGGTGTCTGCGCCGCTACGCTGCCGCGCTTCCCGGCCTGGAATGGCGGCGCGGCGCGGCGGTCCAGGAGCTCCGGGCCGACGCGGGCGTGCCGCCTCGCGTGACGGGAGTCGTGTGCGACGACGGTGCGACTCTCGAGGCGCCGCTGATCGTCGACGCGACCGGACGCCGCAGTCGTTCGGCGACCTGGCTCGAAGCGGCGGGCATCACGCCGCCGCAGCTCGAGCGTTCACCCTGCGGGATCTTCTACGCGTCGCGCTTCTACCGGGTGCGCGAGGGCGCCGAGGCGCCGAAGCTCGAGGGTCCGATCGGGGCGGACCTGGGCTTTCTGAAGTACGGGATCTTTCCCGGCGACGATCGGGTCTTCTCGATCACCTTGGCCGCGAGCCCGGACGACCCGGAGCTCCGCACGCTGGTGCGTCCCGGCTCCTTCGACGCCCTGGCGGCGTGGCTGCCCGCGACGCGGGACTGGGTCGACCCTGCCGTCTCCGTACCGGTGAGTGACGTTTCCGCGATGGCGAAGCTCGAGAACCGGCGTCGCTTCCCGGTGTCGGAGGGAACGCCGGTCGCGCTGGGGATGGCGTGGGTCGGCGACGCGCTCCTGCACACCAACCCGATCGTCGGCCGCGGTTGCACCTTCGCGGCGATCAACGCCTTCCTGGTCGCCGACGCCTGGGAAGCCCACCCGGACGCCGGCGCGGCATTCGCCCTGGAGCTCGACGCGGCGGTCGAGCGCGAACTCGTGCCCTGGTACGAGGAGGTGCGCAACCAGGATCGCAACGCGATCGAGGTCGCGGCCCGCCTGCGCAGCGGCGAGGATCCCTACCAGGTGCATCGGCCCGACGGCAGCGTCGACCCGAAGGGCTACATGCGTTCGCTCGTGCGCGAGGGCTTCGTGCCCGCGCTGCGCGAAGACGTCGGGGTGCTCCGGACCTTCCTGCGCATCTTCAACCTGCTCGAGTCGCCCCAGGACCTGATGCGCAACCCGGCCGTGTTCGCGAAGGTGCTCGAGGTCTACGGGCGCCGGGAGTCGCGTGACGACGTGCTTCGCGGCCCGGATCGCGCGGCCGTGGTGGCGCGCCTGGCCGAAGGGCCGGACGCACCCGCCGAACGTCTCGCCGGATAGGGATCGTCCGGGTCGGCCTCGATCGATATCGGTCGGGTCGCGGCCGAGGATCGAGCAGGCCGAGGCGGATTCCCGGGTCGTTCCGGGGCCCTGACGACGCGCGCGGGCCGCTCCCTACCCACCGGGTGTCCCGTCGGAATCGCCCGCTAGAATGCCGCCCTCGCAACGCAGGAGATCTCCATGATTGCCCCCTACGGCTCGGCGACGCTCGCCCCGCGCATCGTCGCAGACCCCGCCCGCAAGAGCGCCCTCGAGAAGGAGGCCGCCGGCCTTCCCGACCGCGTGGTCACCTCCGCCGCCGCCGCCAACCTGGTGATGCTGGGCGCCGGCTACTTCAACCCGCTCGAGGGTTTCATGAGCCTCGCCGACGCCGTGTCCGTGGCGTCGGACATGAAGACCAGCGGGGGGCTCTTCTGGCCGGTACCCGTGGTGAATCGTCTCGAGGACGTCGCCGGGATCGAGGTCGGCGCGCGGATCGCCCTGCGCGATCCCAACCGCGAGGGACATCCCATCCTGGCCGTGCAGACGGTCGAGGCGATCGACACGGCGAACGAGGCCCAGCTCCAGACGATGACCGAGCAGGTCTTCGGCACGACCGACGGATCCCACCCGGGCGTCGAGACCTTCCTCTCCCATGGTCCCCACTTCGTTTCGGGTCCGGTCGAGGTGCTCGACTACAGCTATTTCGACACTGAGTTCCCCGACACCTTCCGCACCGCCGTGGAGATCCGCGACGAGATCGGGAAGCGCGGGTGGGAGAAGGTCGTCGCCTTCCAGACCCGCAACCCGATGCACCGCGCTCACGAAGAGCTGTGCAAGATGGCCTCGGAGGCGGTGTCGGCCGACGGCGTGCTGATCCACATGCTGCTGGGTCGCTTGAAGCCCGGCGATATTCCGGCGCCGGTGCGCGACGCCGCGATCCGCAAGATGGTCGAGCTCTACTTCCCCGAGAACTCGGCGATGGTGACTGGCTACGGCTTCGACATGCTCTACGCCGGGCCGCGCGAAGCCGTGCTCCACGCCGTGTTCCGCCAGAACTGCGGCTGCACCCATCTCATCGTGGGCCGCGACCACGCGGGCGTGGGCGACTACTACGGCGCCTTCGACGCCCAGGAGATCTTCGACCAGGTGCCGGCCGGCGCCCTGCAGATCGAGATCTTCAAGGCCGACCACACCGCCTTCTCGAAGAAGCTCGGCAAGGTGGTGATGATGAAGGACGCCCCCGACCACGACTCGAGCGACTTCGTGCTGCTCTCGGGCACGAAGGTGCGCGAGATGCTCGCCGAGGGGAAAGCGCTTCCCGAAGAGTTCGCGCGTCCCGAAGTCGCGGCGATCCTCATGGAGCACTACCAGAACGCGGGCTGAGCCGGGTCGGCCCGCTCGCGTCGAAGCGGCGGGCTAGTCGCGCGACCGGCCCACCGGCGGGTGGATGTCGCCGTCGGGTACCGGGCGCTTGAACTCCCAGAACGCCCGCAGCGACACGATCTTGCCGGCCTCGTTCACGCGGTAGACGAACACGCCTTCCGACGCGAACTCCTGTCCGCCCGGCAGGGTGTTGTAGACGGTGCCGATGAACGCGCATTCGTCGCCCGCGGCGTAGGAGCGCGGGTAGTCGAAGCTGACGTTTCCCTTCGAGATCACGTTGTCGTAGAAGGCGGTGATCCCCGTCTTCCCGATCTGTCCCTTTCCCGTCGGGTCCAGGGGCGACACGCCCACCGGGTCCTGCACGACGGCGTCCTCGGCGAAGAGGTCGAGCCAGGCGTCGCGGTTTCCTTCCGAGACGTGCTTCTGGGACAAGAGGCCCGCCGTGCGGGCGGGATGTTCGTCGCTCATGGGGAGCTCCTCGTCAGGCGGTCCGGCCCGCGGCCGGGCGAAAGGCTTCGACCAGGGGGGCGAGCAGGTCGGTGGCCGCCTGCTCTTCCTCGGGAATCGGCAGTTGGATGCGGAGGTCGGTGATGCCCGCGTCTACCATCGGGGCCACCGCGGCCATCGTCGCCGCTACGTCGATGCTGCGGTCTTCCCGCTTCTTGACCGGGATGTAGCTCGTGACCTGAAAGCCGTCGCTGGAGCGACCGGCCGCGTCGATCTCCTCGCGAATGCGCGCCAGCCCGGCGGCCGGATTCATGGCATCGGGGCCCCACGGAATCCAACCGCTCCCGAAGCGCGCGATGCGTCGGAGCACGTTCTTGTTGAGCGTGCCGCTGATCCAGAGCGGAACACCGCCGGCCTGGAGCGGCTTCGGGTTGCAGTGGATGCGCTCGAAGCTCACCGCATCGCTCTCGAACGCCGCCGGTTCGTCGCGCCACAGGGTCTGGCAGATCTCGAGCGTGCGATCGAGGCGGGCGCCGCGCTTCTCGAAGGGGATCCCGTTCGCCTGATACTCCTCGCGCTGCCAGCCCACGCCGACACCGAGGTCGAGGCGGCCCTCGGAGAGCACGTCGAGGGTGGCTGCCTGCTTCGCGAGGTTTGCCGGGCGGCGCAAACCGGCGATCAGGATGCCCGTCATCAGGCGCGTGTGTTGCGTCACCGCAGCCCAGGTCGCGAGCACCGTCAGCGGATCGAGCCAGTGTCCGTCGGGGCCCGTCGGCTGACGTCCGCCTTCGACCCCGCCGAGCTTCGGGTCGCCGTAGGCGTCGAGGTTCTCGCCCAGCACCACGTGATCCGAAACGACGAGGCGGTCGACGCCAGCGTTGTCGGCGGCGCGGGCCTGGGCTTTGAGAAAGCGCCAGCCGCCGACGCCCGGATCCTTGGCGGCGAAGTTCATCGGCTGGATCGACAGCGCCGGTGTGACCGACGCGAGCGGGGAGGCGGTGTTCACGGGATCTCCTGAGGCGGTTCGCGCTGCACAGGGATACCCCGAATCGAAGCGCGCCGCCCCGTCGGCGAATCGTCGGAGGGGAGCGGCCCCGGGGAAAGAACGCGGGTTAGACAAGCCGCTCTGACGAAAGTCCTCCGACGAGCGGCGCGCGCCGCGACGCTCGAGACCGCTTCGGATCCGACACGCGACGGTGATGATTGACGCCCTTGGGCATGCACGCCCGGAATAGACTGGGGCGTCGGTCCGCAGGGTGCGGTCACCGACGCCCCATCCTCATCGCCGTCCGGCGTGGGAGACATTCATGCGTTCTCGATGCATCGCAGTAGTGACGGGACTTCTACTGAGTCTCGGATCGTTCTCGGCACAGGCTCTCGACATCTTGTTGACCAACGACGACGGGTTCGAGACGGAGAACATCCAGGCGCTCTACCGGGCCCTGGTCGACGCGGGCCACAATGTCATCATGGCGGCGCCCTATGTGGGCCAGAGCGGAACGAGCGGGCAGATCGCCTTCCTGCAGCCGATTCCCCCGACCAGTGAACCGTCCGAGGGAGGTCTCCTGCCGGCGGGTTCATTCGGGATCGGGCCGACGACCATCGCGGGTCAGCAGTTCTACGCCGATGGATCGCCGGCGGCGGCGGTGCTCTACGGCATCGACGTGCTGGCGCCCCAGGTCTTCGGCGGACCGCCTGATCTGGTGCTGTCGGGTCCGAACGAAGGCAACAACCTCGGCCTGGTCACGCCCCACTCCGGCACCGTGGGCGCCACGGTGACGGCCCTCAACAAGGGGCTTCCCGCGATCGCCTTCAGCGCCGACAACGACGACGAGACGGTCGCGGAGGCCGAGCTCATCGCGGCCATTGCGCTCCGGGTCGTCGCCGCGGTCGACGGTCGCCACGGGATCCGCTTGCCGCGCGGCACCGGCCTCAACGTGAACATTCCCGATGTCGATCCCGACACCACCGACGCGCACGACTTCTCGTTCAAGCAGACGCGCATCGGCACCGCTTCGAACATCGGGCTCCAGTTCTACGAGAACATCGGCGACAGCCCGATCGCCCAGGCCGTCGGCATCCCGCCGAACATCGGCCTGCCAGGCGTCAGCGTGGAGATTCCCTACACGGCTGCTGGTTACCCCGAAGACACTCGGCCGAGCAGCGAGGGCAACGCGCTGGGCGGGACCACGGTGACCGTGAGCCCGATCCAGGCGACGTACGCCGCGGACTTCTACCGCGAGTGGATCGTCCGGCACCGACTGCGGGGCCTGTTCCACTAGGCACGTGCCGTGGGCTTCGTGCGTGCCGGCCGGCGCTCGTCGGTCGGCACGCCTCGGAGCCCCTTGCGTCCTCGCTCCTAACGACGAACGGCTACGCTCGTCGCGCGATGGAATCCAGCGACCGAACTCCCGAGACCTCCGGAACGGGCCAGCTGCTCGCCGACGGTTACCGGCTGGTGCGGCGCTTCGTCGTCTTCGTCCTCGGCATTTCGGTGCTCGCCGTCGGCACCGCGATGCTCCTCCTGCCGGGTCCGGCCTTCCTGGTGATCCCGGCCGGTCTCGGCATCCTGGCCCTAGAGTTCGAGTGGGCGCGCCGGCTCTTGCGACGCGTGCGCGAGGAGTCGTCGGCGTTCTGGAAGACGCGGGACGACTCGGGCGAAGACGCGACGTCCGCCGAAGCGGACGCCGTCTCCGAGAAGGCCCGAGGGGAGTGAGGGCGCGCGGCGCAGGGGCCGCGCGCATCGCTCAGGCGGGCACCTCGGCGCCCGTGTTCGGTGCGGTCGCTTCGAGTTCGTAGAAGCCCGCCCAGTCGGCGAGTTCGTAGAGCCAGTCGAAGCCGCCGAAGCTCTTGTACGCGGCCCGGACGCCCAGACCGAGCGCGAGGTGTTCGAGGAAGATGCCCGTGCTGGGCACTGTGGCGAGTCCCATCATGATGGCTGCCGTGATCATGCCGCCGCCGATCAGCAGGAGGGTCAGTGCGTACAGCGTGAACACGCGATCGTTCTTCAAGGGTCCAGCTCCTGTGGGTCACGTCTCGGATCGGAGAACGTGCCGGTAAGGGGTGCACGGGGACTTCGTGGGGAACTCCGGCGCACCCGGGTTCGTGCCGCGCTGCGATCCGGCCGGTAGAGGAGACCCGGAACGATCGCGGACACGCCCGGACCCATTGCAGCCCGTATGCCAGTACGACGCGTCGCGTCGAGATGTTTCGAAGGAACCCGGAAACCCAGTACGGACGCGGCTTTCGAGCCGAGCCGGCGACGCGCGGCGGGACTCCTGGTGCGGGCTGTGCACGATCCTACGCACAGCGGCTGGGGCGGGCCGCCCCAGGTCGTCGCGGCGGGTGGGTCATCGGGCCCCAGGCGAGGTGTGCTGCGCATCCGTGAGACGCCCGCCGAGCCGCGAAAACCCCTGTGATAGGATCGCGCGCCGCGGAGGACCCCCATGCCCATGCCCAAGGACGTCGCGATCGTCGACACGATGATCGGCATCCCGAGCCCGAACCAACCCGCCACCTACGACTTCATGCGGCCCTTGTTCCGGGACAAACAGAGCCTCGACCAGTTCGACTTTCCCGTCGAATACATGTTCAAGGACGTGCCGAAGACCGGGTCCCACGAGGACTACATCAAGTACACGCTGCAGAAGATGGACGAGTTCGGCATCGAGAAGGGCTTGATCGGGGTATCCCTCGACAACGAAGTCTCGGTGCGCGCCGTCAAGCAGCACCCGGATCGCTTCATTCCGCAGGGTCAGGCCAACCCCAACGAGGCGATGGAAGGCGTCCGCCGCATCGTGCGCGAGTACGAGGAGCTGGGCATCCGCTCGGTCGGGGCGTTCCCCTGCGGCCTCGTGCCCCAGGTGCCGATCAACGACAAGCAGTTCTACCCGATCTACGCGAAGTGCGTGGAGCTCGACATCGCGATCTTCTGCTGCGCCGGCGTGCCCGGGCCGCGAATCCCGATGTACCCGCAGATGGTCCAGCACGTCGACGAGGTGTGCTGGTACTTCCCCGAGCTGAAGTTCGTGTTCCGCCACGGCTGCGAACCCTGGGAAGACCTGGCCGTGAAGCTGATGCTCAAGTGGCCGAACCTCTACTACTCGACCAGCGCCTTCGCGCCGAAGCACTACCCCCAGGCAATCATCGACTACGCCAACACGCGCGGTGCCGACCGGATCATCTACGCGGGCTACTGGCCGATGGGCCTCTCCCTCGAGCGGATCTTCCGGGACATGCCGAACGTGCCGTTCAAGGACGAGGTGTGGCCGAAGTTCCTGCGCGAGAACGCGCTGAACGTGCTGGGCGTCGAGTCCTAGCCATGCGACTCTCGTGTGCGCTTCCGCCCGGTCCGAAGGCGCCCGAGCTCGCGGCCGTCGCGGAAGAGCTGGGCTACGAGCGCCTCTGGTTCTACGACTCGCCCGCGCTCTACGCGGACATCTGGGTGACGATCGCGCGCACCGTCGAGCGCACCCAGCGCATCGGCGTCGGTACCGGCGTGCTGATTCCGAGCCTGCGCCACGTCGTCACGACGGCTGCGGCGATCGGGACCATCGAAGCCCTGGCGCCCGGGCGCCTGCAGGTGGCCATCGGCACGGGCTTCACCGGGCGCTGCCTCTTCGGCCAGCAGGCCATGCGCTGGGACGAGGTGCGTCGCTACGTCGTGGCGCTGCGCGCGCTGTTGCAGGGCGAGGAAGCGGAAGTCGACGGCAAGCAGTGCAAGTTGATGCATCCCGAGGGCCTGATCGCGGCGCGCCCGATCGAGGTCCCACTGATCGTCGCCGCGAACGGCCCGCGCGGGCTCGCGATCGCGAAGGAGATCGGTGACGGCGTGATGTGTGGCGGCGTGTTTCCCGAAGGTGTCGAGAACGCCGCACTGCTGTCCTTCGGAACCGTGCTGCGGCCGGGCGAAGACTTCGAGTCACCGCGCGTCGTCGAAGCGATCGGTCCGGCGATCGCGGTGGTCTATCACGGGGCGTACGAGTCGGGTGGCGCCGAAGCCGTCGACCCGCTGCCGGGCGGAGCCGCCTGGCGCGCCGAGGTCGAGAAGTTCCCCGAAGCCTCTCGCCATCTCTATGTGCACGAGGGGCACATCTATGAGCTGACCGATCGCGATCGCCGCCACATCCATCCCGCCGTCGGGGCGTCCACCTTCAGCGGCACGGCCGAAGACCTACGCGAGCGCGCGAAGGCCTTCGAGTCCCAGGGCGTGGGCGAGATCGTCTACGCGCCGATGGGCCCGGACGTTCCCGGCGAGCTGGCGGCGATGAAGGAAGCGCTCCACGGCTAGCGCGGTCCTGGGGGCAACGGGAGAGGCCTTCGTGAGACTCGATCCCAGACTTGCCCTGCTGATCGCGGGGACGCTCTCCGGCTGCGCGTTCTTCGACGGCCCCGTCGGCATCTTCGCCGGTGGGCCCCTCACCTCGGGCGCGCTCGTCGACGAGCGCGAGGTCGACTGGAGTTTCGCGCGCGAGGTGGAGTCGATCGAGCTCGAGTCGGCGGGACGGTCGCGCACGACGCGCATCATCGCGCTGGGCAGCGAGGGCTTCGTTCCCGCGAATCCGGACTTCCCGCCGTTCAAGACCTGGCACGAGCGGGCCCTGGCGTCGCCCGAGGCCGTGGTGCGTATCGACGGGCGTCGCTACCGGGCGACACTCGAGCGCGTCGAGAACGATCCCGAGCTGGCCCAGGAGCTCTTCGATCGGGTCCAGGAGAAGTATGGCGGCGGTCCGTCGAAGTCTCCGGAGGAAGCCTGGTACTTCCGGTTGGCGCCGCGCGCTTCCGACTGAGCGCCGCTCCGCCTACGAGAGCGGCGCGATGACCTCGTCGCGGAAGCGGGCGAGTTCCTCGGGGAGCGCGCCGTCGAGGGGGCCCTTCGGCGGCAAGACTACGACGCGGTCCGCACCGAGCTCGCGGCAGTGGGCGGCGGTGTCGTAGGCGGTCTTCGCATCGCTGGTACTGGTGAGGGTCAGCGAGACCGCATCGGCGCCTCGGCCGGCGCGTTCGGCTTCTTCGCGGACGATCGGCCAGAGCGTCGCCAACGCCTCGTCGTTCGGGCCGCGTGTCGACCAGTGGGGATAGAACTCGTCGCCGTAGCGTCCCGCGCGTCGGGCGGCGGCCTCGCTATGACCGCCGATCATCAGGGGGATCCCGCCTTCCTGTACCGGCTTCGGTGCGCTCACCACGTTCTCGAAGCGAAAACGCTCGCCCTCATAGGCCGAGACGTCCTGGTCCCAGAGCGCGCGCATCACTTCGATCCACTCGTTTGCGCGGCGTCCGCGGTCGTGGAAGTTCTGGCCGAGGATCTCGGTTTCTTCCTGTACCCACCCGACGCCCACGCCGAGGGTGATGCGCCCACCGGCGAAGCGGTCGAGGGTGGCCACCTCCTTCGCCAGCACGATCGGATGGCGCTGGGGCAGGATCAGCATCGAGGTGCCGATCCGCAGGCGTTCGGTGGCCGCCGCGATCCACGTCATCAGGATCAGCGGGTCGGGCATGTCGGCGTCGGCCGGGATCGGGGTGCGCCCGGTCGTCTTGTACGGGTAGGTCGAGTCGTACTCGACGCACATCAGCGCGTGGTCGATCGTCCAGACCGACTCGAAGCCCATCGCTTCCACCAGCTGCACGTAGCGGGTAATGAACTCAGGGTCGGACACGGGCCCCATCTGGGGCGGGGGGATGCGGATACCGAACTTCAACGCGAACTCCTCGTGAACGCGCAGCCCGAGGGCTCCCCCGCCTGCGGCTGCGGTAGGATGATCTATCCCTCGCCGGTGTGCCGCCCGACGAGTGCTTTCCGGAGCAAGCGATGACGGCGATCGACATGGTGGGACGCGGAGCCGTCGTCGTCGGAGGCGGGCAGGGGATCGGCCGGGCGGCGGCGCATGCGCTGGTCGCCGCGGGTGCCGAAGTATGCGTCGTGGACGCGGAGGCCGAGCGCGCCGAAGCCGTTCGCGACGAGCTCGCAGCGCAGACCGACCGTGCGCACTGCGCGGTCGCCGACGTCACCGACGCCGATCAGGTCGAGCGTGTCCTCACTTCTGCGGCCGGGTCCCTCGAACGCTTCGACGCGCTGATCAACATCGTCGGCGGGGCGTCCTGGGGCAGTCTGCTCGAGCTCGACGACGCCACCTGGGAAGCGGATTTCGCCCTCAACCTGAAGCAGCACTGGTACGTGTCGCGCTGCGCGGCGCGCCACTGGATCGGGACGGAGACGGCCGGGGCCTTGTGCGCGGTCGGATCGATCTCCGGCGCGTTCTCTTCCGCGCGGCATGCCGCCTACGGCGCCGCGAAGGCCGGGCTGCAGAGCCTCGTGCGCTCCGCGGCCGAAGAATGGTGGCCGCACGGGATCCGCGTGAACTCGGTCGTTCCCGGCGCCGTGCGCACGCCCCGCATCGAGGCGGCCTGGGCCGACGGCACGATCCCGGCCCCCACACCCGAGACCCTGTCGCGGATGGCCCTTCCCGAGGACATCGCCCACGCGGCGCTCTTCCTGGTCTCCGGGCTGGCGGGTCGGATCACCGGCCAGAGTCTCGTCGTCGACGGCGGCGCGTCGACGCGTTTCCCCTTCGATCTGGGGTGAACGGGAAGTCTTGGGTGAACGGGAAATCTGGGCTGAGCAGGAGCCCTGGAGGTACGGTGACGAAACTCGCAGGCAAAGTGGCGTTCATCACGGGAGCCGGGCGCGGCGTCGGGCGGGGGATCGCTTTCGCGCTCGCCAAGCAAGGCGCCGACATCGCGATCGCCGAGCTCGATCCGGAAACCGGCCCGGCGACCGCCCGCGATCTCGAAGCCCTGGGCGTCCGCGCGATCGCACCACCGTGCGACGTCACCGACCGCGCCCAGGTCGACGCCGCCGTGGCACAGACCGTCGAGACCCTCGGCGGCCTCGACATCCTGGTGAACAACGCCACCGGCGCCCGCCAGGAGACGGCTTTTCGCAGTCTCATGAAGCACACCGAGGAACAGGTGGAGCTCCAGCTCGCGGTGGACGTACGCGGGAGTTTCTCGTGCATGCAGGCGTGCTACCCGCATCTGTCTGCGAGCGAACGCGGGCGCGTCGTCAACATCTGCTCGATGTCGGGCACCGAACGCGCCCCGGGTTTCGCGATCTACGCGGCGGCGAAAGAGGCCCTGCGTGCGCTCACCGGCGTCGCCGCGCGCGAATGGGGCCGCAAGGGGATCACCGTCAACGCGGTCTGTCCGACGGCTGCGACCGAGGCGAACCAGCGCTGGGCCGCCGAGAATCCGGAGACGTTCCAGCGACACCTCGCGACGGTCCCGCTCGGGCGCGAGGGCGATCCCGAACGCGACATCGGAAGGGCCGTCGCGTTCCTCGCCAGCGAGGATGCCGACTTCATCACCGGCCAGACCCTGTGGGTCGACGGCGGCGCCGTGATCCACGCCTGAGGTTCGCGACCGCGCGTCTCAGGTCGTGATCGACCCGCCGTTCACGTGCAGCGTCTGTCCCGTCACCCAGGCGGCCTCGTTCGAGGCGAGCCACACGCAGGCCGGGCCGATGTCGTCGCCGGTGCCGAGTCTTCCGAGCGGAACCGTCTTCGAGAGCTGCTCGACGAGCGCCGCGTCGGTGACCTGGGTCATCTCCATCAGCCCGAGCGCTACCGAGTTCGCGGTGACCCCGAGCCGCGCGTTCTCGATGGCGATGTGACGCATGAAGGCGATCGCGCCGCCCTTGCCCGCGCCGTAGGTGGCGACCCCGATCGGGAGCCCGACCACGCCGGCTCCCGACGCGATCGTGACGAGTCGCCCGAAGCCGCGCTCGACCATCCCCGGCAACACGGCGTGGGTGGTGTGGAGGACGCCGTAGAGGTTCACGTCGAGGGCGTTGCTCCACTTCGCCGGGTCTTGCTCGCGGAACGGCGTCGGGGCGAAGACGTGTGCACCGGCGTTCCCCGCGTTGTTCACCACGATGTCGATGTGCTCCTTGCCGACGGCGGCGCGCACGGCGTCGGGGTCGGTGACGTCGAAGGGGCAGGCCTGGGCCGCTCCGCCCTCGGCGACGATGGCCTTCGCGGTGGTCTCGGCGCGCTCCCCCACCACGTCGTTCACCCAGATCTCCGCACCCTGGCGCGCCAGATGCGCGGCGATACCGGCTCCGATGCCCTGGCCGGCGCCGGTCACGAGTGCGCGGCGTCCCGAAAGATCGAACATGGGTTCTCCCTTGCGCCGCCTCAGTCGAAGAAGCGGTCGAGTGTCTCGACGATGTAGGCGCAGCCCGCATCGTCGATGCCATGGTTGCACGGCAGGATCAGCCCGCACTCCATGACGCGGTCGGCGTTGTCGAGCCCGCCCGGGGCGATCCGGTGCGGCGCGTCGCGGAAAGCGGGCTGGCGCGCGACGTTGCCCGTCCAGACCATCCGGGTGTCGACGCCGTTCCGCTCCATGTGCGCCTGGAGCGCGCTCCGCGACACACCCGATTCGGGCCGGATCAGGAAGGGCACCATGTGCCAGCCGGTCTCGACCTCGGGCGTCACGCGCGGCAGCACGAACACGTCGGGTCGCTTGCCGAGCCCTGCGGTGATCCGATCGAAGTTGCGGCGCCGCCGCGCGAGGTTCTCCGGCAGCTTCTTCATTTGCACGCAGCCGAAGGCCGCCGACAGCTCGCTCGGTTCGAAGTTCCAGCCGACCTCGTCGAAGATGAAGAGGTCGTCGTACTCGAGTCCGTCGACGTCGCTGAAGAAGCGCTTCTCGCCGTCTCGCGCCTGGCGCTTCTTCGAGCCGAACAGGGCGGGTTCGCTGCGACGGCCCCAGCGTCGAAGCATCAGCGCCCGGTCGGCGAGCTCGGGGTCGTCGAGGAGCAGCATCCCACCGGTCCCGGCGGCGGTGATGATGTGGGAGAGCGCGAAGCTCGTCAGCGAGAGATCCGAGCGGGTTCCGGTCGGCGTCCCGCGCAAGGTGGCGCCCAAGCAGTCGCAGGAGTCCTCGACCACGCGCAGCTGGTGGCGTTCGGCGATGTCGCGGATGCGGTCCCAGTCGGGGCAGTTGCCGATCAGGTTCGGCGCCAGGATGGCGCGGGTGCGCGGTCCGACCGCGGCCTCCAAGCGCTCGACGTCGATCTGGTACGTGTCCGGCGTCACGTCGACATACACGGGAACCACGCCGCTGCGCACCATGGGTGCGATGTCCGTCGAGAAGGTGACCGCCGACGTCACGATCTCGTCGCCGGGCTCGAGATCGAGCAGCTCGATCGCCAGGTAGAGCGCCGAGGAGCCCGAGTTCACCATCACCCCGCGCTGTTTGCCGAAGCACTCGGCGACGAGACGCTCCATCTCGCGCACGTGTTTGCCGATCCGCAGCGCTGTGGCGCCACCGCGCAGGACCGAGAGGACGGCTTCGACCTCCTCTTCGTCGTGCACACTGCCCGCGTAGTCGATGCGATCCATGACTCCTCGAGGCGGCGGGCCGAGACCCGCCGGCGCGTGTAGGATGGCGGCGCTCCGAACGCCCGCCGGCCGCCTTCCTTGGGGCGCGTCGGGCGCGACGCTTCCGACGTGCAAGTCGCATTCACTTGACGAACGCGAACCGTGCCGCGTCATCATCGCACACCCCAAGCCTTCCAGAGGACGCCATGAGCTACGACTCCGATGCTGTCACCGAAACCGCCACCCGTCCGAGCTGGCCCGATTCCGCCGACGACTACACGGTGCTGCTCGTCGACGACCCGGCGCCCCACGTCCGACGCTTCACGCTGAATCGACCCGAGAAGCGCAACGCCCTCAACCATCCCCTGCGCGCGGAACTGCTCCACGCACTGCAGGAGGGCGACAACGACCCGCAGGTGCGCGTGATGATCATCCGCGGCGCCGGGCCCTCGTTCTCGGCGGGCTATGACCTCGGCGGCGGCAACGCGGGTTACGACTATCCCTTCTTCACCGCCGCCGGCGAGGGCCAGTGGCCGCGCCACGTCACCGAGAGCTGGATGAGCATCTGGGAGCTGCACAAGCCGGTGATTGCCCAGGTGCACGGCTTCTGCCTGGCTGGCGGCAGCGAACTCGCCACCGGCTGCGACGTCGTCTACATGGCCGAGGACGCCCAGATGGGATACCCGGCCGTGCGCTTCGGCGTGCCGGACATGCAGTTCCACGCCTGGCTGGTGGGCATGCGCAAAGGCATGGAGATGATGCTCACCGGCGACTCGATCGACGGGATCGAGGCCGAGCGCCGTGGCTGGGCCACCCGCGCCTTCCCGGCGGATCAGCTCGAGGCGAAGACCCTGGAAATGGCCCAGCGCATGGCCGAGCTGCCCCCGGACATCGTGCAGCTCAACAAGCGCGCGGTGCATCGGCAGATGGAAGTCATGGGCCTGCGACAGGGCATCCGTCAGGGCACGGAGCTGTGCACGCTCGCCATCCATCAGAAGTCCTTCGACGAGTTCATCTCGAAGACGGGCTCGGGGAAGGGGCAGCTGACCCAGGCGCTGCAGGATCGCGACGAGAAGTTCGGCGACTACCGCACGAAGAGCTGAGCGGGATCAGAGGGGCGGGGTCGGCACCCGGATCGAGGGCGCTTCCGTGCCGCCGTCGATCTGGAAGATCTTCCCCGTCACCCACGCCGCGGCAGGCGACGCCAGGTAGAGGGCGCAGGCCGCGATGTCCTCGACCTCGCCGGGCCGCTGCATCGGCGTGTTCGCGTTGAACTGTTCGCGCAGCGTATCGTTGGTGAGCACCACGGCCAGCCCCTCGGTGTTGATGCCACCGACCGAGATCGCATTGATTCGGACCTTCGGTGCGAACTCGATCGCCATGTTGCGCGTCATCATGTTGAGCGCCGCCTTCCCCGCGCCATAGGCTACGAACGATGGCTGAGGCATGTCGCTCGAGCGCGACGAGATGTTGACGATGGCGCCGCCGCCCGCCGTCTCGACCATCTTCGGCACGACGCGGGTGGTGAGCAGGAAGGCCTGGGTGACGTTGAAGCGCAGCGTGTTCTCGAAGAACGACTCGGAGGTCTCGAGCGCTGGCCGCGGCCCGGTGCCGCCGGCGTTGTTCACCAGCAGGTCGATCTTCCCGAACTCGTCGAGGGTGGCCTCGACCAGCCGGTCGAGCTGGTCGGTGTGGGTAACGTCGGTGGTCACGGTGAGCGCGCGTCGACCGCGTTCGCGGATCGCGGTGGCGGTCTCGTCGAGGTCGCTCTGGGTGCGCGCGGCGCACACGACGTCGGCGCCGGCTTCGGCGAAGGCGAGGGCGATCCCGCGCCCGATGCCCTTGCCGGCGCCGGTGACGATCGCGACCCGATCGGTGAGCTTGAAGCGATCGAGGATCACGATGCGTTCCGGGCGTACTTCGGCGCCGCGCGTCCCGCGACGAGGGGCAGGTCCAGGTAGCTCTTGATCCCCGGCGTGGCATCGCAGGTGGCGGGGATGGCGCTCACTCCGTGGATCGCTGTCGCGACGATGCCCGGGTTGCGCGCCAGGCCGGCGGCGATCGACTCGGGGTGCCAACCCTTGAAGGTGAGCAGGCTGCCCGGATCGCCGACGACCTCGACCTCGAAGCGCTCGCCCTGCTCGCCGAAGGACCAGTCGTCTTCGAAGCCCGACTCGCCCATCAGCCAGTTGGTGCGCACGGTGATCACGGCTTCACCCCGGACGGTGCCCTCCCAGGTGAAGCGCTGAGCCGCGACGAGGCCGGGCTCGATCACGCCGATCGGCGAGTCGATGGGTTTCGTGGCTGCGCTCACCTCGTGGGTGACGCGCTTTTCCGGGTCGAGATCGAAGCCCAGCGTGTCGGCGACCATGTCGACCGACTGGAGGAAGCCGTCGCCCAGCAGCTTCGCCATCGGGCTGCTCTTCGCGTCTTCCGGCGTCTTCCCGAACATCATGACTTCGCCGACCACGGCCGGCGCACCGTAGGTGCGGAGGTCCGACCACTCCTCGGCGCGGACGTGGGTGATCTCGCGCGAGAGCGCCGACACCATCAGCGGGAAGCGTTCGGTGATGCCGCCCGGGTGGATCCCGGTCCCGTGGAGGGTCACGCCTGCCTTCTGGCAGGCCTGTTCGAGATCGTCCCAGTTGCGGTTGCCGCGGTAGAACCAGTTGAGCGGCGTCACCACGTTCTTCCCCGACTCGAGGATCCGGATCAGCTGGGGCCGATCCGCGACCACCGGGCCGTAGAGCACGCAGTCGGCATCGAGGGCGAGGATCTTCTCGACGTCGTTCGTCGCCTCGACCCCGACCGGCTCGCGCTCGAGGATCTCGCCGACGTCCTTGCCATCCTTCTCCTGGCTGTGCGCCCAGACGCCCACCAGCTCCAGTTCGGGGTGGGAGAGGATGCCTTCGATGGCGGCCTTGCCGATGCCACCGGTGGCCCATTGGATGACGCGATAACTCATGGGGGACTCCTGTTCGAAGAAACGAAGGGTGGGGAGGTCTAGCGCACCCGCTTGCGCCCACGCTCCGGGTCCCAGACCGGGACGTAGTCGGTGATGCCGTCGAGCCGCGCATTGCTGGCGGTGGCGGCTTCCACGGCTGCCGCCCGTTGCTCGGGGCTGAGATGGGGAAAGGCCTGTCGCAGCGCCGCGTTGGGGATCCAGACGGGACCCTCGTGGAGGTGATCGAGACCTTCGCGAGCGACTTCGTCCGCCCTGGCCACGAAGCTCGGGTCCGGGAAGAGACGGCCGAAGTCCAGCCCGAGCACCTCGTCGGTGGTGGGGGTGTGGGTCGGACCGACCAGCAGCGAGAGGACGTCGACGCCGTGGGGCGAGAGTTCGTGCCAGAGCGACTCGGCGAAGAGCTGATCGAAGGCCTTCGTACCGCAGTAGAGGGCGTGGCGTCCGCCGCCGGCCTGATTGGCGAGTGAGGTCAGGAAGAGCAGTCCGCCCCGGCGGCGCTCGCGCATGCCGCGTCCGAATGCGTGTGCCAGCTGCATCGGGCCATCGCAGTTGAGCCGGATCTGACGGGTCCAGGTGTCGGGTTCGGCATCGAGGAAGTCGACGTGTTCGGTGGGCGATCCGCTGACGTAAACGAGTGAGCCGATCTCGCGCGGGCCCACCTGGGAGGTGACGTCCGCGACGAGGGTGTCGGCGGTGAGGTCGGCGACGACGACCCGCGCGTCGACGCCATGCTGCGCGGTGAGCTCCGCGGCCAGCGCCTCCAGCCGGTCACGGCGTCGTGCCAGCAAGGCGACGTGCAGCCCGGCGGCCGCGAGTTCCCGCGCGAACGCCTCGCCGATCCCGTCCGAGGCGCCGCACACGAGCGCCCACGGGCCGTAGCGGTCGCGGAAGTCGGCGGCGCGCGCGCTCATGCCGAAGCGCTCGGAAGCGATCCGAGTCGCAGCACCGCGTCCGAGATCCAGCGCACCGACGCCGCGCGGTCGACGAATCGGTCCTCGTCCTCGGTGGCCCCGAGCTTGGCGTTGTGAGCGCCTTCGGCGAAGAACGCCTCGACCGAGGCCAGGTGGAGCTCGGACACACTGCTCGCTCGCGAAGTCGGCACCCCGGCGACCTCGGCGGCCGCGGCGGTGGCCTCGGAATCGATGTGGAACTGGGCGTAGCCCTCGATGCCGCGGGTCTCGAGCCCGAAGCGCGAGTGCACGGCGGCGTAGCGCTCGAGGTACGCGGTGTGGCTGAAATCGTGGCGGCGCCGCATGCAGTACTGGAAGCGCACCGGTGTGGGATCGCAGGCGACGAAGCTGCGGTGTGCCCCGAGTTGGAGCGCACACAGGTCGATCCACGCAACGGCGTCGAGTTCGCTGGCGAGCCCGGCAAACAGGTCGTGCTCCAACGGAGGGCCGCTCGTGCGGAGTTCGAGCGTCGCGTCGAAGCACCGCGTGGGTCGTCCGTTGCCGTCGCCCCGCATCGCGTCCTTCGTGTGCGCGCGCAGCAGCGTCAGCTGCGAACCGCCGACGGAGGTACGCCAGCGTTCCGCGAGGCCGCCCAGCACGTCGACGAGTGCGTCGTGCTGCGCATCGCGCGCCACCGCGTGCAGGAGCGCCTTGTCCACGCCCATCGCGAACCTCCACTCGCCTCTCGTAGCAAAGCCTTCCGTAGCGAAGCGTCTCGCAACGAACGCACCCGCGTAGTATATGCTCGCCGCGCCCCACGATGGCGCGCACAAAGTCAGGCACGTCTTCCTGACGAGTCCCGCGCCCCCCGGAGAGTTCCATGAAGTTCGTGATCAGTGAAGCGATGTGCGATGTCGACCACTACCTGCCCCTGGCACGCGCGGCCGACGAAGCGGGCTTTCACACCTTCAGCACCGGCGACAGCATCTTCTTCCCCGAGCAGGCGGTCGGGAAGTATCCCTACACGCAGGACGGCGATCGCAGCTTCCTCGAGGGGGCTCCGTTCCTCGACCCCTTCCAGCTCTTCGCGGCGATGTCGGCGGTGACCGAGCGGATCCACTTCCAGGTGGGCGTGCTGAAGCTCCCGATCCGCAACCCGGTGCTGGTGGCGAAGCAGGTGAGTTCGCTGGCCGTGTTCACCGGCGAGCGTTTCGCGCTCGGCGTGGGCCTCTCGCCGTGGGTCGAAGACTTCCAGGCCTGTGGCGAAGACTGGGATTCACGGGGTCCGCGCATGGACGAGATGATCGAGATCATGCGGGGTCTCATGACCGGCGACTACTTCGCGTACGAGAGCGAGCACTACCAGATCCCCAGGCTCAAGCTGTGCCCCGTCCCGTCGCGCTGCCCCGACATCATCATCGGCGGCCACAGCAAGCCGGCCTACCGCCGCGCCGCGCGCCTCGCCGACGGTTTCACCTTCACCGGGGTCGACGAGGCCGAGCTCCTCGAGCGTCTCGCCACCCTCGACGCGCTCCGTCGGGAGTATGGCCGCGAGAACGAGCCCTTCTCGGTGTACGCGGGGCTCGCCAGCGTGCGCTCCCGCGACGACATGTTGCGTCTGCGCGATCGCGGCGTGACCCACCTGCTGGTGGGCTACCGCAACCCCTACGCGCCCGACACGATGCAGCTCCAGGAGAAGCTCGATTGGGTGCGGCGCTTCGGCGACGGGGTGATCGCAAAGTTCTGAGCGCACCGCGCCGGAGCGGCGCGCTACTTCCGCTTGAGCTCGCCCTGGTGCTCGGCGATGAACGCGCGGATCTGGTCGCTCATGCCGAGCACGGTGTCCCACTCGTCGGCGTAGAACGTGATCGGGAAGCGCCGGATCCCGTAGAGGGAGACGGCGCCCTTCTGACTCACCTGGAGCCGGAGCCCCTGCTTTTCCTTCGCCTTCAGCGCCTCGTTCTCGGCGCGGAGCTTCTCGAGCTCGGCCTTCAGGTCGGCGTCGTCACTCATCCCGAGTCCTCCCCTCGCGCCCCCAGGCGCCATGGGGAGTGTCGCAGACCCGGAGGCCGTCTCCACCCCGCGAGAAGTCTCAGCCTTCGCTGGGCATCATCGCGTTCAGGTACTTCGCGAAGGGGTCCGTGTCGGGATCGGTGTGGGGCTGATACTCGGTGAGGGCACAGATTCGCTCGGCTTCCTCGTCCGAGTACAGCCGACGGATCACGCCGATCGCCATGTCCATGCCGGCGGACACGCCCGAAGACGTCACCATCTTGCCGGCGTCGACCCAGCGCGCCTCGGGTACCCATTCGACGCGGTCGCTCTGCTGGGCGGCGAGGTCGAAGAACTGTTTGTTGCTGGTGGCCCGCTGACCGTCGAGCACGCCGGCCTTCGCCAACAGGGCGGACCCGCTGCAGACCGACATCACCACCTCGGCCTCGTCCGAGCGCTTGCGCAGGAAGTCGAGCAGGGGCTCGTTCGCGAGTGCCGCGATCGTGCCGAGACCCCCCGGCACGAGCAGCAGGTCGAGCTTCGGGCAGTCCTCGAAGTCGTACTCGACGTCGGTCTTCGGTCCGCGTACGGGGCCCACGGGCCCCTTGCGGTCGGCGACGCTCACGATCTCGATCCCAGGCTCGATGCTCGCAAACATCTCGAGCGGCCCGTACATGTCGAGCAGCTCGAACTGGTCGTAGAAGAGGGCACCGAGGGTGCGGGGCGACGAAGTCATGGCGGTCTCCTTTGCGGGGCGCGCAAACGCGGGGCGAGCCCCGTCACGGTAGCGGCACGGGTGCCCGGCCGAACCGACGTTCCTCCCTCGCTTTCGGCCAGGATGCCGTCCCGCCGACCTGGGGCTAGCGCAGCGTCACTTCTCCGGACTGGATTCCCGCGTAGAGCGCGCCGTCCACCGGGACGAACTTCTCCCCGTCGAGGAAGTAGAGCGGGTCGGTGACCTGGCTCGGGTCGTAACCCTGGCGCCGGTAGTCGACCTTCTGGTGCTTGAAGGTGCCGGTGATCTGCATCTCTTCGAGCAGGCGCACGAAGTAGGGGCGCTGGTAGCCCGGGAGCTTCTCCACCACGTAGGCGGCGAAGTCGTCGAGGGAGAAGTCCTCGCCCACGTTCAGGGCCGCCATGCCCGCGCGCCCGTCGGCGCCCGGGATCTGCACCCCGAAGACGTTGCTCTCCTGTACGCCCGGCGCGCCGTTCAGCACCTCGGCGACCTCGTTGGTGGACACGTTCTCGCCCTTCCAGCGGAAGGTGTCGCCGACGCGATCGGCGAAGGAGAGCCAACCGTAGGCGTGGAGTGTCAGGAGATCGCCGGTGTTGAAATAGCAGTCGCCCTTTTTCAGGACGTCTTCCATGATCTTCTTCTTCGAGGCCGACTCGTCGAGGTAGCCGTCGAACTTCGAGGTCTGGTTGATGGGCGTGACGAGGAGTCCGGTCTCTCCCGCGGCGACCTTCGCGCACAGGCCGTTCGCGTCGCGCAAGAGTTCGCCCGTGTCCTGCTCGCAGCGCAGCACCGCCTGGCCCGGAAGCAAGCGGCCCACCATTCCGGGGCGCCCGGCGAAGTTGGCGACCGGCGTCGTGCCCTCGGTGGCTCCGTAGAACTCGCGGATCATCGGGATCTGGAAGCGCTGTTGGAAACGTTCCCAGATGTCGGGTCGCAGCCCGTTCCCGGCGATCACGCGGAGCCGATGCTCGCCGTCGCGGGGGTCGTCGGGCTGGTTCAGCAGGTAGCGACACAGCTCGCCGATGTAGATGAAGCAGGTGGCGTCGAAGCGGCGCACGTCCTCCCAGAAGCGGCTCGCCGAGAACTTCCGGCGCAGCGCCATGGTCGCGCCGGTGATCAGCGACGACGCGACCCCCGCGAACATCCCGTTCGAGTGATAGAGCGGCAGCGTCACGTAGATGACGTCGTTCGGGCCGGCTTCGAAGAAACCGCGCGAGAACATCGTGCCCGCCATCAGGATGCGCTGGTTCGTGACGATCGCGGCCTTCGGCAAACCGGTGGTACCGGAGGTGTAGATGTAACAGGCGCGATCCTCGACCCGCGGCTCCTCGCTGCGCGCGGCGGCTTCGGAGGCCAGCTCGATCAAGCCATCGAAGGAAGGCAGGTCACCCGGAGCCGGGTCGCCCGCGTCGGCGTCGACGAGCAGGTCGCCGGCGGTGAGCGAGGTCAGCTCGGGCAGCACCTCGCGCACCTTGTCCAGATGCTCGCTCCCGATGATCGCCTTCACCGGCTTCGTGATCTCGAGGGCGTGCACCAGGCCGCTGCCGCTGATGTTGGTGTTGATCAGGGCGGGCGTTGCGCGCAGCCGCGAACAGGCCAGCAGGTTGAAGACGAACTCGGGCCGGTTGTCCATCAACAGCACCACCGAGTCACCGGCGTTCACGCCCTGGTCGCGCAGCGCGTGCGCGCGCCGATTCACGGCGCGGTCCATCTCGGGCCAGGTGTAGCGGCGGTCTTCGAAGGCCAGCCCCAGCACACCCGGGTGGGTTTCGGCGCGCTCTTCGAGCAGTCGCGCCAGGTTCCACTTGCGCCCCGGGAGGAAGTAGGGGGCGCGGGTCACGATGCGCGCGAGGCCGCGGGCGTCGCTGGCGCGTGCGGCGAGTTCTTGCAGGGGGCCGAAATCGGACACGAACACACTCCTTCTCGCGGGCGAGTCGCCGGATGATGGCACAGCCGACGGGCCCGAGGAGCGTGTTCGTGGCGCCGGAGGCGCGTGTCGAGCGGGCGCGTAGCGCGTTCCCGCCAGCGCCGGAGCTAGCGGCCCAGCTTCTCGCGATCGAGCATGGCACCGAGCTCGTTCAGGTCGTCGGCCATGGGCTGAAAGGCCCCGTCGTGGCTTCGGAGCTTGATGCGCGCGTCCGTGTCGCCGTTCTTCAGCGCCTCGATCATGCGGCGGATCGGGACGATCGGACCGAGCATGCGATGGCTCCAGGCGACGCAGAAGCTGACCATGACGGCCACGTAGGCGATCAAGATCGCGCCCGACACCCATACGAAGTCCGAGGCCTGCTCGGAGAGCTGGAGGAGGAAGCTCTCGGGCGCGGTCGAGGCCAGCATCTTGTAGAACCCGGCGTAGGCCGAGTGGGCGTGCCACGCGAACGCGCCGGCGAACCCGAGAGACAGGCACAGCACGGCGCCGGTCAGAATCAGCTGGGTGCGCGGCATCAGAAGCCGCATCGCACGTCGCGAGTCAATACCCTTGCGCATCGAGAACCCCCTACGTCCCTGGGCCGAATCGGCCCGACGCCCCCGGTTCTTGACCCTCCTGAGCGCCTCCCGAGGTTGGGGTGGGGGCCACCCGGAATCCGAGCCGGCCCGGCGCGCGACCCGCCGCGTCCGTCCCGCTTCGAGGAATCGTGTCTGGCGCGACTTCCGCTCCCCGACTGCCGGGTCCCGAGGCGGGCGGCGGGCGCAGCGGTTCAGGCGCGCGCGCTGGCGGGCCCGTCGCGCCAGACGCGCCAGGTCTGCTCGGCGATCACCGCTTCTTCGTCGGTGGCGACGACGGCGACGGCGATCGCGCTGCCCGGCGCTTCGATGCGCTCCGCGTGCGCGGCGTTGGCCTCGGCCGAGAGCGCGATCCCGAGCCAGGCGAGTCGCCCACAGGCGCGCGCGCGGACCTCGGCCGAGCGCTCGCCGATGCCGCCGGTGAACACCAACGCGTCGAGGCCGTCCAGGGCCCCCGCCATGCTCGCGACCTCCTGCACCAGACGCTGGACGAAGAGCGCCACTGCGGTCGCGGCCGCTTCGCCCGCGTCGACGAGCAGGTCCTGCATGTCGTGGCTCGAACCGGATACGCCGAGCAAGCCGCTCTCGTCGTAGAGCAGCGCCGAGAGGCGAGCCTCGTCGTAGCCGTGTTCGCGCAGCAGGTAGAGCAGGACGCCCGGGTCGAGGGCCCCGGGACGCGTACCCATCAGCAGCCCGTCGAGCGGCGTCAGCCCCATCGTGGTCGCGACGCTGCGTCGCGCGCGCAGCGCGGCCAGGCTCGCGCCGTTGCCGAGGTGCGCCACCACCACCTTGCCGTCGGCGCGCTCGCTCAGCACCCGCGGAAGCTGCGCGGCGACCGCCTCGTAGGACAGCCCATGGAAGCCGTAGCGCCGCACGCCTTCTTCGTGGAGGGAGCTGGGGAGACCGAAGCGCTCGGCCAGCGGATCCTGGCTCCGATGAAAGGCCGTGTCGAAGCACGCGACCTGCAACAGGTCGCGGCGCTGTTCGGCGAGCGCGGCGATCGCCGCGAGCCCGTGGGGCTGGTGGCGCGGAGCGAGCGGCACCAGTCGCTGGATCTCCGCCCGCACCGCGTCGTCGATCCGGGCCGGTCCCGCGAAGCGCGTGCCGCCATGGACCACGCGGTGGCCCGCGGCCGCGATCTGCAGGTCGGGGAAGCGGGAGCCGATCTCCTCCAACAGGAAGGCGAGGGCCCGGGCATGGTCGCGGCCATGCTCTCCGAGAGGCGTGGCTGGGACGTCGGCGGCGCTCCCGGCCGCGCTCCACGAAGCCGCGTCCCCGATCCGCTCGATCCGCCCGCGCCAGAGGGGCGCGCCGGCGAAGGCCTCGGCCGAGGCCGGATACAGGCCGAATTTCAGGCTCGAGGAGCCCGCGTTCAGGACCACGATGGCGTCACGCATGGGGCCCTTTCCTGCCGGTCGGGTGCGTCCCGGGGCCCGCACGGGGTAGTTCAGAAACGCCCCGGGGCCCAGCCTTTACCGGCTTTTCGGCCTGTGAGAGACTGCCCGATCGCGACCCGACCCCGCCCTTGCCGGGGGCCGCGTCCCGACTTCCACCGCGGCGATCGTCCCGACATCGCCCCGTTCCGACAGGAGAACTCCCGATGGCACAGCAGGACGCCCGCCAAGTCGTCCAGGGTCGGCAGCGCATGACCCCCTCCGAAGCGTTCGTCGAGACGCTGGTGGCCCAAGGCGTGACCGACGTCTTCGGGATCGTCGGGTCGGCGTACATGGACGCCTTCGACCTGTTCCCGGCGGCGGGCATTCGCTTCATCCCCACCGTGCACGAGCAGGGCGCGGCCCACATGGCGGACGGGTACTCCCGGGTCTCGGGCCGTCACGGGGTGTGCATTGGCCAGAACGGTCCCGGGGTCACGAACTTCGTCACCGCGATCGCCGCGGCGTACTGGGCTCACAGCCCCGTCGTCGCGATCACGCCCGAAGCCGGCACCACGGCGATCGGCCTGGGCGGCTTCCAGGAGACCGATCAGCTCTCGATCTTCCAGGCGATCACGAAGTACCAGGCCCACGTGAACAACCCGGTGCGCATGGCCGAGCTCACGGCGCGCGCCTTCGACCGCGCGTTCATCGACATGGGCCCCACCCAGTTGAACATCCCGCGCGACCACTTCTACGGCGAGCTCGAGTGCGAGATCCAGCCGCCGCTGCGCATCGAGCGCGGCCCGGGCGGCGCGGCCGACCTCGATGCCGCGGCCGAGATGCTCGCTACGGCCGAGTTCCCGGTGATCCTCTCGGGCGGTGGTGTCGTAGCGGCCGACGGCGTGCAGGCCTGCGTGGCCCTGGCCGAGCTGCTCGGCGCGCCGGTCGCGAACAGCTACCTCCACAACGATTCGTTCCCGGCGAGCCACGCGCTGTCTTGTGGCCCGATCGGTTACCACGGTTCGAAGGCGGCCATGAACCTGATCGCGAAGGCCGATGTCGTGCTCGCGCTGGGTTCGCGTCTCGGTCCCTTCGGCACGTTGCCCCAGTACGGCTTCGAGTACTGGCCGGCGAAGGCGAAGCTCGTGCAGGTCGACGCCGATGCGTCGGTGCTCGGGCTCGTGAAGCGCGCCGACGTGACCGTGTGCGGCGATGCCCGCGAGGCGGCCGAGGCGATCGCCGCTCGCCTGGCGGGGAAGGAGCTCAAGGGCGCCGCGAACCGCGACGCGCGTGCCGCGACGATCCGCGAGGCGAAGCAGGCCTGGGACGCCGAGCGCGCCGATTGGGATCACGAGCAGGATTCCTGGAGCCTCGAAGTCACCCAGGGCTCCGACTACCTGCATCCGCGTCCCGTGCTGCGCGAGCTGCAGAAGGCGCTGCCGGCCGACGCCATGGTGTCGACCGACATCGGCAACATCTGCCAGATCGCGAACTCCTACCTCTCCTTCGATCAGCCGCGCAGCATGTTCGGCGCGATGATGTTCGGGAACTGTGGCTACGCGCTCCCGGCGATGATCGGCTGCAAGGCGGCCGCGCCCGACCGCCCGGCGGTGGCCTACGTCGGCGATGGCGCCTGGGGCATGAGCTTCGGCGAGCTGCTCACCGCGGTCCGCGAGCGCATCCCGGTGACCGGCGTCGTCTTCAACAACCAGCAGTGGGGCGCCGAGAAGAAGAACCAGGTGGACTTCTACTCGAACCGCTTCCTCGGCGTGAACCTCGACAACCCGAGCTGGGCGGCCGTCGCGAAGTCGCTGGGCGCCGAGGGCATCACCGTCGAGAAGCTGGGCGATGTCGGCCCGGCGCTCGAGGCGGCCTGCAAGGCCCAGAGCGAGGGGAAGACGACCGTCGTCGAGGTCATGGTGACGCGCGAGCTCGGTGACCCCTTCCGGCGCGACGCGCTGAAGCGCCCGAAGCGCCTGCTCGCGAAGTACCAGGACTTCTCGGACTAGACCGAAGGGGACGCATCGCATGGCGCACGAACCGTCGCTCGATCACCTCTGGCTTCCGTTCACGCCCAACCGCGACTTCCGGCAGGATCCGAAGAGTTTCCTGCGGGCGGAGGGCGTGTACTACGAAGCGGTGTCCGGCGCGCGCGTCCTCGACGGCTGCTCGGGGCTCTTCTGCGTGCCGCTCGGGCACGGTCGCGCCGAGATCGCTGACGCCGTACGCGCCCAGCTCCTCGAGCTCGACTTCGCCGGCTCCTTCAACCGCAATCACCCGAAGGCGAGCGAGCTCGCCGGACGGGTGGCGGCGCTGACGCCCGACGGCCTCGATCGCGTCTTCTTCACGAACTCGGGCTCCGAGTCGGTCGACTCGGCCATGAAGATGGCGCTGGCCTATCACCGCGCGCGCGGCGACGGCCAGCGCACGATGTTCGTCTCCCGCGAGCGGGCCTACCACGGCGTGAACATGGGTGGCGTCGCGCTGTCCGGGATCAAGCCGAATCGCGCGGTGTACGGGCCCGGTGTCGCCGGCGTCGTGCACATGCGGCACACCGCGATCCCCGAGAACCGCACGGCGCTTGGCCAGCCCGAGAAGGGGGCCGAACTCGCGCAAGACCTGGAGCGGGCGTGCGCGCTCTACGGCGGTGAGAACATCGCAGCGGTGTTCGTCGAACCGATCGCGGGCTCGACCGGGTGTCTGGCGCCGCCCGTCGGCTACCTCGAGGCCCTGCGCGAGATCTGCGACGCCCACGGCATCCTGCTGATCTTCGATGAGGTGATCACCGGCATCGGGCGCACCGGCCACGCCTTCGCCGCCGACGCGTTCGGGGTGACCCCGGACGTCATCACCCTGGCAAAGGCGCTGACGAACGGCATGCAGCCGATGGGCGCCGTTGCGTCATCCGACGCGATCTACCAGACGATCGTCGAGCAGGCCGACGGAGGCCTCGTCGAGTTCTTCCACGGCTACACCTACAGCGGTCATCCCGCCGCGTGCGCTGCGGGCGTCGCGAGCTTCGACCTCTACGAGCGCGAAGGAAGCTTCGCCCGTGCCCACGCGCTTTCCGGTCCGTTCCTGGCCGGCCTGGCCGAGCTCCGCGACGTCGCCGGTGTCGCCGACGTGCGCGGCTTCGGACTGCTCGGCGCCGTCGACATCGAGCCCGTTCCGGGTGAACCCGGGCGCGCGGGTTACGAGGTGCAGAAGCAGCTCTTCGATGCGGGGCTTCACGTGAAGGCCACCGGTGACGCGCTGCTCCTGGCCCCGGCCTTCGTCTTCGAAGAGACCCAGCTCGACGAGATGTTCGGCGTCCTGCGCGAGACGCTCGCCGCGCGTCCCTGAGCGCGCGCTCGAACCCACCCGTTCCGCCGATGGAGTCCCAAGCCCTGCCGTCCCGCTCGCTGCGTCTCGGGGTCCAGGCCCTGTTCGTGGTGTCGGGGGCGACGGCGCTGCTCTACCAGGTGACCTGGGTCCGCGACCTGATGCTGATCCTCGGGGCCAGCTTCGAGGCGACGGCGATCGTGCTCGCGTCGTTCATGGCGGGGCTGTCCCTCGGAAGCTTCGTGCTCGGCCGCCGCGCGGATTCCCTCGCGCGACCCCTGCGCGTGTACGCCTGGCTCGAGATCGGAATCGCGCTCGCGGCCTGCGCGTTGCCCTTCGCGCTCGACGCGGCGGACGCGTTCTACGTCGGCGCGGCGAAGCAGGCGGGTGGCGCCGGGGCCGGGTTGGCGACGGCACGCGTCGCGATGGCCTTCGGTCTGCTCGTGGTTCCCACCTTCTTCATGGGCGGCACGCTGCCCGTGCTGATCCGCTGGCTCTTGCGCGGGCCCGAGGGCTTGGAGTCCCTCGGACATCGCCTCGCCTGGCTCTACGGGCTGAACACGCTGGGGGGGCTGCTCGGCGCGCTCGCGGCTGGCTTCGTGCTGATTCCGACGCTCGGCGTCTGGCATACCCAGCTCAGCGCAGTGATCGTGAACCTCGCGATCGGCGCCGTGGCCTGGTCGCTCGACGCCTGGGAAACTGCGAAGCCCAGCGCCGCACCGGAACCCGATCCCACACCCACCGAAAGCCACACCTGGTTCGCGGCGGGTGCCTATCGCGTCGCGTTCTTCGGCACGGCGGTGGGCGGCTTCTCCTCGCTCGCGCTCGAGGTCATGTGGACCCGCGCGATCGGTCTGCACGTCGGCAGCACCACCTACAGCTTCACCGTCATGCTCGCGAGCTTCCTGGTCGGGATCTGGCTCGGGAGCTGGTTGCGTCCCTTCCTGCCGAGCCGTCGGCTCGACCCGGCGAGCTGGCTCGGGATCGTGATGATGGGCGCCGGCATCACGAGTCTGCTGGCCTCCGAATGGATCCCGGTGCTTCCCGACCTCGTGATTCGCGCCAACCTCGCGCTCCACGGCGATCTCACACAGGTGAGACCTTCCACCACGCTGCTCGTCTCGTTCGTGGTGATGTGGGTGCCCTGTCTGTTCATGGGGATGGCCTTTCCGCTGGCTGCCGAGGTGCGTTCGCGGCTCGCCAACGAGGCCGGCGCGTCGGTCGGCGACACGCTGAGTCTGAACACCCTGGGCACGATCGCGGGGTCGCTGACGGCGGGCTTCGTCTGGATCCCGTGGCTCGGTCTCCAGCGGGGCATGCTCTGGGTGTCGGTGCTGCCGCTGGCCTACGGCGCGTTCATCCTCGCCTGCACTCTCGCGGCCCGCGTACCGAAGCGGCGGGCGCTCGTGGCCGTGGGATTCGCGGCGGTGCTCGCGCTCGTGTTGGCGCTGCCTTCGGTACCCCGCGGCTGGGATCGCGATCTGCTTGGCGGTTTCAACAACAACCGGCTGGGCCGCTACGTGAAGGCCGACGGATCCGTCGACGTGGCCGGCGCCCTCGAGCTGGGGGAAGTCGTCTACCTCGCCGAAGGACGCGTCTCGAACGTGTCGGTGCTCGAGACCCGCGGGCATCTCGCGATCCTGATCAACGGGAAGGTGGTCGCGTCGAGCAACCAGACCGACATGCAGCTGCAGCTTCTGATGGGACACGTGCCCGCGCTGCTGCACGAAGATCCCCGCGACGCGCTCGTCGTGGGGCTCGGTGCCGGCGTCACCGCAGGCGCCCTCTCCGCGCATCCGGGCATCGAGAAACTCCGGATCGTCGAGATCGAACCCGAGGTGGCGGGGGGGACGCGGGTCTTCGGTGCCTGGAACGATCACGTGCTCGACGATCCGCGCGTCGAGCTCGTGATCCAGGATGGCCGCAACCACCTGAAGACCACCGAAGACACCTTCGACATCATCACCGCCGACCCGATCCACCCCTGGGCGCACGGGGCCGCCTACCTCTACACCCGCGAGTACTACGCGCTGGTGCAAGAGCGGCTGCGGCCCGGCGGGCTCGCCTGTCAGTGGCTGCCCGCCGACGAGCTCTCTCTCGAGGACTTTCAGTCGATCGTCACGACCTTCGCCGAGGTCTTCGAGCACGTCGTCCTGTGGCAGTCGCGCAACGACGTGGTGCTGATGGGCGGCGACGCACCGATCCGGGCCGACCTGCCGCGACTCGCCGAGCGTCTGATGGTGCCCCAGGTGCGCGATCAACTCGCGCCGATCGCCCGCGACGCGCCGCTCCCCTTCCTCGCCGATCTCACGCTCGCCGGGGACGCGACCGCGCGCTTCGTGCGCGGAGGCATCGTCAACACCGACGACAACCTGTATCTCGAGTTCGCGGCGCCCCGAAACATCGGCGTCCACGGCATGCACAACCTGGTAGCGCTGCAGAAACTCCGCGTGTCGCTGCTCGACTGGGTGGGTGGGACGGCCCATTTCTTCGGGCCGGAGCCGAACTCACAGGATTCCCTGGAACGCGTGCGCGAGGCGAAGTCCCGCGTGGTGCGCGCGTTCGCGCTGGCTTCGGCGGGGCGGCAGCCGGCGGCACGGCGCCTGCTCGAAGAGGCGCTCGCGAAGGACCCGTCCTACACCCCGGCGCGTCGGGAACTCGCCGAGCTGCGCTTCGGTGCGGCGGCGGATGCGCTCGCCCAGGGTCGCGCGGGTTTCGCGGTGGCCGAGACGCGCGCTGCCCTCGAACTCTGGCCCCAGGACGCGGCGGGGAAACGGCTGCTGGGCGTCGCACTCGAGGCGACGGGGGATCGCACGGGTGCCATCGACGCGCTGGAAGCCGCGCGCCAGGGGGCGCCGCGCGACTGGTTCGTGCACGACGACCTCTCGCGGTTGCTCGTCGAAGCCGGACGCGTCGACGAGGCGCGGCGGGTGGTCGCGGAGGGGTTGGCGCTGCGTCCCGGCCACGCGGCGATGCAGGCGCGGCTCCGCGCGCTCGAGGCTGCCGCCGCCGGGGCGTGAACCCCGGCGGCACGACGATCAGTCGGCGTCGGTCGCGGGCCGGAAGGCGTCGGCGCTCCAGAACGCGCGCATCGCGGTGACCTTGCCGTTCGCGTCGAAGACCATATGGCTGATGATGTCGAGCGCCTGCTGGCCGTCGCCCGGGGGCCCGATCAGCACGACGAGCGGCGTGGCCGCTTCGTTCGCCGCGACCCGGACCGGGCCGGTGCGCTTCATGGTCACGGTGCCGGCCGATGCCTCGTAGAAGGCGCGGATGGCGTCGCGTCCGCGGTGGATGTCGGATCCGATCGGATCTTCGATCGTTGCGTCGTCGGTGTAGAGGTCCAGGATCCCGTCGACGTCGCCCTTGGTGACCATCTCGGGATAGCGGTCGTAGACGGCGCGGACGTAGTCGGGGGTGGGTTCGGGCATGGGGGGTCTCCTTCTCTAAATCGGGCCGGCCTCTGCGGGGGCCGGCGCCCGATCCTACTCGATGCGCCGGAATCCGGTCGGCCTTCTCGCACTCACCGCCGATCCGCCCCCGGGCCGGTCCCGCGCGGCGCCGTCAGGGGATACCCTGCGCACAGTCCGGGCCTCTTGCCCTGGCGGGTGGGGGAGCGCATGGCCACGAAGATCACCTTTCACGGCGCCGCCGGAACCGTCACCGGGTCCTGTTACCGCATCGAGCATTCGCGCGGACAGTTCCTCGTCGATTGCGGGCTGTTCCAGGGCAACAAGTCGGTTCGCGAACTGAACTGGCGCCCCTTCCCCTTCGACGCCGGCAAGCTCGACTATCTGATCGTCACCCACGCCCACATCGATCACGCGGGCCTCGTCCCCAAGCTCGTCCGCCACGGTTTCGACCAGCCGATCTACGCCACGCGCCCGACGAAGGACCTGCTCGCCTTCCTGCTCCCCGATTCGGCGAGCATCCAGGAGTCGGACGCGGCGCGCGCGAACAAGCGCCGCGCCCGCGAGGGGAAGCCGCTCATCGAACCCGCCTACACCTCCGAGCACGCGGAGCAGGCGTTGAACCGCACCGACGCCCAGGCCTACGAGACCTGGTTCTCGCCCGGCCCCGGCGTGCGGGCGCGCTTCTGGAACGCGGGGCACATCCTCGGGTCGGCTTCCGTCGAAGTGGAGATCGAGAACGGGAAGTCGGGCGATCGCCCCCTGCGGCTGCTCTTCTCGGGCGATCTCGGCCCCGACGAGAAGGCCTTCTACGCCGACCCGGAAGCGCCCCAGGGCTTCGACTACATCCTCTGCGAGTCGACCTACGGGGGTCGTCAGCGCGAGGAGGCGACCCTGCGCCAGCGTCGGAAGACGCTGCGGAAGGAGATCCGCGACGCGATCGCGCGGGGCGGCAACCTCGTGATCCCGTCCTTCGCCGTCGAGCGCAGTCAGGAGCTGCTCCACGACATCGGTGTGCTGCTGAGTCGTCGCGAGATCCCCCAGGTGACGGTCTTCCTCGACAGCCCGCTGGCGCGGAAGGTCACCGGCGTCTTCGTCCGCTACGCCTCGACCCTCGAAGAGATCGAAGTCGACGAGAAGGAGATCTTCCGTCACCCGAACTTCGAGATCGTGCAATCGGTCGACGGTTCGAAGGCGATCAAGGACCACGACGGTCCGGCGATCATCCTGTCCGCGTCCGGTATGTGCGACGCGGGTCGCATCAAGCACCACCTGCGCAACAACCTCTGGCGCAAGGATTCGACGGTGCTCTTCGTGGGCTACCAGGCGCCTGGCACGCTCGGGCACATCTTGCAGGGCGGCGCGAAGAGCGTGCGCATCCACGGCAAGGAAGTCGACGTGAACGCGCGCATCCGCCGCATCGGGAACTACTCGGCCCACGCGGACCAGGACGAACTCGTCGCGTGGGTGCAGGAGCGTCTGCCCGTACACGGCGGCGTGTTCCTGACCCACGGCGAGCAGGAGCAGCGGAAGCTGCTGAAGAAGGCGCTGGTCGCGAGCGGCGTTGCAGCGAAGCGGGTCCTGCTCCCCGACCTGGACGAGACCTTCACCCTGACCCCCTCGAGCGCCACCGGGAAGCCGGCGAAGAAGCGCCGCATCGACCCCGCCGAGCTCGAGCGCGATTGGTACAACGACTACGCCGCGCTGATCCTGGCGCTGGGGAAGCGACTCGAGGGCCTGAAAGAGCCCGGTGAGCGCAAGAAGCTGATTCGGAAGCTGCAGCGCGCGCTGGGGTAGTCCCCCCACGTCCTGCCGCAGGGCCACCGGAGAACCGGCGGCGCCGGGACGACGGAGGCGGGGCAAAAATCCCTTTTCGGACGTGGATTTGCGGAATTTCCGGGCTTCGCTATATAACAGTGGTCAATCCCATTGACTCCTGTTCAACGCCCTGAACACCGATCAATCCTCCATGTCTTCCTCCGAACTCCAAACCCTGGAGCCGGCCGCTCCGGACGAGGTTCCGGGCGCCGAGCAGCGTCGTGAGCGCCAGCGCAGTGAGACGCGCCGAGCGATTCTCGACGCCGTCGAGGCGCTGTTGATCGAGACCGGCAGCGACCAGTTCTCGATCCGCAGTCTGGGAGCCCGCTGTGGCTACTCGGCGCCGACCGTCTACCACTACTTCGGTGACAAGGACGGGTTGATCCGTGCGCTGCTCGAAGAGCGCATGACGGGTCTCGCCGACGAGCTCGACCGCGTCGAAGCCCACGAGGATCGCCTCGCCGAGCTCCACGCCATCGTGACCGCCTACGTGGCCTTCAGTGTGGAGCACTCGAGCTTCTCGCGCGTGATGTGGTCGATGTCGAGCAAGGGCGAGAGCCGCATGCCCCGCGCGATGGAGCGCGTGCGCGAGCGCTTCGAGCGTCCGATCGCGGCGCTCGTCGAGGACGGACGCGTCGGCGATCTCGACGCCGAGACGATCGGACAGATGCTCTGGGCCGTGATGCGCGGTCTCACCTCGCTGCAGGTGATCGAGCCCGACTACGAATGGGTCGCGGATCTCACCGAACGCACCCTCCACACCTTCTTCGCCGGCATGTCGGCGACCACCCCGCCCGCCCGCCAGGAGGCCACTCGGCCGTGAAGCGACTGCATCTGATTCTCTCTCTTGCGCTGGTCGTCTGGCTCGGCGCGGGCTGCGGTGACGAACAGGTCGTGGAGGAGGTGCTCGCGCCTTCGGTGTCCGCGGCACGGGTCCAATCCGTCGACCTCGAGGAAGAGATCCGCGCGAGCGGTGACCTCGAGGCGAAGCTCCACACCATGATCGCCGCCGAGATCGAGGGCCGGATCACCGGCATCTCCGTCGACGAAGGCGCGTTCGTCGAAGCCGGCTCCACCGTCATCGAAATCGATCCCGAGCGCCGCAAGCTCGAGCTGGCCGCCGACCGCGCGCATCTCTCCGAAGCCTGGGCTGGCTACCGCAAGGAGAAGAGTCAGGCGGGGCGCATTCGGAAGCTGCGCACCGAGAACATCTCCTCCGAGCAGGCACTCGAAGAGGCCGAGACGGCGCTCTCCCTGGCCCGCTCGAAGTACGCAGCTCGCCGCGCCGACATGGGTGTTGCCGAGCGCGCGCTCGCCGACGCGAGCGTGCGCGCGCCGTTCTCCGGCCATGTCGCGAAGCGTGCGGTGCAGCTCGGCGAGTTCGTGCAGAAGGGCGCGCCGCTCTTCGAACTGGTGGCGCTGGATCCGCTCGAGGTCGTCTTCCGGCTCACCGAGCTCGATACCGAGCGCGTGCGGGTGGGGCAGGTCGTCGACATCGAGGTCGGGGCCTTCGAGAATCGCCGCTTCCACGGTGTCGTGACCTTCATCTCTCCCACCGTCGACCCCGAGACGCGCACGCTGCGCATGAAGGCCGAGATCAAGAATGATGAGGGCACCCTGCGCCCGGGCCTCTTCGCACGGCTGAGCCTCGGCGTGAACCGGCGTGAAGGCGTGTTGATGGTCCCCGAAGAGGCGCTGGTGCAGCGCGCGAACGGCGCGATCCTGTATCGCATCGGGGACGACGATCGCGTGGAGCGCATCGTGGTCGAGACCGGCGCGATCCGCGATGGACGCGTCGAAGTGAAGGGCCCGATCGCCGTCGGCGATCGCATCGTGCGCGGGGGCCACGGCGGCCTGGTCGATGGCGCGCAGGTGGTCGTGCGCGAGAGTGCACAGGGGGCCCTGGCGGCGAAGAAAGAAATCGCCGACGGCGCCTAGTCGGCGGTTCCCCCATGAGCCTCTCCGACCTCTCGATCCAGCGCCCCGTGCTGACCTGGATGATGGCCCTCGCGATGGCCACGTTCGGGATCCTGGGCTTCACCCGACTCGGCGTCGACCGCTACCCCGAGATGGAGTTTCCCTTCGTCGGCGTGCGCGTCTCGATGGAAGGCGCGTCCCCGAGCGTGATGGAGGACGAGATCGTCGACGTCCTCGAAGAGGGATTCTCCAGCCTCGAGGGCCTGCGTCACATCTATTCCACCGCGACCCAGGGCGCGGCGACCGTGATCATGGAGTTCGAGCTCGATCACGACCTCGACGTCGCCGCCCAGGACGTGCGCGACAAACTCAACCTGAAGCTCGACGAGCTTCCGCGCGAGATCAACCCACCCAGCATGGGGAAGGCCGACTACTCGAACTTCCCGATCATCTGGGCGCCCGTCGCGATCGACATGCCGATCACCGAGGCCAC
This sequence comes from Myxococcota bacterium, assembly GCA_039030075.1. Taxonomy (NCBI): domain Bacteria; kingdom Pseudomonadati; phylum Myxococcota; species Myxococcota bacterium. Next base: position 218,207 of record JBCCEW010000004.1, on the reverse strand, counting down.
CGAGTACCTCGAGCGGCACGTGAAGCCCGTGATCGAGAGCATTCCCGGAGCGGCCGGCGTCATGCTCTTCGGGGGAATCGAGCGGAACATCCGCATCTGGATCGATCCGGACGCCTTGCGTGCGCGGGGGCTGGCGGCCGGCGACGTGCTGCGCGCCCTGCGCCGCGAGCACGTCGAGCGCTCGGGCGGCTTCATCGAGGGCAGCTCGGTCGACTGGGCGCTGAAGACCGACGCCGAGTTCCGCTCGGTCGAGGAGCTCGCCGCGATGGTGATCTCCTGGGACGGCGACGCCCCGATCCGGCTGCGCGACGTCGCGCGCGTCGAGGATGGTCAGGAGGACGTCCGCGACGCCACCCACATGAATGGGAAGCCGGGGATCGCGATCGGCCTCTCGAAGCAGACCGACGCGAACACGGTCGCCATCGTCGATGAGTTCAACCGGCGGATGGACGAGCTGCGGCCGCTCATGCCCGACGGCATCCAGATCGCCGACGCCAACGGCAATATCGATCACTCCCGCTCGATCCGGGAAGCCTTCGAAGAGACGATGTTCGCCCTCCAGTTCGGCGGCCTGCTCGCCGTGTTCGTGGTGTTCATCTTCATGCGCCGCTCGCGCCCCACGATGATCGTGGCGCTGGCGATCCCGATGTCCCTGATCACCACCTTCGGGATGATCTGGGTCTTCGACTACACGCTCAACACGATGACCCTGCTCGGCCTCACGCTCGCGATCGGCGTGGTGATCGACGACGCCATCATCGTGCTCGAGAACATCGAGCGGCACCGGGAGGACGGGAAGTCCGCCCGCGAGGCCGCCCACGTCGGTACGCGTGAGATCACCCTCGCCGCGGCCGCGGCCACCTTCTCGGTGGCGGCGGTGTTCGTTCCCGTCGCCTTCGCGAGCGGGCAGATGGGTGCCTTCCTCTCCGAGTTCGGCGTCACGGTGTCGGTGGCGGTGATCATCTCGCTGTTCGTGGCGCTCTCGCTCACGCCGATGCTCGCCGCGCGCATGCCTCCCCCCAAGCCGCGGAAGCCCGACAGCATCTACGAGCGCCTCGAGCGCTGGTTCGAATCCCTCGAAGCGACCTACCGCGCGGTGCTCGACTGGTCCCTCGCCAATCGCCTGGCGACCTTCGGCATCGCCGTCGCGGCGATCGTCGTGGCGGTGTTCGCCGGCAGCCGGCTGCCCGGCGAGTTCATGCCCCAGGCCGACTCGGGTTTCATCGTCGTCCAGTTCAAGACGCCGCCCGGCACCTCGCTCGAGCGCACCGAAGCCATCATGCAGCGCAACGAGGACTGGTTCCTCGCCCAGCCCGAGGTGGCCGCCGTCTTCGGTCGCATCGGTTCGACCACGATGGGCGTCAACTCGCCCACCGAGGGCATGGTGAACTCCCAGCTCGTGCCCCACGACCAGCGCGATCGCAGCGCGGCCGAGATCATGGCCGCCGCCCGCATCGAGCTGTCCACCTATCCCGGCCAGGAGATCGCGATCTACGACCCGAGCGGAAACTCGAGTGATCGCGCCTTCGAGGTGGAGGTGGTCGGAAACGCTTCGCTCGAGGAGCTAGACGAGTACGCCACCGCGCTGGTGTCGCGGCTCCAGAGCGGTGGCGGCCTGGTCGACATCGAGAAGAGCCTGCGGCTCGGGCTGCCCGAAGCGCGTGTCGTTCCCGATCGCGAAAAGGCCGCGGCTCTGGGCGTCGATGCTTCGACCCTGGCCGAGGTCGTCCAGGCGATGATCGGTGGGCTGGACATCGCCGATTTCCGCGATGGCGAGCGCCGCCACGACATCCGACTGCGGATGGAGGAGAGCGAGCGCGACACCCTCGACGCGATCGGCGACCTCTGGGTGCGGGCCCGCAACGGAGACCTCGTGGATCTCCGGAACCTCGTGCGCATCGAGACCGGTGCGACGGCGTCGACGATCACGCGCACCGACCGCCTGCGCAGCGTCGAGATCTCGGCGGATCTCGAGGGGATCAGCCTCGGCGAGGCCGTGGCGCGCGCCCAGACGATCGCCGACGAGATCCTTCCGCAGGGGATCGCGCTGCGCCTGGCCGGCGACGCCGAGTCGATGCGCGAGACCTTCAGCGAATTCACGATGATGTTCGGCCTGGCGGTGCTGGTGATCTACATGGTGCTGGCGGCCCAGTTCGAGAGCCTCACCCAGCCCCTGATCGTGATGCTGGCCCTGCCGTTCTCGATGGTCGGTGCGCTGGGTGGCCTCTGGGTGATGGGGATGTCGATCAACCTCTTCAGTCTGATCGGCATCGTCTTGCTCCTGGGGCTCGTGACGAAGAACTCGATCCTGCTCGTGGACTACGCGAACCAGCTCCGCGACGACGGCATGGAGCCCGAGGCCGCGATGCGTCGCGCGGCGCCCGTCCGGATGCGCCCGGTCCTGATGACCGCGCTGTCGATGATCTTCGGCGTGCTCCCGGCCGCCTTCGGGATCGGGCCCGGCGCCGAGACGCGCGCCCCGATGGCCGTCGCGACCGCCGCCGGCATGTTCTCGTCGATGCTGCTGACCCTCTTGATCGTGCCGGTCTTCTACCTGGCGCTCGAGGACCTGAAGGTCTTCGTGCGCTCACCGCGCGAAGCCTGGGCGCGCTGGCGCCCGTCGGGTTCACCGAGCCCGTCGGCCTGAACCCGGACACAGACCCGGCCGACACGCGTCGGTTTCTTCCCGTTCCGGCCCACAGTCGCTCGTCGTCGAGCTAGCATGCCGAGTCGCGGCAGGTTTGCCGCAAGGAGGCTTGGCATGGCACTCGATCGGCGCGCGTTCCTGTGGTCCTTGGCGAGCAGCGGGCTCGTCGCCTGCGGTGGCGGTGGCGCCGCGCTGCGCTCGGTGCCGACGCGCGCCCTCGACGCCGACGCCCTCGGCCAGGCCGAGCTGATCCGCACGGGGGAGATCACGTCGGCCGAGCTCGTGATGGAGACGATCGCGCGGATCGAAACCCTCGACGCGCCGATCAACGCGGTGACCACGCGGTTCTTCGAGCGCGCTCTCGCCGAGTCGAAGGGCAGCCTCCCCGACGGCCCCTTCCGCGGCGTGCCCTTTCTCTTGAAGGATCTGAACGATCTCGCGGGCACGCGGAACACGATGGGTTCGCGGATGTTCGCGAAGCAGATCTCGAAGCAGAGCACGCTCCACACCGAGCGCACGGTCGAGGCCGGACTCGTGATCCTCGGCAAGACGAACACGCCCGAGTTCGGGCTGGTGGCGACCACCGAGCCCGCCTTGCTCGGCGTCTGCAAGAACCCCTGGAACCTCGACTATTCGGCCGGCGGTTCATCCGGTGGGGCCGCTGCCGCGGTGGCCGCGGGCATGATGCCGATGGCCCAGGCCTCGGACGGCGGGGGCTCGATTCGCGTGCCCGCGTCGTGCTGTGGGCTCTTCGGGTTGAAGCCGAGCCGTGGTCGCAACCCGCAGCGCGCCTCGAACAGGCCCGTGGACATCTCGGTGAAGCACGTCGTCAGCCGCACCGTGCGCGACAGCGCGGCCTTCCTCGCCGCAACCGAGCGCACCGACGCGAAGGCGCCGCTGCCTGCGGCGGGATTCGTCACCGCTCCCGAGAAGCGACGCCTGCGGATCGGCTATCACACGAAGACGGCCTACGGAACGGACGCCGACCCGCAGGTGGCCGCCTCGGTCGAGGAGACCGCGAAGCTCTGCGCGTCTCTCGGCCACGAGGTCAGCGAAGCGATGCCCGAGTATCAGGGCGAGGCGTTCCGCGAGCACTTCCTCGCGCTGTGGATGGCGCGCCCCTTCGCGCTGCGCCGCGAGATCGAGGCCCAGGGCGGCAACCCGAGCGAGCTGCTCGAACCGGTGACGCTCGGCATGGCCGACTTCTTCGCGAAGCTTCCCGAGGGCAGTCTCGAAAAGGCCATCGCGTTCCTGCACGGCTACGGCCCGGCGGTGAACGGTTTCTTCGACGACTACGACCTCGTACTCTCGCCCGTCCTGCGCACGCCGCCGATCCCGCTCGGCACCCAGGCCGGGACGCTCCCCTTCGAGGACGTCTTCGACCCGATGATCGAGTACGTCTCGTACACGCCCGTGTGGAATGCCGCGGGTAACCCGGCGATGTCGGTCCCACTCGGCATGTCCGCGAACGGCCTGCCGATCGGGAGCCAGTTCGCCGCCCGCCTCGGCGAGGAGTCGACCCTGCTGGCGCTCGCCTACCAGCTCGAGGCCGCGGCGCCCTGGGCCGGCCGTCTGCCCGGACCCCGCGACTAGTCCGGCGGCCGGGGCGTAAGCCCCTGGATTCGCTCGTATTCCCGCACCGCCCGGTTCTGCTTCTCCGATGAAGCGGCGAACGGCGAACTGCGTCGAAACGCCAATCGCGGAATGCGAGTTACCGAATGCGGCGCCGGCGCGACCTACGAATCGGAACGGGCCGCACGCAAAGGAAAGAGGACGGAAGATGTTCCGAGACGCACACGAACCCGACACCGCCGTCTGTCAGATCCTGGCAGAGCACCTCGGCGTTCCCCTCGAAGAGCTCGACTGGACCACCCGCCTCGACAGTGAACTCGGACTCGATCGCTTCGACACCCTCGAACTGCTCGACGCGCTCGAGGAAGCCTTCGGGATGTCGATTCCGGACACGGCGGCGAGCCTCTTCGAAACCGTCTTCGACGTGGTCCAGTACCTGCGTCAGCTCCGCGCGCGCGCCGCCTGAGTTTTCTGGAGCCCCCGCTCCTTCCTTCCCCCCAACAACCCACCAACCACACCCAAAGAACGCACCCTCCCCCCAAGGCACTCCGTCGTCGTCCCCCGGGCCAGGCCCCCGGAACCGGCGGCGGGGTGTGCCTTTGCTGCGGTCGCCCGCGAGACGGGCCGAGCCTTCAGGCTTCGGCCGAGTCGCCGAGTTCGACCAGCGGCGGCGGCGCACCCCAGCCGAAGCGTGTCGCGGCGCGGACGATGGCGCCGTGGACGACGGGCACCACCAGCAGGGTGAGCGCCGTCGAGAAGACGAGCCCGCCCACGACCGCAACGCCGATCGCCTGACGGCTCTCGGCGCCGGCGCTGCTCGCCAGCACCAGCGGCATGGCGCCGAGGATCGACGTCACGCTCGTCATCAGGATGGGCCGGAAGCGCGTCTTCCCCGCTTCGCGCAGGGCGTCGCCCAGCTCGAGTCCGCGGGCGCGGGCCTGGTTGGCGAAGTCGACCAGCAGGATCGCGTTCTTCGTCACCAGCCCGACCAGCAGGATGATGCCGATCTGGCTGTAGAGGTTGAGGGTGAACTGGGGGAGCAGGGGGCCGACCCCGATCCATGCGAGCTTCTCGTTCACCTCCCCCGGGAACCAGAGACAGAATAGAGCGCCGAAGGTCGCGAGCGGTACCGTCAGCATCACCGACAGCGGGTCGATGAAGCTCTCGAACTGGGCCGCCAAGACCAGGTAGATCACGAGGAGCGCGATCACGAAGGTCAGATAGATCTGGGCGCCCGACTCCACGAACTCGCGGGAGGCGTTGCGCAGGTCGACGGAGAAGCCGCGCGGCAGGTTCTCGCGCACGATCGCTTGCACTGCGGGCAAGACGTCGCCGAGCGCCGCGCCATCGGCGAGGTTGCCCGTGAAGGTGACCGACCGCTGCAGGTCGTAGTGGTTGAGCCAGGTGGGCGCCGAGCGGGGCACCGTGTCGATCAGGCCCGAGAGCGCGACCATCGCGCCGTCCTGGGTGCGGACGTGCACTTCGCCCAGGTGCTCGGGAACGCTGCGGAAGGGCGAGGCCAGGGCCGTCACCACGTCGTAGCTCTTGTTGCGCAGGATGAAGTCGTCGGCCGGGTTCTGCGAGACCAGCAGGCGCAGGCTCTCGGAGACGGCGCTGACGGGAACGCCGATGTCGGCGGCGCGCTCGCGGTCGAAGAGGATGTCGAGCTGTGGGTTCTCGAGGCGCAGGTCGCTGTCGGCGTTCACGAGGCCGGGGACCTCGTGCATCGCGGCCACCACCTGGTCCCGAAGCGCAGCGAACTCGTCGAGGCTGGCATTCGAGCTCTTCACCACCACCTCGACGTCGCTGTAGCTGCGCTGGGAGATCGAGGCCGGGCTGAAGGCGTAGACCAGAGCCTCCGGGATCCCGAAGAGTTGATTGCGGACCCGCTCCACGACGGCTTGCTGCTTCTCGGCGCGCTCGTCCCAGTGGGTCATGGTGGTGAAGACCATGCCGTTCGCCGTGTTGGCCCGGGCGCCGAAGCCCATGCCGATCGCCGCGAAGAAGGTGGAGATCTCGTCGGTCGAGAGCAGCACCTCTTCGAGCTGGGAGAGCGCGCGCCGCGTGTAGGCCGCCGTCGAGCCCTCGGGGGCGCGGATCTGGACGAACATCCGGCCGCGATCCTCGACGGGCAGGAAGGTCTGGCGGATGTCGCCGAAGACGAAGGCGACCCCGACGACCACGACGACCAGCGCAACGGCGATGCGCTTCGGATGGGCGAGGGCGGCATCCAGCCAACCGAGGTAGCGGCTGCGGGTGCTCTCGAGTCCGTGCTCGAACTTCTTCGCCAGTTCGTTCTCACCGCTGGCCACGTGCAGGAAGCGCGAGCAGAGCATGGGCACGAGCGTGAGCGCGACGAAGGTCGAGATCGTGACGGCGACCGCCATCGTGATCGCGAACTCGCGGAAGAGCCGGCCCGTGTTGCCGGTCATCAGCGAGAGCGGCAGCAGCACGGCGAGCACCGCGGCCGTGGTGGCGATCACCGGGAAGCCGACCTCGCGCGCGCCGCGCAGCGCCGCTTCGCGGGGTGACTCGCCGCGTTCCTGGCGCCGGTAGATGTTCTCCTGGACCACGATCGAATCGTCGACGAGCAGCCCGACCGAGAGCACCAGGGCCAACAGGGTCAGCACGTTGATCGAGAAGTCGAGCACGAGCAGGCCCGCCAGGGTGCCGACCAGCGCCACGGGGATCACCGCGGTGGTGATCGCCGTCGTCGTGGGCGAGCGCAGGAACACGAGGTTCACGATCACCACGATCGCGAAGGCGATCGCCAGGGTGATCGTCACTTCCTTCAGCGCCTCGCGAACGAACTTGGTGAAGTCGACGGCCACATCGACGTAGACGCCCTCGGGTAGCGTCGCGTTGATGTCGTCGAGCTTCTCGCGGACGGCCTGGGAGATCGCCAGCTCGTTCGAGCGCGACTGGCGGATGATGCCCACGCCCACGACGTCACGGCCGGTGTGGCGCGTGATGCTCTGGTAGTTCTCCGAGCCGAGCTCGACGTGGCCGACGTCTTCGATGCGGATGGGGAGATCGTCGTCCTCGCGGATCACGATCCGTCCGAACACCTCGGGGTCGGCGATGCGCGCGTCGGCGTTGATCGTGAACTTCCGCCCTTCGCTCTCGAGCTCGCCGGCGGGGAGCTGCAGATTGCTTTCTTGGATGGCGCGCCGGACGTCGAGGGCGTCGACGCCGCGCGCGGCCATACGGGCCGGATCGAGCCAGACGCGCATCGCGTAGCGGCGCTCGCCACTGATGATCGCCTGCGCGACGCCCGGCAGGAGCTGCAGCGGCGTGCGCACGTAGCGGTCGGCGAAGTCGGTCAGGTCGACGGGCGAGTACTCGGGCCCGATCACGTTGATGAACATGATCGGTCGCGCGTTCGCCGCCGACTTTCGCACTTCGGGACGCTTCGCGTCGTCGGGCAGCCGGTCCACGGCGCGCAACACCGCGTTCGAGACTTCCGTCGCCGCCAGGTCGATGTCGCGCCCCGCCTCGAACTCGATGTTGATCGAGCTGCCGCCGAAGGAGCTCTGGGAGTCGATGTTGCGGATGCCCTCGATCCCGTTGAGCACGCGCTCGAGGGGCTCGGTGATGGTGGCTTCGACGGTCTCGGGGCTCGCCCCGGAATAGACCGTGGTCACCGAGACCAGCGGCCGATCGACGTCGGGCAGCTCGCGGACGGGGAGGGTGAAGAAGGCGACGCTGCCCATCACGACGATGAGCAGGCTCATCACGGTGGCGAGCACCGGCCGCTCGATCGAGAGGTCGGACAGCCTCACGCCGGCGGGTCGCAGCGTCCTTCGGTGTCGACGTCGCCGAGAGCGAGGTTCGGGTTGTCGACGGGCTCGAAGGGTTCGGGCGCGGTCACGCTTCCGGGGCGCAGCTTCTGCCGCTGGTGGCCGGCGGCGATCACGCGCACGCCGGGCTCGAGGCCGCTGACGAGGTGCACACCGCGCGGGGAGAACTCGCCGAGGGTGACGGTCCGGCTCTCGACGCGGTTCTCGGCGTCGAGCACGTAGACGACGTGCTTCGTGCCCTGGCGGATGATCGCCTCCTGCGGGACCACGAGCGCGTCGGGGATCTTTCCGACGACCAACCGCAGGGACACGGCCATGCCCGGCAGCAGGTTCGAGCCGGCGTTCGGCACCGTGGCCTGCAGGCGTACGCTGCGGGTCGCGGGATCGACGCGCGGATCGATCGCTTCGACCACGCCCTCGAAGGTCGTGCCGCAGCTGCCGACGCGTCCGACCACGCGCTGACCGACCGCGACGTCGGCCGCGTAGCGCTGGGGGACGGCGAAGCGGAGCTCGAGCGGATCGACCTGGGTGAGCTCGACGATCTCGGTGCCGCCCTGCACGTACTGGCCGACGTTCACCATGCGGAGCCCGAGCACGCCAGCGAAGGGCGTGGCGATCGTCGTCTTCGCCAGCCGGGTGCGGGCTTCGGTGAAGCCGCCGTAGGCGGCGTCGAACTCGGAGCGCGCGTCGTCGTAGGCCTGCTCGGAACTGACGCTCTGGGCGCGCAGGTTCTCGAGCCGCTTCAGCCGGTCGCGGGCGTTCTTGAGGCGCGCGCGCGCGACGCTCAGGCTCGCGCGATCCTCGCCGTCGTCCAGGTAGGCGAGGATGTGGCCGGCCTCGACGCGCTGGCCTTCCGGGATCTCGAGCGAGGCGACCCGGCCCTCGACCTCGGAGGCGATCGTCGTCATCTCCGGGCTCTCGAAGGACCCCACCGAAGTCAGGGTGCGATCGAGGGCTTCGGGGTTCGCGGTGACCACCTGCACCCGCACCGGCGGACGCTCGCGGGGCGCATCGGTGCCCTGACCGCACGCGCCCAGGAGCATCGCCGAAGCCAGGGCGACGGCGATTCCAGGCCAGCGCTGGGCCCGAGGGATCGGTTGAAGGCGAAGACCGCGGGAGGACGCGGCCGGTCGGGGGTCCGGCATCGTCTCCAGTCTACCGGGCTCTCTCGACCTCCCAAACTATGGGAGCGGCAGGGATCGCAGCGGGCCCACTTCGATCGGTGGGGGAGTGCCTGGAGCGCGCTTCCGCGTGGGGCGAAACGCCGCGCCCATTCCGGGCTCGGCGGTCTGTGCCACCCAAGGACCGGGCGGTCTGCGTCATCCGGGGTGGGCCGTCCGGCGCTCATCGCGGAGGGCCTGGAAGGCGCTCTATTCTGGGCGCCCTTGGCGGACCCGCCGTCCGCCCATCCCACGGCGCCATGGGCGCCCACAGGAGCAGTTCATGGAATCGCGTCGGCTCGGAGCCCTGGAAGTCTCGGCCATCGGATTGGGAGTCATGGGGATGTCCGAGTTCTACGGAGCCCCCGATGAGACCGAGAATCGGGCGACCCTGGCGCGCGCCCTCGAGCTCGGCGTGACGTTCTGGGACACGGCCGACGCGTACGGCAGCGGACACAACGAAGAGCTGATCGGCAGCTTCATCCGAGAGCGGGGGGACCGGGACGGCCTCGTACTCGCCACGAAGTTCGGGTTCGTGCGCGAAGGCGGCCGAGCGGTCGGCATCTCCGGGAAGCCCGAGTACGTGCGCAGCGCCTGCGATGCGAGCCTGGCACGCCTCGGGTTCGATCACATCGACCTCTACTATCAGCACCGCATCGATCCGACCGTTCCGGTCGAAGACACGGTGGGCGCGATGTCCGAGCTCGTCGCCGCGGGGAAGGTGCGTCACCTGGGTCTCAGCGAAGTGTCGCCCGACACCCTGCGGCGGGCGCACGCGGTGCACCCGATCGCCGCGGTGCAGACCGAGTATTCGCTGTGGAGCCGCGACCCCGAGGCGCCCGGCGGGATCCTCGAGACCTGCCAGGAGCTCGGCGTCGGCTTCGTCCCCTACAGCCCGCTCGGGCGCGGCTTCCTGACCGGCGCGGTGAAGCGGCTCGAAGACCTGGGCGAGGACGACTTCCGCCACACGACGCCCCGCTTCGAGAAGGAGAACTTCGATCGCAACCTGGCGCTGGTCGACGCCGTCGAGTCGCTCGCACGCGAGAAGGGCTGCACGCCGGGCCAGCTGGCCCTGGCCTGGCTCCTCGATCGGGGTGACTTTCTATCGCCGATCCCCGGAACCAAGCGACGCAAGTACCTCGAAGAGAACGCGGGGGCGGCCGGCGTCACGCTCGGCGCCGCCGATCGTGAGCGCATCGACGCGATCGCGCCGCGCGGCGCGGCCGCCGGCGAGCGCTACAGCCCGATCGGCATGAGCCTCACCGACGCCTAGGGCGACGGGCGAGCTGCTAGAGTTCGCCGCGATGGGAGCTTCGGAGCGCCGCACGACCTCGGGGAAGCGCCGCGCCAAGAAGGCGCTGCGTCGCGTCCTGATGACGCTCGGCCTCTACACGGTTCCCTATCTCTATGTCGCGTACATGTGGTTCGTCTACAAGACGAGCCGCGTGGAAGAGATCGGCTTCCGTCCCGACCAGGTGCGCGCCGAGGTTGGCGAAGGCGTCTGGGCGCTCTGGCACGACGAGGTCTTCTTCGTGGCCTGGTCGTTCCGCAACTACCGACCCGACACGCTGGCGAGTCGCGGTGACTCGGGCGCGATCATCACGAAGATGCTGCAGCTGTGTAACTTCAACGTGTTCCGTGGTGGTTCCAGCTCGAGTCAGAAGCGGCGCACTTCGGTCGACACCGTGCAGGCGATGATCGATCACATGAAGCACACGCCCGGGGTGCTCTACGGCATCACCACAGACGGCTCGACGGGCCCCGTGTACCGGATGAAGCGCGGCGCCGTCAGCATCGCGGTCGCGTGTGAGTCGCGCCTGTTTGCCGAGAAGACCTGGTGCAAGCGCTACTACCGGCTGCCCACCTGGGATCGCTCGCTGATCCCGCTGCCCTTCAATCACATCGTGCACGTCTACGGGGGGCCGATCCATCCACCCCGCGATGCCTGGGAGCCGAAGCGCTTCGAGGAGCTGTGCCGCGAGACCGAGCGCTACCTCTGCCAGCTCACTGCCTATGCGCGTGCCCGGGTCGAGGGCCTGCCCCTGCCCCAGGACTGGCTCGACCAGTTCCCGGAAGAGGTGCGCGAGGAGATGGCCCGGGCCGAGCTTCCCGAGCTGCGCCGCCCGATCCGGCCGGTGGAGATCGACGTGCCCGCCGGTGTGCCCGAGGGGGCGGTGCCGGGTGGCTGGCGGCCCCGGGACGAGGCCGACGCGGCGGTTTGACGCGGCCAGGGAACTCGGGTTTCCTGATCGGGTCGCCGCGCGACGCGTCCCCACCCGCGCCGGTTCGAACCGCTCGGATGTGAGGCAATGCGCGCAGGCTCGCAGCGAACGGGGTCGATCCCCGCGCTCCCAGGAGGACCCCATGTACGATCTCGTGATTCGCGGCGGAACCGTCGTCGACGGCAGCGGCGCCCCGGCGCGACCGGCCGATGTGGCGATCCAGGACGGACGCATCGCTGCGGTAGGCGACGACCTCGGACCCGCCACCCGCGAGATCGACGCGACGGGCCTGCTGGTGGCGCCCGGCTGGGTCGACATCCACACCCACTACGACGGCCAGGTCACCTGGGATCCCTATCTCTCGCCCTCGGGCTGGCACGGCGTGACCACGGTCGTGATGGGCAACTGCGGCGTCGGGTTCGCGCCGGTCGAGCGCGGCAAGGAACAGTTCCTGATCCAGCTGATGGAAGGAGTGGAGGACATCCCGGGCACGGCGCTCGCCGAGGGCATCCAGTGGAACTGGGAGAGCTTCCCCGAGTATCTCGACGCGCTGGACGCCCAACCCCGCGCGCTCGACGTCGGCACCCAGATCCCCCACGGCGCGGTGCGCGCCTACGTGATGGGCGAGCGCGGTGCGAAGAACGAGAAGGCCACGTCCGACGACATCGCATCGATGGCGTCGCTCGTGAAGGAAGGCCTCGAAGCGGGAGCGCTCGGCTTCTCCACGTCGCGCACCATCCTGCACCGCGACGTCGAGGGCGAGCTCGTCCCCGGCACCCACGCCGAAGACGAAGAGCTGCTCGGCATCGGCCGCATGCTCGGCGAGGTCGGGCACGGGGTCTTCGAAGTGGCGAGCGACCTGGCGCCGGAAGGCGACGAGCTCGCCTGGATGCGGCGCCTTGGCAAGGAGACCGGCCAGCCGGTCGCCTTCGCCTGCCTGCAGAACCCGAACGACCCGGATCAGTGGAAGCGCCTGCTCGAGGCGGTCGACGAAGACGCCGCGGAAGGGGGACGTCTGACGCCGCAGGTCGCCCAGCGCCCGGCCGGCCTGCTGCTGGGTTGGGAGAACTCCTTCCACCCCTTCTCGTTCAGCAAGGCCTACCAGGAGATCCAGGATCTCCCGATCGCCGAGCGGCGCGCGAAGCTCGCCGACCCGGCGGTGCGCGAGGCCGTCCTGAACTCGTTCCCCGACTTCGGGGATCGTCCGCTCCCGGGGATCCTCGAGTTCCTCGCGAAGGGCTTCGAGCGTCAGTATCCGCTCGGCGATCCGCCGGTGTACGAGCCGGCCCCCGACCGCAGCATCGCGGCGATCGCCGAGCGCGAGGGGCGCAGCGCGCGAGAGGTCGCCTATGACCTCATGATGGAGCGCGACGGACAGGGGCTGATCTACCTGCCGCTGCTCGGCTACTCGGGTGGTGACCTCGAGGCGATCCGCACCATGATGCAGCACCCGCAGGCCGTCTTCGGTCTCTCGGACGGCGGCGCGCACTGTGGTCTGGTGTGCGACGCCAGCATGCCGACCTTCCTGCTCACCCACTGGGTGCGCGACCGCGACCGCGGCGAGAAGCTGCCCCTCGAGTGGATCGTGGCGTCGCAGACGCGTCGCACGGCGGAACTCTACGGTCTCGAAGACCGCGGGCTGCTCGAGCCCGGCATGAAGGCCGACGTCAACGTGATCGACTTCGACGCCCTGCACATTCACGCGCCGGAGATGGTCCATGACCTGCCGGCCGAGGGGCGTCGGCTGATCCAGAAGGTCGACGGCTACCGCTACACGATCCAGAGCGGCGAGGTGACCTACGAGGACGGCGAAGCGACCGGCGCGATGCCCGGGCGTCTGATCCGCGGTCCGCAGACGGCGCCGACGGCCTAGCGGCCCGCTACGAAGTCGTTGCGCTGCGCGCTGGGCGCGCGCGTCGGCCGGGGAGCGGTCGGCGGGTGTCGCGTCGCGCCCGTGTTCTGCGCACGTCGGCCAGACATCGCGTCAGACAGTCGTCGCAGATGCCGAAGTTCACGTCGTCGGTCACGACGGCTGCGTTGTTCTCGCACTCGGGGTCGCACCACGAGCAGCGCCAATGCGATCGGGCCATCCGAAGAAGTCTCCCGCCGCACCCTTCGTTCCTAGGTTGCCTTTCGCGGGTCTCGGGTTCGCCCTAAATCGCAGTGGGGGGCTCTGCCCTCAGGGCCCGAAGGGCTTGCGGAAGCGATAGACGAAGCGATCGGTCTTGCCGCGCAGGAAGGGCGCGAAGACGTTGCGCGTCCGATCGTCTTCCGGGTTGCGCAGGAGATCGCTCTCTTCCTCGAGGACGAAGCCCGCCGCCAGGATCTCTTCGCGGATCAGGTCCGGGTCACCGCGATGCAGCGTCTCGACGTCGCGGTCGCCGCTGCCGGGTTCGGCCGTGTGATCGATGACGCCATACACGCCACCCGGGGTGAGGGCGCGGAAGATCGCGCGATTCATCGCCTCGCGGTCGACTTCCTGCCAGAAGGTGTCGTGGTAGAAGAGGAGCAGGAGCGCCGCGTCGAGCTGGCCTTCGGGCAGTTTCGGATCGTCGAGGTCCTGCACCCAGCGCTTGATGTGGCCGAGCCCGGGCTTCGAGCGCACCTCGGTGAGTCGGCGCTCGCCGTACTTCTGGATCTTCCAGGCAGTGTCGTGGGCGTAGACGGCTCCTTCGGGGCCGACCGCGCGCGCCACGAGTTCCGTGTAGTAACCCCCGCCGGCCATCAGGTCCACGACCTTCATGCCGGGCTCGATCTGGAAGAAGGCCAGCACTTCGCCCGGCTTGCGATCCGCGTCGCGTTGGACGTCTTCCGGATGCCGATCGGGATGATCGACGGCGGCGACCAGGTGCGCGGGAACGTCCTCGCTCGGGAAGTAGGGGGTCGCGCAGGCCACGGCCGTGAACGCGAGCGACAGGAGAGCGAGGGAGAGGCGCCGTGCGGGACGCCAGCCGGGAAGGGACACGAAACTCCTCCAGTCAGTCCGCAGGGGAATACCAGATCGGAGACGTGTAGGCGCGGTCCTGGACGGTGGTCGGGCTCTCGCTCGGCGCCTCGACCTCGTAGCGGGCGACGTCGTATTGGATCCAGCGCGGCGTCGGGATCTCGAGCACGCGCACGTAGTAGAAGGCTCGCTCCTTCGGGTCGAAGTCCGGGTCGCGCCAGTAGGCGTCGAGGTGCGGATCACCGATGGCGTTGGTGAAGGTAGCCTTCTCGTCGTCGACGGTGCTGCCGACGGGCGGCACGCTGCCGTCGTCGTCGCGCACCCGGCCGTCCGAGAGCGCGACGTCGTAGATCTTCTCGTGCAGGCGTCCCCGGGAGTCCTGCCAGCCCTTGATGATCTGGACCCGATCGAGGTTGGCGCCCGCCGGGTCCCGCAGGGCCTGCACCAGGAACCGCGGAGCCGCGCCCTTCGGCGGTTCCTCCAGAACGCCACCCATCGGGACGCCCCGCGCATAGCCCAGGCGCGCGAAGTTCGGCGTTTCGAAATCCTCCGGCCGGAAGTCCCAGCCCGCGAAGACGCGCACGGTCATCCGCGGGCCCGTAGTGGCGTAGGTCTCGCGTCGTTCCATCGCATCGAAGATGGCGGCGCGCGTGTTCTCGGTCGCCCACACGGCGGCCAGGCCCGAGGCCACCTGTTGCCAGCTCTCGACGCGCTGCTCTCCGAATCCGCCCAGCAGGGACTCCGGGCGTTTCTCGTTCGGCTCGAGCAGGGAGTGTTTCCCCCAGAAATTGTCCTCGCCTGCGGTCGCGAGCCCCGTGTGGCTGTCGGTGCTGCCGATCAGCCCGAACTGAAACGGGTTCACCCCCAGCTTGCGCTCCTGTTCGAGGCCGACCTTCAGCGCCTCGCGGGCGTACTCGCCCACGAGCATGTGGTTCTCCTTCGCCTCCGAGAGGTTGAGGTTGCCGTGATCCCAGTTCTCGAAGTCGGCGAACTCGTCGTTCGGAGACAGGAACGGGTGGGATTCGCTGTCGCCCTTGATCTGGGTCACCTCGAGGAGCGGCTCCCAGCGCCGGCGCCGTTCGGCGTACTCGGTGGTGAAGCGCTTCGACAGACCGTGGCGTTCGATGCGTTCGGTCTGGAACATCATGCCGTTCGAGAGGTTGGGATTGTGCGGGATCGCCAGGACGTCGCCGCCGGTCTTCTCCTCGTAGCGCTCGAAGAAGGCCCACAGATTCTCCGGGTCGACGGACTCGAAGCTCGACACCGGGACCATCTGCGCCGCCCGATCCGCCCCGTCGCGGTAGATCACCACGCGGTGGAGGTTGTTCCCCGAGATCATCGAGGTCCACTCGTAGCCGATGAAGGCGGTGAACACGCCGGGCCGGTCGTTGCGGTCGGCCGTTTCGGCCACCTCTTGCCAGATCCCGGTGGAGAGCTCGGGGAGTTTCATCTTCTGTCGGTTGTTGGACAGGTCGTCCACCAGCTGCATGGCGGCCTGCATCGGGCCGTCCTCCCCCGATTGGTTCAGCGCCGACAGCTCCGCCCCGTACTCCGTCGCGAGGAGCTTCGGGTCGCCTTCGAAGAGGCGCTTCACCAGGCCCAGGTACTCGGCATGGTCCGACACCACCAGGAAGTCGAGCGGCCGCTCGAGGCGCACCGGCAGACCGTGGGTGGCGGTCACCTGCTCGCCGCGCGCAAAGGCAAAGGCGGTATCGGGCGCGAGCCGCACACCGAACAGATAGGCGTCGGGCGAGTTGGTGGTGTGCAGGTGGGTGTCGCCCCAGAACACCTGCTGGGGGATGGGGTCGCCCGCGTAGGGCGAGTAGGTGCCCTCGTCGCCCAGGCTGTGCGCAGCCAGGGGCAGGGTCGCGAAGAGACACAGGAGAGCGCAGGTCCGCGGCACGTTTCCTCCCAGGTGGCGGGCGTCTAGCATACGCGCCGATGGCGCCGTCCGGGGAGCACGAAACGAACCGCGTCAGCGCCACAGGAGACCGCTGGCGCTGGCTCGGCGTCACCGCCGTCGCACTCGTCTTTCTCGCGGCGAGCGTGCGGCTCTTCTCCCTGATCGATGCGCACGCGGTCAACGTTCTCTACTGGGATCAGTACACGCTGTTCCAGGCCTTCGTGGACGATCACGGGCTGTGGGACTGGTTCCGCTGGCAGCACGGTCCCCACCGTCAGGGCATCGGATTCTGGGTGACGGCCTGGGTGGCCGAGGCCACGGATTGGAACGCCCGCGTCGATGCCTTCGTGGTGGGCGGCGCCGTGGTCGTCGCTGCCGGGCTCGCACTGGCGCTGCGCATGCGCACGAGTGGAACGCTCCATGCGGGCGACGCGGCGATTCCCCTGCTGGTCCTGACGCCGGCCCAGTACGGAATCTTCGTTCACACGCCGAACCTCTCCCACGGCGCGGGTCCGCTGCTCTTGCTGTTGCTCTACTGCCTGGCGTTCGGGATCGAGGCGCGGCGTCGGCGCTATGCGTGCGTCGTCTTCCTCGACTTCCTGCTGATCCACACCGGCTTCGGGATCTTCGTCGGTGCCCTCACTCCCCCGATTCTCGTGCTCTGTGCCTGGCTCGATCGCAGCGACGATGAGGGCCGCGGGTGGCAGTGGCCAGCAGCGGGGGTCGTGCTCTCCTGCGCGTGGATCGGGATCTTCTTGTGGGACTACACGACAGTTGGTGGCCTGGACGACATCAACCCGCAGGGCCATCCGGTCGCGAGCTACGCGATCTACGCCGCGCTGATGTTCGCGAACGTCCTCGGGCTGAAGGGAGCGAACTGGGCTTCCCTCGGACTGGGCGGGACGGCGGCGCTGCTCGCGTTCGGCGTGGCGGCCGAACAGGGATGGCGTCTGCTCCGCGACACCCCGCGGCGGGCCGAGGCCACGGCGATCGTCGTGCTCTGCGGTTTCACGCTGCTGTACGTGGCGACGACGGCCTACGGCCGGCTCGACTACGGCCTTCCCGGTTCCCAGTCGACGCGCTACGTGCCGTTGCTGGTGCCCGCGTTCCTCGGCCTCTACCTGCGCAGCCAGGCCTGCCAGACGCGGCGGGTGCGCCATGGCTTCGCGGCGGTGGCGGTCGTTGCGATGCTCTGGGCCACGATTCCCATGCGGCCGAACGAGGCGCGCTTCATGGAACACCTGTCGCGCGGCAAGCAGCGCTGGGTCGAGACCTACCTCGAGACCCGCGATGTCGCGAGCGCGAACGATCGTGCCCAGCTCGAGGTGTTTCCCCACGACGGTCCCGAGTTCCCGAAGGTGCTCGGCTTCATGGAAGCGAACCGGCTGGGCTTCTTCGCGAAGCAGGAAACCCCGGCGGAGCGCTAGGGCGCCTGCGGCGGCGGCGGCGGCGCGCCGAGCAGGGTCAGGTGCCGCACGGCGCGCACGTAGCGCCGACGATCGCGTTGCTCCACCGACAGTTCGAGCACGCGGTTCCAGGCCGCGATCGCGTCTTCGTTGCGCTCTTGCTTCTCGTAGGCGATCGCCAGGTTGTTGTGACTCGAGATGAAGCGCGGTCGTAGCGCGATCGATCGCTCGAAGCTGGCGATGGCCTCGTCGGTGCGGTCGAGATCAGCGTACTTGTTGCCCAGGTTGTAGTGGGCCATGTGCAGGCTGTCCTTGCCCATCGGGAGCAGGGCAATGGCCAGTGCGGTAACGGCCCCGAGCGCCGGGAGCGCCAGCCGTCGCCACTCCTGAGCGCGGAGCCCGTCGTAGAGTGCGACCGCCCCCGCCCCGGCGAAGACCATCAGCACGGGGAGCGCCGGCATCCGATACCGGGAAAGCACGAAGAAGATCAGCGCCGTCGACAGATAGGTGGCGAGCAGCCCGTAGAGCGGAACGAGCGTGCGCGCCTGGCGCCAGGTCACGCCGAGACCGACGACCGCGAAGGGCAGGATCCAGGCGTAGGACAGCAAAGGCAGGCGGAGCACCCAGGAGAAGTCGCGCGAGATCTCGATCGAGCGGTTGTTCCACACCTCGCGCGCGTTCCAGAAGAGCAGGAGCTTCCGCGCTTCGAGCCGCAGCCAACGGCCGGGGTCCTCGCGGATGAAGCCCCACGCCTGGTCGCTCCAGAAGCGCGAGACTTCGCTCGCCGACAGGGGGCGCCCCGCTTCGCGTTCAGCAGCGGCGCGGAAGGCGTCGCGCATGGCGATCGGGTTGTCGACACGAGCGGCGATCGAAGGCCGCACCCAGGTCCCGTCGCTGCGGGCGTTGTTGCCCATGTAGAGATTCGGACCGCTCGTCGAGTTGAGCAGCAGGAACTCGCCGCTCGCCTGGTAGTTCTGCCAGGTGAAGGGGAGGATCAAGAGAAAGACACCCGCGGCGAAGGCCGCCGCGTAGCCCGCCACGCGCTCCCAGGGCAGGCGGCGCCCCAGTTCGAGACAGAGCCAGACGCCGAGTCCCGCGCTGAAGAGCAACGTCGTCTGGCGCGCGAGTGCCGACAGACTGAGGACCAGGCCGCAGGCGAACCAGCGCCAGGCCGTGGGATCGCGCAACGCGCGCAGGGCGAGCCAGAGGGCCGCGAGGACCAGGGGCACCTGGAGGTTCACCACCATCAGGGTGCCGCCGTAGAAGATCAGCATGGCGTAGAACGCGGCGCAGCCCGTGGCGACCAGTGCGGCGCGCCGGTCGAAGGTTTCGCGCGCGACGAGACCGACCAGGGCCACGCTCGCCGTTCCGAGCACGACCTGCACACCCTTCACCGTGGCCGGCGAGCTCCCGAACACGGCGTACACCCCGGCCATGAAGTAGGCGTAGAGCGGCCCCAGGAAGAGCACGCCGTCGCTCAGGGGGTCGCCTTCGAGGAGCTTCTTCGCCCAGGCGTCGTAGAGCTGCCCATCGACGCTCGGGATCTCGTAGAACGGGTCGTGAGTGCCGATCGCCCAGAAATGGCCCAGGCGCAGAACGGCCGCCGCGACGAGGAGCGCACCGAAGCCGAGCGCACTCGCGCGGTTCCAGCGCCGCGGGTCACCCGGCTCGGTCGTTTCCGGGGTCACCGATTCCTTGGACATCCCGGCACCGGCATCGCCCCGCAGTCTACGATCTCGCCCTGGACTACGCTCTCGCGTCCCAGGAGCATGGTCTCGCGTCCCGGGGACACGCTCTTGCGTCCAGTGGAACCGCTCTCGCGTTCGATCGGGGGCAAGCGAGGGAGCCGTTTTGAAAGCCATCGTGATCGGAGGAACCGGACCGACCGGCCATTTCATCGTCAATGGCTTGCTGCGACGCGGCTACACCGTCTCGATCCTCCACAGCGGTCGCCACGAGGTGGACGAGATCCCGCCCGAGGTCGAGCACATCCACACGGACGCCTACGACGGCGCGAAGGTGGCCGACGCGATTCGCGGCCACGGCTTCGACCTGTGCGTCGCGGCCTACGGACGCCTGCGCGCGATCGCCGAGGTCACGGTGGGGCAGGTCGGGCGCTTCGTCTCGATCGGCGGCTTGCCCGGCGTACGGGGCTACATGAACCCGATGCTCTTCGAGCCGGCGGGGATGCCGGTGCCTTCGCGCGAGGACGCACCGCGCACCGAAGACCCGGTTGAAGACTCGAAGGGATATCGCGTTGCCCAGACCGAAGACCGGGTCTTCCAATTCCACCCCGACGCCACCCACCTCCGATACCCCTACGTCTACGGCCCTTATCAGCCCGTGCCGCGCGAGTGGTGCATCGTCCGGCGAGTCCTCGACGGCCGTCCCTTCATCGTGCTCCCCGACGGCGGGCTGACCCTGCACCACTTCGGCTATGCCGAGAACCTCGCCCACGCACTGCTGCTCGCCGTCGACCAACCCGAAGCCGCCTGTGGGCAGCTCTACAACGCGGCGGATGCGGAGATCCTGACACTCCGACAGGTCACCGAGGTGTTGATCGCCGCGCTGGCCGATCGCCAGGAGCGCCCGCTCGAGATCGTCTCGATGCCCTGGGCACTCGCGACGCCGGCGCGACCGCTTGTGACCCAGCCCCTGACCACCCACCGCGTGATGAGCACCGCGAAGCTCGAGCGCGAGCTCGGCTATCGGGACGCTGTGCCGCCGCGCGAGGCGTTGCGACGCACCGCCCGTTGGCTGGCCGCGAACCCGCCCGAGCCCGGCGGCTGGGAAGAGCGGATTCTCGAGGATCCCTTCGAATACGCCGCCGAGGACGCCCTGGTCGCCGCCTGGCGGAAGGCCGTCGCGGCCATGCCCGAGATTCCCTTCGAGACCGAGCCCGGCTATGGCATGGCCTACTCCGGGCCCGGCGGTCGCTCCCGGATGCACGAGACCTTCACCGACACAGCATCCGAAACGTCAGATTGAGGCGCGGCCCGATCGGGCGGCGCGTCTTCGGCAGGCTGTGCTTCCAGTGGCGCTGGGTCGTCCCGCGCATGAGCAGCAGGCTGCCGTCGGGGAGCGGCCCGTCGCGGCCTCTTCCGTCCTGCCGGTGACGCATGCGGAAGCGGCGCTCGGCGCCCAGGCTGATCGACGCGATGGCGATGTCGTCCGGGGACGGGCCCAGCTCGCGCTCGTCGTCGGAATGCCAGCCCATCGAATCGGCGCCGTCGCGGTAGTAGTTGGCGAGGACGCCGTTGAAATCGAGCCCGGTCTCTTCGAAGAGCGCCGCGCGCAGCCGCAGCAGGGTTGGCGTCCAGGGGGTGGGCGGATAGGTCTGGCCCGAGTAGCGATAGCTGCAGCCGGGATCGCCGTGCCACGACAGGAGCCGCGGCACGGGCACGGTCTTGCCGAAGAGGGTGAAGGTGTCCGGGCGCAGCGGCAGCTCGCTGGCCAAGGCTTCGACGCCCGGCCGGTCCTCTGGAGCCAGGAAGCGGGGCCACCATTCGAGCCAGGCGCCCTCGCCGAGGTCGATGCGCGCGGAGTTCTCGGAGCGTGCCGCCGGTTCGCTCACGCCGGGTTGACGATCTCCATCACCCGAACGTAGCGGGCGCTCGCTCTCGGCGAGTCAGCGGATATCCTTGCCGACCGGCGAGCGCACCCCTCGCCGCATCCTCCCTCTCTTCGCTGGAGTCGCCATGGTCGAGCTTCCCTACGCCATCTTCGATGCGGACAACCACTACTACGAGGCCGAGGACGCCTTCACCCGGCACATCGACCCGAAGATGCGCCGACGCTGCCTCGACTGGGCAGAGGTGAACGGCCGCAAGTCGCTACTCGTGGCGGGGAAGGTGAACCGCTTCATCCCGAACCCGACCTTCGATCCGGTCGCGAAGCCCGGCTGTCTCGACCAGTACTACCGAGGCAAGAATCCCGAGGGTCTGACGATCCGCGAGGCCTTCGGCGAGCTCGAGCCGATTCGTCCCGAGTACCGCGATCGTGACCTCCGCCTGTCGGTCATGACGGATCAGAACGTCGAGAAGGCGATCTACTTCCCGACCCTGGGGGTCGGCATGGAAGAGGCCCTGCGCGACGACACCGAGGCCGTCCACACGGCCTTCGAAGCCTTCAACCGTTGGCTCCTCGAAGACTGGGGTTTCGCGTACCAGGACCGCATCTATGGCGCGCCCTACATCTCGATCATGGATCGCGATCGCGGCATCCGCGAGCTCGAGTGGGCCCTCGAGAACGACGCGCGCTTCATCGTGATGCGGCCGTCCTTCGTCTACGACAAGGCGGGCAGCCGCTCGCCCGCCGATCCCTACTACGATCCGTTCTGGCAGGTCGTGAACGACTCGGGCATCACCGTCGTGTACCACGGCGGTGATTCCGGCTACGGCGACTACATGCACGACTGGGGCGAAGGCGGGACCACCCAGAGCTTCAAGAACTCGCCGTTCCGCAGCATCGCGATGCCGTCGAAGGCCCCCTTCGATCTCTTCGCGGCGCTGATCTCCCACCAGCTCTTCCACCGCTTCCCGAACCTGCGGATGGCGAGCATCGAGATGGGTTCGTTCTGGGTACCGTGGCTCTTCCAGTCGATGGAGCGCGTGTACGGGCAGGATCCGGGGTACTTCGTCGAAGATCCGTGCGAGACCTTCCGGCGTCACGTGTGGATCGCACCGTTCCACGAGGACGACATCACCCTGCTGCGCGATCTCGTCGGCGCCGCGAACATGGTGGCGGGCTCGGACTGGCCCCACGCCGAAGGGCTCGCGGATCCGACCGACTACGCGAAGGACCTCGCCGGGCTTTCGGACGACGAGATCCGGCTCGTCATGCGCGAGAACGCGCTCGCGCTTTCGCAGCGAAGGCCTGTTTAGGCAAGCGAGTCGCGCTGGCCTGCGCCGACGGATTTCCTCCGCGAAATGGCTCGCGGGTGGCCCCGAGTCTCTGCGTTGCCTCCGGGCCGGGGCACCGGTTTCTCGTCGAGTGGCGTTTCCGGCTGCGCTGAGTTCCGCTCCGGAAACCGTCGGCGCCGGCCGCTTGTGTGCGTGACGCTCGCGATCAGCCCGCTGCGGGGCCTTCGTACCAGATGGGCGAGGTCCAGAGCCGCTCCTGGATGACGCGCGGCACGTTCGGGTCGTTGCAGCCGCTGGGTCGCTCACCCTCGGGTAGGGCGAGGCACTGGAGCTGATTCCAGCGGCAGCTCGGGTTCTCGAGGACGCGCAGGTAGTAGACGGCCCGGCGCGATGCGTCGAACTCCGGGTCTTGCCAGACGGCGCATAGGTCATCGTGGCCGACCGCGGACACTTCGCAGGTGTTCGTGTCGACGCTGGCGTCGTTGTCACCGCCGGCCACGTCGTAGACCGCCTGGTGGTAGCGCCCCTCGTCGTCGACCCAGCCCTTCACCACCTGGGCGCGTTGGAGCAGACCGCCTGGGTGCGCGGCCACGCCTGGATCCCGGAGCGTCGAGATCGCGAACACGGGAGCGGTCGCGCCTTCCGGGGCGCCGGGGAGATCGCCGCCCATCGGGACCCCGCCGGCGTAGCCGGCCGCCACGCGGTCGGCGCTCTCGCACCAATCCGCCGGGTAGTCCCAGCCGCCGAAGAAGCGCGCGGTCATCCGTGGGCCGCTCGTTGCGAAGGTCTCGCGACGCTTCATGGCGTCGAAGAGCGCGTCGCGCGAGTTCTCCTCGGCCCACACGGCGGCGAGCCCGCCGGGGTTCGACGCGAGGGGCGTCGCCGCCGACGGCACCTGCGGAGGCATCGCGGTGAGGCGCTGCCCGGGCGTCGCGTCCTGGGCGCCGGACCAGCCCTGGTAGGAGTACTCTTCGGCGTCGCCGGGGTTCGCATTGTGCGCGTCGGTCGCCGCGATGAAGCCGAGCTTGTAGGGGTTCACGCCGAGGCGGTTCTGTTCGCGCTGGCCTTCGAGGAGCGCGTAGCGCACGAAGTCGTTGCGCGAGACGCAGCCCTGACCCATTAGCGCGCCGACGCCGGTGCCTTCTTCGCAGTCCGGCGTCTCCGGCGGCCGCCACCGCCAGTGCTCGTAGTCGCAGAACTCGTCGGGGGCGCCCATCACCTGGTACATGCCGTTGCGGCACTCCGAGTCGCCCTTGATCTGGGTGATCTCGACGAGC
This sequence comes from Myxococcota bacterium, assembly GCA_039030075.1. Taxonomy (NCBI): domain Bacteria; kingdom Pseudomonadati; phylum Myxococcota; species Myxococcota bacterium. The sequence goes on along the minus strand of JBCCEW010000004.1, from coordinate 194,414 downwards.
CGCTCGACGTCGCGACGCAGGACGGCGCGCGCGCGCTGCTCTTCGAGGGGCAGATCCTTGCCGGTGACAGCGAACATGTTGCCGTTCGAGAGGTTCGAGTTGTGGGGAATCGTGATGACGTCGCAGCCGATTCCCGCGTCGAGACATTCGCTGCGAAGGCCCTTCCAGAGATCGTAGACGTCGGGGATGTCCACCCAGGGCAGGGGAGACGCGGGCACTGCGGCGTTTCGGAAGATCACGTTGTGGTGGACCTTCGCGAGACCGGGGGTCGCCGTGTATTCGTAGCCGTGAAAGGTGGTGAAGGAGCACTCGGCGCTGCGGTCGTAGTGGCGTTCGGCAGCGGCCTGCTGCTCATCCCAGACCGCGCGCATCGCGTCCTTGCAAGTCGTTCCGTCCTCGCCGCAGAGCGCGGTGTTGCGCTTCGGCACGATGTTCTGCTCATCCCCCGCACCGCCGATCGACCCCATGCGCGCGGCGAAGTTGCCGAAGCCCGTTGCGTCTTCGACCGGGATCTCGCCCCGGAAGACGCCGCAGCCCTGGCTGTCGTAGATCTCCGAGCCGGGCGTGGTGCACAGGGAGACCTCGCCCTGGTAGCTCGCGTGGTCGGTGAGGGCCGCGAAGTCGAGCGGGCGTTCCAGCTGCGCCGGGCGCGTCGGCACGCCGGCCTCGTCGAGGGGCGGGAACGCGATCTCCTCACCTTTCGCGAAGCGGTAGGTCTCGTCGGGTCCCCCGCGCACATCCCACAGGTAGGCGTCCATCGACAGCCGCGAGTGCACGTGGAGCTCGCCCCAGAAGACCTGGCGCTCGGGGTCGCGGTTCGCGCAGGCCACACGTTCTTCGCTGTACGGCTGGCCGGAAGGCGCGAGGGCGGGCGGCGCCGGTTCGGGCTCCGGCGCCTCGGCCGCCGTTTCCGTTTCGGTCGTGGGCGCAGGAGAGGGCGCCGTATCGCCGCACGCGAGGCCGAACAGCGCGACCGCGAGTCCGATGCCGCAGGGCTGCCGGCGTCGCCGGCGGCTGCACCGGCTGATCCGTTCCCTCGAGTCCGCCACGGTCGTGCGTCGCATCCGCTCCCCCTGGTTCCGGCGCGGATCGCGCCTGGGGCCCTAGAATGCACGCGCCTTCCCGGGATCGGAAGCGATATCGGGGATCGGAAGCGGTATCGGCCATCCGTCGGGAATGGATGGGTCGACGGTGACGTCGAAGGCCCGACGTGCATTCGACCGGGTGGGAACGACACCAGGCAGAGCCGGGAGCGAAGGAGAAGACCGATGAAACGGAAGCACGAAACGCGGAATCGGCGTGAGCAAGGCTCGGTGCTGGCAGTGCTGGGCGTGCTGCTGGCGGTCGTCGTCGCGGGCGCCTGGATCGTTCGCACCTACGTGTTCCCGGACCGCTTCGAACCCGTTGCACTGAACCAAGCCGAGCAGCGTGTCTTCGACAGCAAGTTGCGCGCACTCGGGATCGACCCGCCCGAACGCAAGCAGACCCCGGACGTGGCCGCGCGCCCGCCCCGAGAGACGCCCCCGCTCCCGAAGCTCGAGCCCGAGCCCTACCGCGAAGATCCCACGAAGCGAGAGATCGGGCTCACCGAGCGCGAGCTCAACGCGGCGCTCGCGCACAACACGAACCTGGGCGATCGCCTGGCGATCGATCTCTCGGACGACCTGGCCAGCGCGAAGCTCTTGATTCCCATGGACCCCGACTTCCCGGTGCTCGGCGGACGCATCCTGCGCGTGAGCGCCGGCGTCGAGCTGCAGTACGCCGAGGGTCGCCCGGTCGTGATCCTGCGCGGTGTCAGCCTGATGGGCGTCCCGATCCCGAACGCCTGGCTCGGCAACCTGAAGCACGTGGACCTGGTCGAGCGCTTCGGCGAAACGCCGGGCTTCTGGCGCAGCTTCGCGGCGGGCATCGACGCCATGGAGATCCGCGAAGGCGAGCTCAAGCTCCGCCTCCGCGAGTAGCGCTCAGCGCCGCAGCCGGCTCCGGGCCCCGAGCAGCGCCACCCCGAGTGCAACCAGCGCGCCGGTCGAGGGCTCGGGGATGACGATCGGATCGACGGCGATCGACCCGGCCAGGGCTTCGAGCTCCGCGACCGATCCCATCCAGCGGTTGTCGACGATGCTGCCGTCGGTGGAGTTGGCAGTGAAGCCGGCGGGCAGGTCGAAGACCGCGTCGAGATCCGGGTGGGCGAAGGCGGTGACCGCCACGGTGGAGTTCCCCGGCTGCCCCAGGATGCCCGTCAGGGCGACCCCGATCAATCGAACCTGAATCGACAGGGGGACACCGACCGGAAGTAGCTCGCTCCGGCTGCTGACGATGCCGGCGCACGAGGCGCGATTCAGGCAGCCTTCCTGATAGAAGAGGGCGCTTTGCGCTCCGACCAGACCCATGTCGAAGAACACGGAGGCGAGGCCGGGTTGTCCGCTGCCCGTCAGCGTCTGCACGTCGAGGAAGCCGTTCAACGAGGTCGAGACCGACGCCGCAGGACCGCTCAGGACGACATCGACGACGTAGCTGCTGGCAGCCGTTCCCTGGATACTTTGGGCGAGGGGTTGGCCACCGGCGGCGGAAGCGGAGGAGACCGCGAGACCGCCGAACGGCGTGAACCCCGCCTGGGCCGTTGCCGTCGCGAAGATCTCGTTGGTCGCGAAGCGCGCGACGCAGGTCGCCGGGTTTCCCGCGTCGGACACGTCGTCGATCGGAACCGAGGCCCGCTGGGGCGAACACAGCGTTTCCGACATCTCGATCGAAGCGGCGACCGCCGGTTCCGACACGAGCGGAACGAGGGCGATGACGAAGAGCACAAGTCGGGATCGGGGGTGAGTCACGGTGGCTCCCGCGAAGCCCCTCCCAGGACCCGGATTACACTACAGACAGGACGTGCTCCGCAAGGAACCCGAGGTGGCGTCGATAGTCGTCGAGATCCGCGTAGCGCATCCCCACGATCAGCTCGGACACGCCGGCCTCGCGGAGGCCTCCGAGCTGATCCGGCACGCGCTCGGGGTGATCCGGGTCGAAGCCGGTCATGCAGGCGACGCGGGGAGTCGGGCGTCCGGCCTCCTGAGCGAGTTCCCCGAGCCGCGCGCGCGCCTTGGACAGATCTTCCGGGGATCCCCCCATCGGCAGCCACGCATCGCCGAAGCGCGCCGCGCGGCGCAGGGCATGCTCGCCGTGGCCCCCTACGTAGATCGGAGGCCGCGTCGGGCGCGGTAGGAACAGGAAGTCCTGCCCGTTCTCCCGAACCACGTCGTCGGCGAAGGCGCGGTGCAGGAAGTCGAGGGTGGTGTCCGTGCGGGCCCCGCGCTCGTGCCGCGGGACGCCGAGTGCCCGGAACTCGGGCTTCATCCAGCCGACACCGATCCCGAGGTGGAGCCTGCCGCCCGAGAGCTCTTGCACCGTCGCGATGGCTTTCGCGGTGGGCAGGGGCGGGCGGTAGGGCAGGTTGATCACTCCGGTTCCGAGCCCGATCCGCTCGGTACGCCCTGCCAACCAGGCGAGCGTCGTGAGGGGGTCGAGGTAACGACCGCCCGATCCCTCGGCGTCGTCAGGCGGAATCGCGAGATGGTCCTGCACCCAGACGTGGGCCAGGCCGGCGGCTTCCGCGTCCCGCACCGCGGCCTCGAGCACCTCGCGACGAGACTGGGGTCCCATGGTGCGCACCGCGACACCGAGCTTCATGCGTTCCTCCTCCGGCCGCGGAGCGCGGGCGTGCGAGCGCTCACCGAGGCGCGGTCGTGGCGGAGGGCGGCGCGGCGCCGCTCGCTTCGTCGAAGTCACCCGAGACGAGCAGCCAGGCACTGCAGCCCCCGGCCACCAGGAAGACCACCAACATCACGACGGCCAGCCAACGCGGGACCGCACTCACGCGTTCGCCCGGTTCGGGTCCGTTCCAGGCGCTCCGGGGTTCTCCCATGACGGGAGGCTACCGCGCCGTGCCGGCCAGGCCCTGGGCTATCCTGCTCGTCCGCGTCCGCCGGAGATCCATCCATGGTCCGCTCGTTCCCGTCCTTCGTTTCGATCGCCGCCTGCCTGCTCGCGCTCGCCCTGACCGCCCATGCGGCGCACCACGGCGACCACGCGGAAAGCGCCGCAGCGCCGCCGCCGGACTGGGCCGACGTCGCAGCCGTCGAAGAGATCGAGGTCCTCACCCACGACGAGGACGGAGCCCTGCGCGAGACCACGATCTGGCTCGCGGTGGTCGACGGAGAGGGGTTCGTGCGCACCGGCGGCAGTAGCTGGGGGCAGAATCTCGAGCGCGACCCCACCCTGGTGCTGCGCATCGAGGGCGAGGAGTTCCCCCTGCGCGCCGAGTTCATCGAGGACGAGTCCCTGCGCGAGCGCGTGACCGAAACCTTCCGCGAGAAGTACGGCTTCTCGGACGTGCTGATCACTCCGATCCGCGGCAGCAACCCCATGATCATGCGGATGCTGCCGCGCGATTCCTAGGCCCGAGCGCCAGCCGGAGGAGCCCTTGTCTCTCGACTACAGCCGGTACATCACCCGGCCGAATGGGTGCCAGATGGACGTATCAGCGAACCCCGACGCGGCGGTGTCCTCTCGGTGAAGGTCTCGGTCGTCGTCCCCTGCTTCAACGAGGCGAAGACCCTCGAGACGCTCGTCGATGCGGTCCTCGCGTCCGAGGTCGACGATCTCGAGGTGATCCTCGTCGACGACGCCTCGACGGACGGCACCTGGGACGTGATCCAGCAGAAGCTCGTCGATCGCGTGCACCGCGTGCTGCAGCACGAAGTCAATCAGGGGAAAGGCGCGGCCCTCCGCACGGGCTTCGCGGCGGCGACGGGAGACGTCGTCCTGATCCAGGATGCCGATCTCGAGTACGACCCGCGCGAGTACCCGAAGCTCCTGAAGCCGATCTTCGAGAACAAGGCCGACGTGGTGTTCGGGTCGCGCTTCATCGGGGGCGACTCCCACCGCGTGCTCTACTTCTGGCACTCGATCGTCAACAAGGGCCTCACGCTCCTGTCGAACATCCTCACCGATCTGAACCTCACCGACATGGAGGTCTGCTACAAGGCGTTCCGACGCGAAGTGCTGCAGCAGATCACCATCGAAGAGGACCGCTTCGGCTTCGAGCCCGAGATCACGGCAAAGGTCGCCCGCCTCGGCTGCCGCATCTACGAGGTGGGCATCTCCTACTCGGGTCGCACCTACGAAGAGGGAAAGAAGATCGGCTGGCGCGACGGTGTGCGCGCGGTCTGGTGCATCCTGAAGTACAACCTGCGGCGTTGAGCGCGCGGGCCGTTCTGCTCGGGGTTGCCGAGCGGGACTCGCCCGAAGACGAGCCCCGCAGCGACGTCAGCCGAGCTGCGCGTCGAAGACGTCGTCGTTGTAGCCGACGATCACCGTCTTCCCGCGACGCAGCGTGGGAGCCCGCAGGTTTCCCGTGGGCCCCAACATCGCTTCGACCACGTCGGCCGAAGCCTTTCCGCCCGGTTTGAACTCGCTGACCTTCTTGCCCTTGGCGACGATCACCAGGCTGGCGGCTTTCGCGAGTGCGGCCGCGTCCGTCTTGCCCAGCTTCTTGCTGGCGGACACGGTCTCGGCGGGCTCGATTCCTTGGGCGTCCAGAAACTTGGACGCTCGGGTGCAGGACGTTCAGCCCTTGCGGTGGTAGTACCAGTCGACCTTCTTGGCCATCGTCACCTCCAACTGTCGTTGCGACCAATCTAGCCGCCCGCGTGCCCGACTCAACCGGCTTCCTCCGGGATTCAGTCGATCGGGTCCGGAAACGGATCTTCCATCGAGCGCACGTGGCGAGGCGCGTCGGACTCGTGGTCCTGGTACTCCGCCCAGAACACCACGTCGCGCCAGTCGCGCTCCGCTTGCCGGGCGTAGAGGCGGAGGTCGTCGAAGTTTCCCGCGGCGAGGAACACCACCGCCCGCGTGACCCGTCCGGGTTGGCCGAGGGTCTCGAGCAGGCGCAGGGCTTCGAAGAAACTCTCCCCGGCGAACTCGCGACCGAGTCGCGCGCGGACGTCCGCGGGCAGGCGCGCTTCGCCCACGCCCCCCTCAGGCGCCGTACTGGGCCGGATCGAGCGCGTAGGCCCGGCCTTCGAGGGGTTCCCAGAGCGTGCGTCGGTCCAGGTTGGCCCGCGCGACGTCGCGGAAGCGATCGAAGGCGGCCACCTCGCCGTCGCCCGCGACGGACGCGCCGAGGGCATTCGCGAACAGTGATTCGCGCAGCCCCCGCGCCTGCACCGGGTGCCAGAAGGCCGCGTTGAGTTCGGTGTCGTGGCGGAAGGAGCGCTCGGCGACGTTGGTGGAGCCGACGCTGGCCCACTCGTCGTCGACGATCGCCACCTTCGCGTGGATGCCGATCTCGTCGTAGCGGCCGGGCGCACGCGTCTGGCAGAGCGCGGCGAGGGTAAAGTGTTCGAAGCGCGCGAGTCCGGCGAGCTGCTCGAAGAAAGGAGTCGCGCGCGGGTCGCGGCGCGCCATCACGAAGGCGGGATGTGCCCGGCCGGGAACCAGGCACACGACCCGGACGCCGCGCGCCAGGGCCTGCTGCATCTCCTCCACGAAGATCGGCGACGCGATCGCCTGATTCTCGATGTACAGGGTGCGCTCGGCACTCGCGACCGCCGAGACGTACTGCTCGAGCGCGCTCTGCTCGCCTTCCGCGATCGCAAAGGGCTTCGCTCCCGGGCTCGCCGTGTCGTCTCGGTAGGTGCCGGCGCGGACGGTGCGCGTGATCTGGACCGCGACGTCTCCGGCGGGGGGCGTCACGAAGTCGGGGAACGTGAGCGGGCCCGCCGGCTCGCCCTCGGGCCAGTGCCCGTCTTCCGCCTGGCCGTCGCTGGCTTCGTTCCAGCGCTGCACGAAGTTGTGGTGGACGTCGGTGGTGGCCGGGCCGCGAATCTCGAGGCAGCAGTCGTGGACGTTGCCGGCGTCGAGCGCCGTGTACTCCGGGTCGCTCATCGAGCTGGATGTCGGGTTGAGGCCGCCGACGAAACAGAGCTCGGAACCGGTTCCCGCGTCGAGGAGCCAGCTCTTCTGGTGCTGCGCGAACCCACCGGGCAGTCGGTCCCAGCGGACGCGGATCCGGGATTGGCGACTGCGCAGGAAGGCCCGGTCGGTCGCGTCGCCGCCGAAGTGGGTCGAGCCCGGGTCGAGTGCCTGGAGCTGGGGCTCGCGCCAGAACAACACGCGCACGTCGACACCGCGCGCTGCGGCGGCGTCGATCACATCGAAGAAGCTGCGGCCGCCCGGAAGGACGACGTCCCGCTCGATGAAGGCCACGGTGACCCAGACGCTGTGCTCGGCGGCATCGACCGCCGCCACGATGCGTGCGAAGGCCGGTCCACCCTCCAGCCAGGGGACGACTTCGTTTCCGGGGCGCCGGGGGTAGCTCGCGCGGGCGGCTGCGGGCGGGCGGGGGGTGGTGGTCACGATGATTCCTCAGGCGTGGGCGACGCGGTGGGCTTCTTCGATTCGATCGAGCGCCTCGTCGATGTCGGCCCGCGACACGTCGAGGTGGGTGACGGCGCGGAACCGGCCGGGCGCGACCGGGTTCGCGAGCACCGACCGCTCCCGGAGAGCGCCGGCGAAGGCGCGGGTGTTCCGAGCGCGGAACATCACGATGTTGGTTTCGGGAGCGCCCTCGACGGCGATCCCGCGGGCTTCGAGACCCTCGGCGAGACGCCGGGCGTGGGCGTGGTCATCGGCGAGGCGCGCGATGTGGTGATCCAAGGCGTGCAGGCCCGCTGCGGCCAGGATGCCCGCCTGGCGCATCCCACCGCCGAGCAGCTTCCGCGCGCGGTGCACTTCGCGAATGCGCTCGCGACTGCCGCACACCAGCGACCCGACCGGTGCGCCGAGTCCCTTCGACAGACAGAAGCTCACGGTGTCGAAGGGAGCCGCCCAATCCGTCGCGGGCACGCCGGTTTCGATCACGGCATTCCACAGGCGCGCCCCGTCGAGGTGCAAGCCGAGCCCGAGTTCGCGTCCGGCTTCGCAGGCCGCGCGCAACGCGTCGAGGGGGAAGATGCGCCCGCCGGCGAAGTTGTGGGTGTTCTCGAAGGCGAGGACACGGGTGGGGGCGACGTGCGCATCGTTCGGTCCGACGGCGCCGCAGACGTCGTCGGCCGTGAAGAGGCCCCCGGTCCCGAGGGTCTGGACCTGCACGCCCCAGAGCGCCGCGGGCGCGCCGCCCTCGTAGCGCAGGATGTGGGCGCCTTCGCTCGCCAGCACGACATCGCCCGGGCGCGTCAGGGTTCGCAGCGCCGCCTGGTTGGCCATGCTCCCCGACGGCACGAAGAGCGCGGCTTCGGTTCCGAGGAGCGCGGCCGCGCGTTCTTCCAGGGCCGCGACGGTCGGGTCCTCGCCGTACACGTCGTCGCCCACCGGCGCCTTGGCGATCGCCTCGCGCATGGCGTCGGTGGGTCGGGTCACCGTGTCGCTGCGCAGGTCGATCGTCCGCATGAGCGGCAGTGTACCGCGAGGCGGGGACGGCTAGCGGGCGTCTCATGAGCCCCGACCGAGTCTGGGCCCCGAATCCGGCCCGAGGTCGAGGAGCGAGACCGCAGGCAAGGCCATCGCCAGGCGAGGTTTCGCAACGAAGAGATCGGCGCGCAGGCGGGTGCCTGGCGACCGAGGGGTTCACGAGATGCCCGCTAGACCTCGGGCCAGTCGTCGTGCCAGGGGAAGGCCTGCTCGAAGGCGTACGCCGCCTGCAGGACCAGGTCGTCGCGGTGACGCGGGCCGACGATCTGGAGACCGACCGGGAGGCCGGCGCGCGAGAACCCGGCGCGCACGGTGGCGGCCGGATGCCACGACAGGTTGAAGGGGATCGTGAAGCTCGCGACGCCGGCCGGCGGCACGCTGCGCCCCTCGACGCTGTCCGGGAACGGGCCGCGTGCCGGCGGCGGATCGAAGGGGACCGTCGGGGTCACCAGCAGATCGAAGCGATCGAAGAGATCGGCACACCAGTGGTTCAACGCCTGGCGCTCCTGGCGAATCTCCCCCCAGAGCGTCGGCGTCATCTTGCGCGCGGCGCGAATCCCGACCAAGAAGGCGCGCGCGAAGTCGTCTTCGCGCTCCGGGAGTAGCGGCTCGATTGCGCCCGCCAGATCGAAGGAGGTCCCGAGCCCCCACGCCTTTCCGAGCGCCGGCGGACCGCCATCGATCTCGCGGAACTGATGTCCGCGCTCGAAGAAGCGCGCGGCGTCGCGCACGACGGTGGCGATGTCGCTCTGCACCGCAGCCGAGCCGAGGTCGGCCGAGTAGGCGACGCGCAGACCCGAAGGCAGGTTCGGCAGGATCTCGCGGTACGAGAGTCCGGGATGGGGCAGCGAGTTCGGGTCGAAGGGATGTGCACCGACCACTTCGTCGAGGTGGATCGCCGCATCCTCGACGCTGCGCGTGAGCGGCCCGAACACCGCCGTGTCGTCCATGCTCCAGAGCTTCGTCTCGTGCGGGATGCGACCTAGGCTCGGCTTCAGGCCGAAGCAGCCCGTCATCGACGCGGGGAGTCGCACCGAGCCGCCGCCGTCGCTGGCGGTGGCCAGGGATACGACGCCGCCGGCGATCGCGGCGGAGGAGCCGCCCGAGGAACCGCCGGGGGTGTGATCGAGGTTCCACGGGTTGTGCGTGACCCCGAAGAGCAGGTTCTTCGTGATCGCGGTAAAGCCGAACTCGGGGGTGTTGGTCTTGCCGACGACGATCGCGCCGGCCGCGCGCAGGCGTTCGACCTGGACCGAGTCGCGTTCGGCGCGGTTGTCGCGGAAGGGGATCGATCCCATCGAAGTGACGACGCCTGCGACGTCCTCGAGATCCTTCACGCCGAGCGGAATGCCTTCGAGGGGGCGTGCGCGTCCGCCGCTGCGCGCGGCGTCGGCGGCGTCCGCCGCTTCGAGCAGTTCGTCGTGATCTGCCACCCAGGTGAACGCACCCAGCTTCGCCTGGGTGGCGTCGATGCGCGCCAGCGTGGCTTCCATCAGTTCACGACACGAACACGTGCCCGACGCCAGAGCGTCGAGCTGTTCGGTGAGCGGTCGGCGCAACAGATCCACCTGCGATCCTCCCGAAGACGGGCTGGCTGCATCGCAAGTGGCCAGCCCCTCGCCGCTCAGCCTATCAGGACGACTCGGGAGCGTGGGGGCGCAGGTGGGCGAGGACGGCGTCCGCCACCCGTTCGGGGCACTCGAGGTGCACGTTGTGCCCCGCGTCGGGAATCTCCAGCAGGTCGCCTCGGGGAAGTGCGGCCGCGGCCTGCTCTGCGCCCTCCTCGGTGAGCAGGCTGCTCTTGCCGCCCCGGATCACCAGGGTCGGGCATCCCACCTCGGAGAGCGCCGCATGGGGGGCCGGCGGCAGCCCGAACCAGCCGGGGTCGAACTTGTAGGCGAAGCGGCCGTCGGGCAGGGCGACCACCGAATCCTCGGCCAGGCGCCGGCGGCGCTCCTCGGGGACGCCCGGGGAGCGCGGCAGCAAGCGGTAGCGCTCGACCGCTTCCTCGCGCGTCGCGTAGGACCGCCGCAGGGCCAATGCGAGCTGGGTGCGTCGGCGCTCCTTGCGCGCCGAACCGAAGGACACCTCGACGGCGACGACCGCCCAGACCTCGGCGTGCCGCGCCGCGTGGTCGAGGGCGATGTGCCCTCCCATCGAGTGTCCCACCAGCGCCATCGGCGGTTCTCCGAGCTCGGCGCACAGCGCCTCGAGATCTCGATGAAACGCTCCAACTTCGCGGGTTTCGGGAAAGTCACTGTCGCCGTGTCCGCGAAAGTCGAGTCGCACCACGCGGTATTCGCGCGCAAGCGCCGGGGCGATTTCGTCCCACCAGTGCAGGTTCGCGCCACCCCCGTGCAAGAGCACGACGCACGGTGCGTTCGGGGGACCTTCGAAGGAGGCGTGGAGTTGAACGTCGCCGAGTTCGGGGCGACCGAAGCGACGCGCAGTCATGGCGCGGCCGAGCTTAGCTTCCGCGCCGCGCCTTTGCGGCGCGTCGCCCGGATCGTCGACGCGGAATCCGAGAAGCCCGAGAATCGGCCTCTCCCCCTCGATTTCGAGGGTTTTCTGATTGTCACCGACGGGGGATCCGCCTATCCTCCGGCCGCTGACCAAGCCGCGATGCACGGCAGGCAGTCGTGTCCATCGGGGGGTTCCAACCGGCGCGCAGCGAGTGGGTGAGCAGTGCAAGGCACTCCCCCACCCGACGCAAACCGAGAACGAGAGGAAAAGGAAACGTCATGGCAGCTCGCAAGAAGAAGACCAGTCGCAAGTCCGCACCGGCGGAGCTCATCATCTCCAAGGCCCGCACGAAGGCGGCCGTCAAGAAGTGCAACGTGGGCGGCGAGTTCTACGGTGCCCTCGACAAGGCCGTGCGCGGCCTGATCGCTGAGGCCGAGGCGCGTGCCGTCGGCAACAAGCGCAAGACGCTGAAGGCCGTCGACCTCTAGGCGACGCTTCACGTTCGAATCGACGGGCCCGCTGGCGTTTGCCGGCGGGCCCGTTTGCGTTCCCGAGCCCGGGCGCATCTCGCCCCGTCGACGCACCTCGGCCCATCGACGCGAAGCCCGGTTCGACGGGGGGCGGGTTCAGCCGCGCCCGATCGTGCCCAATACGGGTACGCGCAGACTCGACGCCTCGGTCGCGCCGACGTGCAGCGCGCGCGGCTCGGGCGTGCGGCGTTCCGCGCGCGCGTAGCGCCCGACCGAGGCACCGCTGATCAACACGCGCAGCCGTTCGCCCGAAGCGACGCGCACACCGACGGCACCCAGCGAAACCTCGACGCGTCCCTCGTCGCCTTCGAGTCCCACTCCCTCGGCCAACCAACGGCTCTCCCCGTTCGCGTCGACGGCGGCGAGACGCACGCACCACGGCGCTTCGGGATCTCGCGCCTCGACGAAGAGCGTGGCCTCGACCGGTCCGACCAGCACCCACGGCTCGGTGAGCGGCGGGCCGGTGAAGGTGAGCACGTCGCCGCGCTCCCCGACGCGATCGAGGCTCGCCGGACCGCACGGCTGGGAATACGAGACGCCTCCGCAGGCGGGCGGTGGCGCCGCGGGATCGTGCACGAAGTCGAAGTGCGTCGATTCCGCCGCCGGCTCCGTCTGCAACACCCCATCGCCCGCATCGCCCGCATCGCCCGCTTCTCCCGGGTCGGAGGCACCGAAACGGAGCGTGCGCGTCTCGGCAGCCGCCGGCGGCCAATCCGCGAACTCGCGCCAGCCCTCGCCGACCACGAAGACGCGCGCCGGAGCGGGTCGCGTCTCTGCAGCACCGACGACCCGCGCGACGAACGCGAGCAGGCTCTCGCCCACCACACCGAGGGGATCCGTCTTCCCCTCGCGATCGCGGCGGGCCAGTGCGGTCGGGCCCCAGGGGCCGAGGCAGACCCGCACCTCCTCTCCCTTGCCCGGGGACGGCTCTGCGAGCAGCGCTGGAAGGCTCGGGTCGAACCAGCCCGAGACGTAGAGGCGCGGGATCGTCGCCGCCGGCGCGGCGGGGGTGCGCGCGCGCCAGTAGTCGTCGGGTCGTGGGTGGTCGATCCACTCGCGGTAGGCCTCGAGCTCGCGCAGCGCGACCCGGTCGCAGGCCGTGTCGAATGCGCGGGCGGCGCGTTCCCAGTCGAGGGCATCGGGTTCGTGTCCGTTGCGGCCGTCGAGTCGCGCGGCGAGCGCGAGCGCGGCTTCCTGTTGCAGGACGCCGCCGGGGTAGAGCCAGGCGTAGGGATCGCGGGCTCCGAAGCCGGCGGCGATCCCCGCGATCGGCGTGCCGCGCTCGGTGGCCGCGGCACTCGCGGACCAGGCGGTCCAGGCCGAGTAGCCCAGGCCGAAGAGCACGGGAGGTCCGGCGAGGCTCGCCTCTCCGTCGAGCCACGCGAGGGTGGCGAGCGCATCGTCGGCTTCGTCTAGGAAGGGCCGGAACTTTCCCTCCGAGTCGCCGCGACCGCGACACTGCTGAAGCACGACCGTGCGGCCGTCTTCGGCGAGCCAGCGCGCGAGGGTCGCGACTGGATGGGCACCGACGCGCTCGCTGCGCACCAGCACCACCCCGCGCGCGGGGCTGCCTTTCGGGCGCAGGATCTCGGTGGCGAGTCGGGCGCCATCGGTCGCCGGAACCCAGACGCGGCTCGCCTCTACCTCGCAGCGCGCCGGGGGCAGTCCCTTCCAGCGGCGCACGATGCGTTCGGCGAGTTTCAAGGACGCGCGACCTCCGGGTCGAGATTGGCACCGACCCGGAACAGGCGCTCGAGCGTCACGCGGCGCAGCACTTCCCCGTCGGAGAGTCCGTGTTCGTTGGCCAGATGGGCGAGCCCCTCGGCCGCGAAGCGCGCGGCCTTGGCAATCGCCTGAGGGGTCGACTCGGCGTCGCCGAGCGAGAGGCGGTCGGCGACGGCCACGCGGTTCGCGAGCGCCACGAACGCGAAGAAGGCGCCGCGACGCTCGTCGTCTTCGAGGCTCGCCAGGGCTTCGAAGAGGCGATCGCCGACGCCACCGACGCGCGGCAGCTGAGGCAGCCACACCGGCAGCCGCCAGGCCTCCACGTCGAAGGGTTCGGCGATCGGGGGCAGGTCATTGCGCTGGGCCGGCGGCAGGAAGCGGTAGATCCGCATGGCGTCGTCCCAGCTCGGGAAGCCCAGGTCTTCGAGCCGGCCCGTCCGCCAGCGCAGCGCCCATTCCTCGGTGTCGGACTTGAGTTCCCAGAGCAGGCTCTGCATCAAACGGAAGTAGCTCCAGTAGGCGCCTTCGAAGAGCGTCCGCAGGAGTGTCGTGACGTCGGCGAGGTCGTCGTCGTCGTGGCGGGCCCAGTAGTGGAAGGCGCCTTCGAGGGTCTGAGCACCCTCGGGCGGCGACCATCCCTCGGCGTCGTCGGGCTTCTGTACGACGCCGATGCGGTGCGCGAGCGTCAGGTGCAGCACCTCGGCGTCGAGGGACTCGAGGTTGCGCAAGGCCACGGCCGTGGGGATCCGCGCGATCGCCCCGAGCCAGCCGTCGACCGAGGCGACGTCCAGCTCGGTGCCGTTCCAGGCGTCGAGGTCGACGGCGGCCACGGTCTGATCCGGTGTTGCGTGCTCCAGCAGCCAGCCCGCGTCGGCGAGCCCGATGGCCTTCACCGTGAAGCAGAGCTCCGCCGGCGGCAGCGCCGGGACGAGCTTCTCGGGCTCCGCGACCATGCCGAGCAGCAGGGCGCGATCCGCCAGAGGCGCTTCGCAGACGAGCGCGAGCTGAGCTTCGAGCGGCAGCTTCGCGAGCGCCTCTTCGGCGGCCGCTTTGTCGCGTCGCGCGAGTTGCAGCAGCTGGCGAGATGCCTGGTGCGTAACCGCGACCGGATCCATCGCTCGCGCAGCGTAGCAACGCGGCGGATTCCCGCTCCCGGCCCCGCCCCCGGGCCCGCGCGGCTGCGGCTATGCTCCCCGCGTGCTCGCCGTAGACGCGATCCGGACCTCCCTGGTGGACCACGAGCCGACCGTCCTGTCGGTCGACCAGGTCCGACACGCCGCCGTGGCGATGGTCCTGACCGAGGGCGAGGCGGGCGCCGAAGTGCTGTTCATCGAGCGGGCGCGACACGAAGGCGACCCGTGGTCGGGCCACATGGCGTTTCCCGGCGGTGGCGTCGAGGCGTCGGACCCGGGCGGGCAGGGCGCCGCCATGCGCGAGACCCACGAAGAGGTGGGGCTGCGCCTCGACGGGGCCGAGCTGCTCGGCCGACTCGACGACAAGCAGGGCAACCCGGTGCGGCACCCGGCCCTCGTGATCTCGGCCTACGTCTTTCACGTCGAGCAGCCCGGGCGACTCCAGATCAACCACGAAGTGCAGGAAGCCTTCTGGTTCCCGGTGCACGGCCTGCTCGATCCGGCGCGCCACGTGCAGTACGCCACCCATGGCGAGCTCGAGTTTCCCGGGATCCTGGTCGGGGAGCCCGATCGACACGTGGTCTGGGGGCTGACGTACAGCTTTCTCGAGTCATTCTTCCACGCGATCGCCTCGCCGCTCCCCGATCGCTGGACCGAGCAGATGCGCGCCTACTCGCGCGAGCTCGAAAGAGAGCGCTAGCGCTCGCCGCGCTCCTCGGGCGTGCCGGGACGATGCGCCCGGCAGGCCAGCACCGGCAGCGGTGGATAGCGGAGCAGGCGTGGGTCCACGTCGCTCTGGCGGCAGCGCCAGAACGCCTGGCCCTTCGCGCTGCGTTGGCGGATGGCGTGGGCGCACGCGGCGCAGAGGCCGACGCGCTCCGCATCCGAAGTGGTCACGGCGCCGGTGCGATCTCGAGGCCGGCGCCGCGGCCCTCATCGCGCAACGACACCAGCAGTCGTCCGCCCTTGCTCAGCCAACCGGGAACGCTCTCGGTCTCGCGCAGGGGTTCGCCGTCGAGCTGGACTTCGTCGGCGCAGGGGCAGCCCCGGAAGCGCACCTGGAGCGTCCGCGGTGTCTGGGGCTTTCCACTCCGACTGCCGAGGTCGAGGCGCAGCCGGCCGCCCACGTTCGCGAACAGGTGAATCGGGACGACCGAGCGGGACGCGGCGTCGAGATGCAGCCCGTCGTCCTCGACCCAATCGAAGGCGGAATCCGCACCCGGGAAGACCTCGAGGCGCGCGCCGCGATGTTCGTTCCAGGTGGGCAGCACGCTGCCCGCGCGCACGAAGAACGGAATCCGATCGAGCGGCGCCGCGATGCGCACACGCCGCGGTCCCCGGTACATCGCGTCGTCATGACCGTCGAACCAGGTGCCCGGCGGAAGCACGACTTCGCGCCAACGCGCACCGGCTGTCACGACCGGCGCGATCAGGAGCGACGGACCTAGCAGGAACTGGTCGTCGACGTCGCGCACGCTTTCTTCGGCGGGGAAGGCGTAGGCCATTGATCGCCAGACCGGCGTACCGCTCTCGCAGGCCTCGCGAACGCAGGCTTCGAGGTAGGGCAGCAGTCGCTGGCGCAGCCCCCAGGCACCGCGCACGATCTGTTGCAGTCGCGCGGTTCCCGACCCGCGCGGCTCCGCGCCCAGCCGCGTCCGGGCCAGGGGCTGCAGGGCTCCGAGCTGCACCCAACGCGCGTAGAGTTCGGGACCACAGCGTCCGCTCGCGCCGCCGATCTCGGCGCCACAGAGCGCCAGTCCCGACATCGAGAGTCCGAGGAGCTGGGGAACGACGCGCTCCAGGGTCGACCACGACGCCGGTCCGACCGGGAGCAGGGCACCGGCCAAGCGCTGGGCACCGACGCCACCGCGGCTCGTCAGCGTGAAGCCGCGCTGTTCGGGGCGCTCACTCTCCACGACCCAGCGCGCGGCACGCACCTGCTGATGCCCGACGAGGTCGGGCAGGGCATCGCCCGCGATGCGCACATCGGGCTGGGTCGGATCGGCGAAGCGCGGCACGCCCTGCGCTTGCCAGTCGTCGAGGGCGGCTTCGGTCCACAGGCCGTCGACGCCGGCGGTGAGGAGTCGGCGGTGATGCCGGGTCCACCACTGCTGGACATCGGAGCGGTTGAGGTCGGGCGCGACCGCGCGGCGCTGTCGCGAGCCACCGACGAAGGGCGCGCCGTCGTCGGCCAGGGCGAAGGCGTTCTCGGCCAGGCCTTCCCGATAGCGCGGGTCCATCGGGTCGACGGACAGGGTCGAGGGCAGCTCGGCGACCGCGTGGATGCCCCGGCGCGACAGCTGCGCGGCGATCTCTTCGGCGCGGGGCCATTCGCGTCTCGACCAGCGCGGCTTCTCGCCCAGCCGGATGTGGATCCCGGTCGGCGGGATCTCCGGCGAGTGCCGGCTCACCGCCCGGGCTTCCTTGGGCCCGCACACGAGCTGGGGGCCGAGGGCCCAGCGCGGAGGCAGGGGGCAGTGTCCGACCCGGTCGGCGAGCTGGGTGAGGACGTCGGCGGGGGTCGGGCCGGGCAGCAGCAAGAGGTCCAGGCCCGCGGAGGCGTGTAGCTCGAGGATGTCCGGGCGCTCGCTCCCGATGTCGAAGCGACACGGTGCGAACCCGTCGACCAGGAGCCCGCAGGCGTTCCCGCGATGGGGCTCGCCGCGCAGGATCCAGACGAAGGGCGTGGAGAAGCGCGGAGTCGACCCGGCGCCGCGCGTCCCGCCGGTCTCGACCCGGGTCCCTCGGAGGTTGCCCTTGGCGCCGGCGTCGGCCAGCCCGTATACCGCGTCGCCCGGACCGAGGTCGATCGCGAGTTGGGTCGCTCCCTGTTCCCAGCGCAAGTCTCCGAGCGAGAGCAGGGTGTCGCCGTGGCGATCCAGCAACCGCAGTCGGAACGGCTTCGCCTCGACTTCGACGCGCGATCGCAGCTGGGGAGAGGTGAGCGCAAAGCCGCCCGTCGGTGCTTCGCGAAGATTGGGACGCAGTGCGGGCCAGGCCGCTCGGTCGACGAACTGCTCGGGCCGGCGCGGCAGCGCAGCCGCGCCGAGGCGCAGGCGTACACAACCCTGTTGCGACCAGGCGAGTTCGCCCTCGCCTTCGCCCAGCGCCAGCCGGATCACCGAAAGCGCACCGCTCGTCGCTTGCGCGTCGTCCTCGGCGCGCGAAGCGGAGGCTCCCGCTCCCCCTGCCGCGGCGCGGCCCGGGGCGGCGTCGGAGATCAATTCGGACCGATAGCCACGCAGCGACGCCGCGTAGCGCTCCCCCATCATGGGTGGCAGTCTACAGCGCGTGATGTCCGGGCGCTGGAAGGGGCTCCTCGAAAGATTGGAGCGGGTGCTCGCGCTCGGGGAGCAGGCCCTCGCCGCCCGCCAGGGCCCCAGCTGGTCCGATCCGGCCGTTCGCGAGGCCATTGCCTTCCGCTGGGACGCCCGTCGCGGCGCCGGACGCCTGCGAGCGATCCGGAGCCCCCAGCTCTTCGACCTGGACGACCTGGTGGGGGTCGACGCCGCCCGCCAGCGCCTGGTCGACAACACCGAACAGTTTCTCTCCGGGCTGCCCTTCAACCACGTCCTGCTCCATGGGGAGCGCGGAACCGGGAAATCCTCGGCCGTGCGGGGGCTGCTCGCGCGCTACCACGGTCGCGGGCTGCGCGCCGTCGAGCTGCAGCGCGCCGACCTCGCGGATCTGCCGGACCTGCTCGAGGCGCTGGACGAAGCGCCCGGTCACTTCCTGGTCTTCTGCGACGACCTGTCCTTCGACGCCGAAGACCCGGGCTACCGCGAGCTGAAGGCCGCTCTCGAAGGCAGCCTGGCGGCGCCCCCGCCCCACGTCTGCATCGTGGCGACCAGCAATCGTCGCCACCTGATCCAGGAACGGGTCTCGGACAACCTCGGAGCCCGGCTCGATGAAGACGGCGATCTCCACGTCGGCGAGACCATCGACGAGCGGCTGGCCCTCTCGGACCGCTTCGGTCTGGTGATCGGCTTCTACCCGCTTCACCAGGACGCCTACCTGAACGTGGTGCGGCACTACGCCGATCGCGCCGAGCTCGACACGCCCTGGGAAGAGATCCGGGAGGAGGCGCTGCGCTGGTCCGTGCGCCGGGCGAGCCGATCCGGGCGCACGGCGCGCCAGTTCATCGACGATTTCGCGGGCCGCAAGGCCCTGGCCCGAGCGCGGGGAAGCGCGAAGGACGGCTCCTAGCGCTGGTGAGCCGCTGAGCCATCCGACATACTGCGTCCGAGAGTCCTTCGCGCTGTGGCCCGAACGAGCGGGACGCGCTGCGAGTGGACGGGGGAGGCATGGAGAGTCCAGCTATCGGTCTTTCCCTCGTGGGATTCCTGGCGATCTTCGCCCTGGTTCTCATGAACGCCTATTTCGTCGCGACCGAGTTCGCGTTGGTCGCCGTCCGCAACACCCAGATCGATCTCTGGGTGAAGGAGGGACGGAGCGGTGCGCGCGCGGCCGCCGCGGCCATCGATGACCTCGATGGGGCGATCGCGGCCACCCAGCTCGGCATCACGCTCGCGAGCATCGCCCTCGGGTTCGTCGGCGAACCCACTCTCGCGCGTTGGATCACCCCGCTGCTCGAGCTGGGCGGCATCGAGAGCGCCGCGACCATCCACACGATCGCGCTGGTGCTGTCCTTCTCGGTGATCACCTTCCTGCACGTGGTCGTCGGCGAGCTCGCTCCGAAGGCGATCGCGCTCGAGCACCCGGGCCGCGTGTCGATCCTCTTCGCCCAGCCCCTGCTGGTGTTTGCGCGTGTCTTCCGGCCGGTGCTCTGGCTGATGAACGGCGCGGGCAATGGCCTCGTGCGTCTATTGGGCGTGCAGCCCGCAGGTCATGCCACCTCGGTGCACTCGCCCGAGGAGCTCTCGATGCTGGTGTCCGAGTCGCGCGCCGCGGGGAAGATCCGGCCCTACGCGGGGCGCATTCTCGGCAACGTCTTCCGGCTGACCCGAACCCGCGTGAGTGACGTGATGGTGCCGCGCGAGAAGGTGCTCGCGATCGATCGAAACATCCCTTCCGAGGGGCTGCTCGATCTCGTGAAGGAGTCGGGATTCACGCGTATCCCCGTCTACGAAGGAACCCTCGACGACATCGTGGGCATCCTCCACACGAAGGACCTGTTCGCGATCTACGCCGACCGGAGGTTGGTGATCCTCGAGGACGCGATCCGGCCGGCGACCTTCATTCGCTCGGACCTTCCCGTGGTCGACGCCCTGCGCCAGTACCGGCGCGGGCGCCGGCACCTCGCGATCGTGCGCGACGGCGACGGGCCGGTGCTCGGCGTCTGCACCCTCGAAGACGTGCTCGAAGAGATCGTGGGTGAGATCGAGGACGAGCACGACGAGCCGACCCCGGCCGGCAGCGACTGAGGCATTTTCGGCCCGGCCGCCGGCCCGCCCCGAGGGGTAGTCCGGATTGGCTCTCGCGAGGCCGCGGTTCTAGACTGCCGACTTCACTTTCCCTCGCCTTCGGTCGACAGTCCCCCCGAGCGCTTTTGGTTTCCGGTCACCCCGCGGCCGGACGCAACCTGCGGGACTCTCGGAGGAATTCTGGTTGATGCGCGTCGCCTGCCGCCCGTCCCGGTGCGCTCTCCACGGTTTCGCCCGCAGCTTTTCGGCGATCTTCGCCCTGCTGCTTGCTGCGGCGTTGCCGGCCGGGGCGCTCCACGACGAGCCGCAGCCCGAGCCGCCGGTCGGTGCCGGCCCGGCGGCGATCGCGCCGGAGGCCTCGGGTGCAGCGCTCGCACCCGCACCCGGCGCGCCCGTGCCGGCCACGCCCGCGGACGCCGACGCGCTGGACGCCCAGGCCCAGGAAGAGGCACTCCTCGCAGAAGAAGATCCCTTCGAGGACGAGCTCTTCGGCGAAGCCGAGTTCGAGAGTGAGTTCGAGAGCGAGGCCGCGCTCCGCGATCCCTTCGAAGGTTTCAACCGCGGCATCTTCCGCTTCAACCGCGGCGTCGACTACGTGCTCCTCGATCCGATCACCCGCGGCTACCAGTGGTTGATTCCGCGAACCGGCCGTCGCGCGGTCCACCGCTTCTTCCTGAACCTCGACACGCCGGTCGTGCTGGCGAACCAGGTTCTCCAGGTGAAACCGGTCGATGCGGCGGGGACGGCGGCGCGCTTCGTCCTCAACACGACCGCCGGCTGTGCCGGGTTCCTCGACCCGGGTGCCGCGGCCGGCATCCCGCGCACGGACGCCGACTTCGGTCAGACCCTCGCGCGTTACGGCGCGCCCAGTGGTCCCTATCTGATGCTGCCGATCTTCGGACCCAGCACCGTGCGCGACGGTCTCGGCCAGGTCGTCGACGTCGTCGTCGACCCGGTGACCTATCTCCTCGGGCCCTTCCAGTGGTGGACGCTCGTGCTCGGCGGCGGGGAAGGGCTGGTCGTGCGCGAAGCCACGGTGGCGGACCTGGAAGCGCTCGAAGCCGGTTCGATCGACTTCTACTCGGCGCTGCGCAGCGCCTACCTGCAGAGCCGCGATGCGGCGGCGCGCGAGGCGCGCGGGGAAGGCGAGCCCGTCGACGTCGTCATGAGCTTCGGCGCGACGCCCGAAACCCTGCGCTGACTCAGCTGCCCTTGCCGGCCGCGAAGTTCGCGATCTTCTCGTCCAGCGCGACGAGCAGGGCGTCCAGATCTTCGCGCTTCACGATCGACATGAACTCGGAGCGACGCAGCGCGAGCTCGCTCACGGTTCCGTCGAGATAGACGTCGATCACCTTCCAGTGCCCGTCGACTTCGCGCAGGCGGTAGTCGAGCGCCACATCGTCGCCTTCCGGGTTCGCCAGGCGGGCCTTGACGATCTTCGTTCCCAGGCGGGCGTCTTCCTCGGAGACGCTGTGGAAGGACTGGCCCGAGTAGCCGTCGAAGCGTCCCGCGTAGTTCGCCACCATGAAGCGCGAGAACACGGCCAGGTAGCGTTCGCGGGCTTCGGGCGATGCGCTCTTCCAGTGCCGCCCCAGCGACTTCTTCGCCATGAAGTCCACGTCGAAGTAGGCCGGGATCACGGTGGACAGCTCTTCTTCGCGACCCGCGTAGCCCAGTCGGTCCGCGTTCTTCATGACCTCGAGCAACTCGGCATGCAGGCCGTCGATGCTCGCGGTGGGCCCGGCGCCGGGCACCGTGGAATCGGGCTTCGCCGGCGGCGGCTCTTCCGCGATCGCGGGGGTTCCCCAGCTGCAGAGCAGCAACAAGGCGAGCAGGCCGGCGGCAAAGAGGCTCGGGCGGTTCCGCGAGTCGACAGATCCGGAGCCGCGAGAGCCGGAATCGGATGAGGGCATGGCGTACCTCGGTGACGAAGGCGGAGACGCGCACCGAGGGAGGTACGCGGCGCGCCGCAATGTAGCGAAACCGCTGCTGCGGCTCCGACCGGCCGTGCCCGCGCGCGCAGGCGGGGAGGGCACGGCGAATTTGCTAAGCCCTCCGACGCCACAGCCCAGCGGTTGATTCGACAGCCCCGCGACTCCGGTCGAGGGCGCGAGGCACGAGGTGGCCGTGAGCGGTCAAGCGTCCGACTTCGAGACCCGTCTGGGCACCCTGCTGGCCCGCTGGGTGACCGGTGCGGCCAGCCGACCTGCGCTGGTCCTACTCGGCTTCGCGGCGTTGGTCGCCGTGTCCCTGTTCCTCGCAGCGACGCGACTGGGCATCGAGGGGTCCACCGAGGCGCTCTTCTCCCAGGACCTGGCCTTCAAGCAGATCGAGCGCGGCTACTACGACGCCTTCCCCGACCAGTTCGAGCCGATGTTCGTGGTCGTCGATGCGACCACGCCCGAACGGGCGGGAGTGGCGGCCCAGGCGCTGGCCGAACACTTGTCCGCGGAGCCCGCGCTCTTCCCGATGGTGTTCCTGCCGGGGGGCGGCAGCTTCTTCGAGCGCCAGGCCTTCCTCTATCTGGATACCGACGCCCTCGAAGAACTCTCGGACCAACTGGCCCAGGCCCAGCCCTATCTGGCCGAGCTGTCCCGTGACGGGTCGCTGCGCGGATTCGCGTCGATCCTGGCGCGCGGTGCACGCGCCACTCGCGAGGGAGACTTCACCGGAGATCAGCTTGGCGCGATCTACGACCGCTTCACCGCAGCGCTCGAGGCATCGGCGGAAGGCCGTCCCTACACCCTCTCGTGGACCGAGGTGGTGGCGGCCCGCGAGTTCGAGGAGGACCCGCGCCGGCGCGTGATCCTGGTGCAGCCGACGCTGGATACCAACGACCTCCAGCCCGCCGCCGCGGCGATCGCGAGCGTGCGAGCGTCGGTGGAGGCGCTGGGTCTCGAGGCGAAGGGCGACGTACGCGTTCGCATCACGGGCGACGTGGCCCTGTCCTTCGAGGAACTCGAGGTCGTCCAGGCACAAGCGGCGGCTGCCGGGTTGGCTTCGTTCGTGTTGGTCGGCGTGATCCTGGCCGCGGGGCTGCGCTCGCTGCGGCTCGTGCTGTCGACCCTGCTCACCCTCATGGTCGGGCTCGTGCTGACCGCCGGCCTCACGACGCTCACCGTCGGCCGCTTCAACATGATCTCGGTCGCGTTCGCCGTCCTCTTCATCGGACTCGGCGTCGACTTCGCGATCCACTTCTGTGTTCGCTACCGCGAGCGTCTGGGCTTCGGCGAGAGTCACGAGGGCGCCCTCGACGCCACGGTGCGCGACGTGGGAAGCTCGCTGGCGCTCTGCGCCTTCACCACGGCGATCGGCTTCTTCGCCTTCGCGCCGACGCCCTTCGTCGGGGTGGCCGAGCTCGGCATCATCTCGGGTGGCGGGATGCTCGTGAGCTTCTTCTGCACGCTCACGCTGCTGCCGGCGCTGCTGAGCCTGCCGCCGAAGCCCCGCGCACGCAGTGGGCTGTCCGCACCGGTCTGGACCGGCAAGCTGATCGAGATCCCGGTGCGTTTCCCGCGCGCGGTGCGCGGGCTGGCCCTGGTGCTCGCTCTGGGGGCGGCCTTCTTGCTGCCCCAGGCGCGCTTCGACAACAACACGCTGAACGTGCGCGACCCGGGCAGCGAGTCGGTCCAGGCGCTCCGCGATCTGCTCGAAGACAGCGCGACGTCGCCCTGGAGTCTGAACGTCGTCGCCGACGACGTGGAGGACGCGGAACGCGTGGCCGAGCGGCTGCGTGCACTTCCCGAAGTCGAGCGGGTGGTCACGCTCGGCGACTTCGTACCGGACGAACAGGACGAGAAGCTTTCGATCATCGAAGACCTGACGCTCTTCCTCGAACCGCTGGATCCCGAGCCGGGTCCCGACGCGACGAGCGAGGAGCGTCGCGAAGCGCTCGTTCACCTGGCCGACGAGGCCGGAAAGCTCGCGCGCGACGCACCGGACACGCCCTTCGGACGCAGCGCGAGCCGGCTCGTCGAGGCGCTCGGCACGTATCTCGCTCAGCTGCCGACGGGGCCGGAAGCGGACCGTCAGCTCGATGGCCTCGAAGAGAGCCTGCTCGGGACCCTGCCCGAACAGCTACGGCTCCTCGAGGCGGCGCTCGGCGCGCGTCCGATCGCGCTCGACGATCTTCCCGAGGAGTTGGTCGCCCAGATGCAGGCGGCGGATGGGCGCGCCCGCGTCCAGATCTTCCCGCGGCGCGACGTCTCTCAGCAGGCCGAGCTGGCCGCCTTCCTCGACGCGGTCCGCGCTGTCGAACCGCGCGCCGCCGGCCCGGCGAACGAGATGGTCGAGAGCGCCCGCACGGTGGTCGGCGCGCTACAGCAAGCGCTGTTGCTGGCCACCCTCGCCGTCACCCTCGTGATGCTCTTCCTCTGGAGACGCTGGACCGACACCGCGCTCGTGTTGCTGCCGCTCGCCTTGGCATCGGCGCTCACCGTTGCGGCGGCCGTGCTCCTCGACATCCCGTTCAACTTCGCGGACGTGATCGTGCTGCCACTGCTGCTCGGCATCGGCGTCGACAGCGGCATCCACCTGGTGCATCGGGCGCGCAGCTCCGGCGACGTGCGCAACCTGTTGGGCACGAGTACCGCGCGCGCCGTCGGCTACAGCGCGATGACGACGATCGCGAGCTTCGGCACGATGGGCTTCGCATCCCACCTGGGTCTCGCAACACTCGGGCAGCTGCTCACCCTCGGCGTGGCGATGACGCTCTTTTGCAACCTGATCGTGTTGCCGGCGCTGATCCAGTGGCGCTGGCTGCCGGATGCCGCTTCGGTCAGCCGCTGAGCACGAAGTCGGAGACGGCTTCTCCGAACCCGTCCGGGTTGTCGGTCATGACCGAATGGCCCGCCTGGCC
Source organism: Myxococcota bacterium (assembly GCA_039030075.1). Taxonomy (NCBI): domain Bacteria; kingdom Pseudomonadati; phylum Myxococcota; species Myxococcota bacterium. The sequence continues at coordinate 169,858 of JBCCEW010000004.1, read as the reverse complement.
CACGACGGCGAGCCGCCCGTTCTGCAGGACGTCGTCGACCATGCGATCGGCGATCTCCGGCGAGAGGATGTCCGAGGCCGCGCCACGCACGACGAGGGTCGGACACGGCAATGCCCCGAGCGCATCCCACTGTCGTTTCTGCAGCACCGCTTCGGCGGCCTCGGCGTCGGCTTCGCTGCCGCGGCCGGCGGTGAGTCCGCGCCACGCGGGGTCCATCACGAGTTCGTAGCGCCCATCGTCGCGTTGCCGGACCCCGTGCTCGGCCATGCGGCGCAGCGCCGTCGGTGTCGCAGCGGGGTAGGAGATCGAGAGAGCGCGCGCGTACTCGTCGACGCTCTCGAAGGTGGGCGTCATGTTGTCCTCGACGTCCTGACGAATCCGCATGCTGCCGCGCGCATCGACCTCGGGCCCGATGTCGACGATCACGAGCCCGGCGACGCGCTCGGGATGTCGGCCGGCGAACAGCGTGGCGACGCGTCCGCCCAGGGAATGGGCCACTAGCACCATGCGCTCGATCCCGAGCGCCGCCGTGACTGCCTCGACGTCGTCGACGAGGTGATCGAGGTCGTAGATCCCATCGCTCGCCCAGCCCGACTGGCCGTGCCCGCGGTGATCCAAGGCGACGACCCGGTAGTAGGGCGCGACGAGCGGCGCGAAGTCGTCCCAGATGTGGGCTTCGTTTCCGAAGCCGTGGAGCAAGAGCATCGGGACGCCCTCTTGGCTCCACTCGAGGAGACGCAGTTCGAGGCCGCCGGCCCCTTTCACGCGAACGTCGGTGGGTTCCATGCCGCCATCTTACCCCGTCCGACGGGTGCTACGTTCGCCCCGTGAGCGCACCGGAAGCCGTTCTTCGCGCCCTCGACGCCGGCATGGACGCCGCGATCGACGAACTCGTCGCGCTGTCACGGATCCCCAGCGTCTCCGCGGCCGGCTTCGACCCGGCCGAGGTCGAGAAGAGTGCCGACGCCGTCGCCGACCTCTTGCGTCGCACCGGTCTCGAGAACGTCGAGGTGCTGCGACTCGGCGATGCCCACCCCTACGTCGTGGGCGACTGGCTCCACGCCGGACCCGAAGCGCCGACCGCGCTCGTCTACGCCCACCACGACGTCCAGCCGCCGGGCCGCGAGCCCCACTGGCAGAGCCCGCCCTTCGAGCCCACGCGCCGCGACGACGGACGACTCTACGGGCGCGGTGTCGTCGACGACAAAGCCGGTGTCGTGCTCCACGTCGCGGCACTGCGCGCCTGGTTCGAAGCCGAAGGCCGCCTGCCCGTGAACCTCAAGTTCGTCGTCGAAGGCGAAGAGGAGATCGGGTCGGAACACCTGGCCGAGTTCCTGCGCGCGCACCGCGAACGTCTCGATTGCGACGTACTGCTCTTGTCGGACACGGCGAACCTGGCGACGGGCGTGCCGTCGTTGACGACGAGTCTGCGCGGCATCGTCCAGGTCGACGTCACCGTGCGGGCGCTCGACCATCCCATTCACAGCGGCATGTGGGGTGGGCCCGTGCCCGACGCAGCCACCGCGATGGCCGTGCTGCTGGCCCGTCTGGTCGACGCAGATGGGGCGATCCAGGTGCCTGGCCTACTCGACGACGTCCCCGAGCTCGACGCCGAGGAGCGCCGCGAACTCGCTGCACTCCCCTTCGACGCCGACGCATTTCGGCGCGACGCGGGTATGACCGCCGCCTCGCGCTTCGCCGGCGAGGGCGACCGCAGCGTGTACGAGCGGCTGTGGCATCGGCCCGCGCTGGCCGTCACCGCACTCGAGGGCATGCCGCTGGCGACCGCCGCGAATCAGCTAATGGCCGAGGCGAAGGCGCGGATCGGGGTTCGCGTCGCTCCCGGTCAGGACGCCGATCGGGTGGCGCGTTGCGTGGCCGACTTCGTGTGCGCGGACCCGCCGGTCGGGGTCGACGTGATCACCGAGGTGCCGGCGGCGGTGCCGGGTTGGAAGACGCGCGCCGAAGGCCCCGCCTTCGACGCCGCGAAGCGCGCACTCGAGCGGGGGTACGGCTGCGCCGCCACGGTGATCGGCTGCGGCGGGACGATTCCCTTCGTGGGACCCTTCGTCGACGTGTTGGGCGGTGTGCCCGCACTGCTGCTCGGCTTGGAAGACCCGCCCTGCAACGCCCACGGCGAGAACGAGAGTCTCGACCTCGCCGACTTCCGGCGCGCCGCGCACAGCTCGGCGCACCTGCTCCAAGAGCTGCGCAGCGCCCTCGCCAAAGGCACCTAGCGAGGCGTTGTGGCCCGGCCTGAGGGCCCCAAGCCCCGCCGGGCCCGCTATCCTCGCGCCCCCCGGAGGAGCCAGCCATGCCGTCGATCGAGACCACGCCCGCCCTCGTCGAAAGCGTCTATCGGACGCTCGCCAAGAACGTCGAGACGGCGCGCGACCGCAAGGACCGCCCGCTGACCTACGCCGAGAAGGTCTTCCTCGGCCACCTCGCCGATCCCGAGGGCGAGGACCTCGACCCGGGCCAGAGCTACGTCGGTCTGCGCCCCGATCGCGTGGCGATGCAGGATGCCACCGCCCAGATGGCGGTCTTGCAGTTCATGCTCGCCGGCAAGGACGAGACTGCCGTCCCCTCCACGGTGCACTGCGACCACCTGATCCAAGCCTACGTCGGTGCCGCCCAGGACATGGAGACGGCGAGGACGACGAACCAGGAGGTCTACGACTTCCTGAAGGGCGCCTCCGCGCGCTACGGCATCGGCTTCTGGGGACCGGGCGCGGGGATCATCCACCAGGTCGTGCTCGAGCAGTACGCCTTCCCCGGCGGCATGATGATCGGCACCGACTCGCACACGCCGAATGCGGGCGGCCTCGGCATGTTTGCGTGTGGCGTCGGCGGTGCCGACGCCGTCGACGTGATGGCCGGCTTCCCGTGGGAGGTGCTCTACCCGAAGCTCGTCGGCGTGCGTCTGACCGGCAGCCTCAGCGGTTGGGCCGCGCCGAAGGATGTGATCCTCAAGGTATGCGAGATCCTCACCGTGAAGGGCGGCACCAACCGGGTCATCGAGTACTTCGGGCCGGGCACCGCTTCGATCAGCTGCACCGGCAAGGGGACGATCACGAACATGGGTGCCGAGCTCGGCGCCACCACGTCGATCTTCCCCTATGACGAGCGCATGGCGACCTACCTGAAGGCGACCGGTCGCGAGGAGATCGCCGACCTGGCGAACCGACACGCTGAGCTGCTGCGCGCGGATCCGGAGATCGAAGCCGATCCCGGGCGCTTCTTCGACGAGGTGGTCGAGATCGACCTCTCGACCCTCGAGCCCCACATCGTCGGGCCCCACACGCCGGATCTCGCGCGTCCGGTTTCCCAGATGGCGGCCGACGTCCGCTCGAACGGGTATCCGCCGGCGCTCACCTCGGCCCTGATCGGCAGCTGCACCAACTCCTCCTACGAGGATCTCGAACGCGCCGCGGACGTGGCGCGACAGGCGCGCGAGGCCGGCGCGAAGGCGAAGACGAAGCTGTGGGTGACGCCCGGCTCTGAACAGATCCACCTGACCATCCAGCGTGACGGTCAGATGGAGGACTTCGACGAGATCGGCGGACTCGTGCTCGCGAATGCCTGCGGCCCCTGCATCGGTCAGTGGAAGCGCGACGACATCGCCGAGGGCGAAGAGAACTCGATCATCAACTCGTACAACCGCAACTTCAAGAAGCGCAACGACGGCAACACCGGCACGTCGTCCTTCATCGCGAGCCCAGAGATCGTGGTGGCCTACGCCCTGGCGGGCACCCTCGAGTTCAACCCGCTCACCGACGAGATCGACTACGAGGGCACGAAGTACACCCTCGAGCCGCCGGCTCCTGCCCCCGAGATTCCGCGCGACGGCTTCGTATCGAGCCGTGCCGGCTACGCCGATCCGCCGGCGGGAGGTGCACCGGACGTGTCGGTGAGCCCGACCTCCGAACGCCTCCAGCTCCTCGAGCCGTTCGCGGCGTGGGACGGCCAGGACATCCAGGGCGTTCCGCTCCTGCTCAAGGCGAAGGGGAAGTGCACGACCGACCACATCTCGCCAGCTGGGAAGTGGCTCAAGTTCCGGGGCCACCTCGAGAACATCAGCGACAACATGTTCTCCGGCGCGATCAATGCCTTCACCGACGAAGCGGGCCTCGGCAAGAATCCGCTCACCGGCGATGGCGGCAAGACCTTCGCGGAGATCGCGAAGCACATTCGTGGCGCGGGCAGTCGCTGGATCGCGGTGGGCGACGAGAACTACGGCGAAGGGTCGAGCCGCGAGCACGCGGCGATGTCGCCGCGCCTGCTCGGGGCCGCCGCCGTGCTGGTGCGCAGCTTCGCGCGCATCGCCGAGACGAATCTCAAGAAGCAGGGCGTCCTGCCGCTCACCTTCGCGAACGCCGCCGACTACGAGAAGGTGCAGGAAGGCGATCGCCTCAGCGTAAAGGGTCTCGCGGCCCTGGCCCCGGGCCAGCCCGTGACCGTCGTGCTGCACCACGCCGACGGCAGCGAAGACGAGTTCGCGGCCGACCACACGCTGAACGAAGAGCAGATCGAGTGGTTCCAGGCGGGCTCGGCCCTGAATCTGCTGCGCAGCCAATAGCCGCCACTTCGCGAGCTCCCAGTCGCATGACGCCCCGCACGCTGGTGATCGTGAACCCGCAGAGCGGGCAGGGATCCGGTGCGGGGCGCTGGCGTCGTCTGGAGGCGCCGCTGCGCGAGCGGCTCGGTGCACTCGACGTCGCCTGGACCGAAGGCCCGGGTGACGCCGGACGTCTGGCCCGCGAGGCCGTGCAGGCGGGCATCGAGCGACTCGTCGTGGCCGGCGGCGACGGCACGCTCGGTGAGGTCGCGAGCGGCTTGCTCGCTGCGGACCTCGGTGGACGCACCGAGATCGGCGTGCTCCCGCTGGGAACCGGCTGCGACTTTGCGCGCAGCCTCGGGGTGCCCACGGATCCCGAAGCGGCGATCGAGACCCTGGTCACGGGAAGTGCACGCCGGTTCGACGCCGGGCACCTCACCTACACCGATGCCGACGGAGCGACACGTGTCACCCACTTCGTCAACGAGGTGAGCTTCGGCGTGAGTGCGCTGACCGTGGAGCTCGCGCGGCAGGCCGCTGCGCTCGGGGGCCGGCTCGCATTCGCCCTCGGCACCGTGCGCGCGCTGCTCCAGTTCCGCGCCGACCGCATCGCGTTGACGGTCGACGGCGAGAAGGTCTTCGACGGTCCGACGGTGCTGCTCGTCGTCGCGGGCGGCGGCTACTTCGGCGGCGGCATGCCGATGGCTCCCGAGTCGCGCCTCGACGACGGCCAGTTCGATCTCGTGCACGTGGCGCCGTTGCCGCTGCCCGTGCTGCTCTTTCGGCTGCGCAAGCTCTTCGTCGGAACCCACCTCAGCGACCCGATCGTCTCGAGCTGGCGGGGACGCGAGATCGCGATCGAGTCCGACGCCGCGGTGCGACTCGAGGCCGACGGCGAGCCGCTCGGGCTGGCGCCGGCGCGTGTGCGGATCCTGCCCGACGCGCTGGCCTGGATCGGCCCGAAGGGGTGAGCGACTTCTTCGCCGAGATCCGGACGGCCTGCGCGCGTGTGCGGGAGCGTGCGCGCCACGTGCGCGTCGATGCCGACGCCTTCGCGCGGTGGATCGACGAGGAGGCCGTCGCGCCGCCGACGCCGAGCCAGGATCCCGCGCACCGCGCCTTCCCCGACGCGGACACGACCCTCGCCTACGTCATCACGATGGACGCGATCAACTTCGGCTCGGGCTGGTTTCCCCATCTGCGGAAGCGCCCGGGGAAGTCGGGTTACCTGAGCCTCTCGGCCCGCCTCTACGAACACTTCGAAGCCGCCGGCGCCTGGAGCGCCGCCGACCTCCGCACGCTCGACGTCGCGCGCTGCAACCGGATCTTCGAGCAGGAAGGCGTCGCCGAAGTGCAGCCCCTGATGGAGCTCTTCGCGCGTGCCCTCCACGATCTGGGGAGCTGGCTCGAGACGCACCACGCCGGATCGTTTCGTCGGGCGGTCGAGGCGGCAGGCGGGCGCGCATCGACGCTGGCTGCCGACCTGGCCCAGATGCCCTTCTACCGGGACGTCGCGAGCTACGACGACTTCGCCGTTCCGCTCTACAAGCGCGCCCAGATCACGGCCTCGGACCTCGCGGCGGCCTTCGAGGGGAAGGGGCTCGGCGCCTTCGACGACCTCGATGCGCTCACGATCTTCGCCGACAACCTCGTGCCCCATGTGCTGCGCTGCTCGGGCGTGCTCGTCTACGACGAAGCGCTGGCGTCGCGGATTGCCGCCGAGGAGCAGCTCGAGGTGGGCTCGCCGGAAGAGGTCGAGATCCGCGCGGTCGCCCTGGACGTCGTCGAGTCGGCGGTGGCAGAGCTGCGTGCGCGCGGTGTAACGCTCACGGCCCAGCAGCTCGACACCGCGCTGTGGAATCGCGGGCAGCGGCCCGAGATCAAGGCCCACCCCCGGCATCGAGCACGCTCCTACTACTATTGAGACGATTCACGGGGAGTACCCAATGGGAGAGCCCGGTCGATGCCGGCACAGCGGAGCGTGATCGACGGAACCCTGATCGTGATGGTGGTGCTGCTCGCCGCCCTCGCGGCGCTCGCCTACGCGCAGGGCGGGCGCGATCTCCTCGTGTCCGGGCTCGGCGAGGGCGGTCAGCTGTTGCTGCGCTTCGGCTTGGTGATCGCCGTTTCCTTCTTCGCCGCCGGCCTGGTCAGCCAGTTGATTCCCGCCGACTGGGTAAGGGAGCAGCTCGGTGCCGACTCGGGGGCGCGCGGCCTCGTCATCGCGATGGGCGCCGGCATGGTGACGCCCGCCGGCCCGTTCGTGTCGATGCCGATCGCGGCGGTCATGCTGCGCAGTGGCGCCGGGGCCGGTCCCGTCGTCGCGTTCCTGGCGGCGTGGTCGCTGCTCGCCGTCCACCGTCTGCTGGCCTGGGAGGTGCCGATCCTCGGCTGGCGCTTCGCGCTGCTTCGCTACGCCACCTGCCTGGCGCTGCCCTTCGTGGCGGGTCTGGTGGCCCGGGCGCTCACGCGTCCGTAGGCGGGAGCACCGCGTCTTCGGGCAGGATCTCCGGCGGGGCGGGCGCCTCGAGCTCCTCCGGATCCTTCGGCAGGCAGTCCCCGATGGCATCGGCCAACGCGAGCCGCAGCTCGTCGTCGAGGTAGGGCGCGCGCAGTTCACTGCGTGCGCGCGCACGAATCGTCTCGAGCGGGAGGTCGGCCGGAAGCTGCAACACGAGCTGGGCTACCCGCTCACCGATGCGCACCAGCGCTGGGCGCAGCGCGGCGTCCAGGTCGGGGAGTGCCGGCGGGACGTACTCCGCGTCCTTCACCGCGCGCCACTGCACGCGCTTCGCCGCGTCGATCTGCGCCTGGAACAACGCGTGCAGGGCCGGCGTCGCCGGCGCCTCCTTCTCCTCGCGTTCGGCCGCCGCCTCCAAGTCGGCGATGGCGCGGTCGATGACGTACACCTCCCGCTCGGGCACCTCGAGCGCGACGCCGTCGCGACGCTTGACCACGCCAACGAGGGGCATCAGCGTCAAGCGTTCGTCGATGGCGCCAAGCAGCGCGCCCAGCGGGTCGGCCGTCGCGGCGGCTTCCGAGCCGAGCCACTCCTGCCGGAGGCGCGCGAGCGTGCCGTCGGCCTCGCGTGCGAGCAGCCAGGCGTCGAGTTCGCGGACGAGTTCGGCGCGGGCCGGATGCACCCACCAGGCCTTGCGGTCCGCCGACAGCGGTCCGAGTTGCCGGACGGGCACGCCGACCGCGGCCTTCCAGTGCGTTGCCTCGACGCTGTCGGTGACCACTGCGTGCACGCGCTCCTCCTGGAGCAGGGGCAGCACCGCGTGGTTGTCCGGGACGGCGACCAGGTGGGCGCGCGGAAAGCGGGCCCGGGCGACACGCTCGAGATGGCCGCCCGCGTTCACGGCGATCCGGATCTGGGGGCGGTCGAGATCGGGCAGGCCGCGGAAGCGCTCGGGGGGCCGCGCCAACACGACGGGCGACGTCTCGGCGACCGGCACCGTGAAGCGCCCCGCGACCGATCGCTCCGGGCGCATCGTGATCCCCGAGGCGACGATGTCGAACTTCCCGTCCTCGAAGGCGGCCATCAGCTTCGGCCAGCGGAAGGGCACCCAGATCACCGGGCGGCCGGTGTCCTCGGCCCAGGCTTCGATCAAGGCGATGTCGAACCCGCGCAGGGGAGCTTCCCCCTCGGCGGCCACGCTGAAGGGCTGGTAGTCGCCGCTGGTGCCGACCCGCACCGCGCCCGCCGGTAGCGGATCGCCTGGCTCCGCGACGGAGCCGACGGCTGCCGCCAGGAACAGGGAGAGGGCCGCGAGCGGCGGCCAGCGGCGCGGGAAGGAAGCTCGCAAGCCCGCACGCTAGCGAAGCGCGGCCCGAATTGACCCACCTGGGGCGATCCCCTAACCTGCGGCTCCTCCTGCGTTTCTGGCGTTCCGCCAGGTCGCTGCGGAACCCCCGCATCCCCGACGGTGTCCCCTCCCGGGCCCAGTCCCCCCGTCGGCCAGGCCGGGAATCCCGGTTCCGCCCCCGCAGGACCGAATCCCCTTCGAAAGGAGGCGCCGCCATGCTGTCGATCGAAGAGCTCGAAGAAGGATCCCTCGTGGTCCACAAGAACACGGGCCTCCGCTACACCGTCGTCGACATCAGCGACGAGGAAGTGCTGCTTTCGCCCCAGTCCGACTCGACCATGCAGGACCTGATGGTCCCGATGGAGCTATTCCGGGCCGAATTCGTCGACGGCGATCGCTACAGCGCGCCGCGCTCGCGCGGCGGCCGCGGCCGTGGGCGCCGCACCGCCCAGCAGCGCACCGTGCCCTCGGGGCCGAAGGTGCGGGGCCGCGTGAAGAAGCTCGTGCCCGACCGGGGCTTCGGCTTCGTGCGCGGTGACGACGGGAAGGAAGTCTTCTTCCACCGGTCCGGGCTCGGCACGAACGACTACGACTCCCTCTCCGAGGGCGACGTCGTGGAGTACGTCGTGCAGGAAGGGCCGCGGGGTCCGCGGGCCGAGAACGTGCGGGCGGTCGGGGCCGACGGAGCCGCCGCCTCCTAGCAGCTTGCCGAAGAACCCTGGGCCGAGCCACGCGAGCGGGTTCCGGTTGCCTTGGAGGCGCCGAAGCGAAGCCGTAGTGTCGCTACAGCGAGTTTCGGGAACGAAGAAGGCGGCCGGCAGACGCGGCGTGGCGACGGGAATGGGTTTTTCAGCATCCTGCTAGCTCCCCGGGCCGCTACGCGTAGCGGTGAACGATCGGGAGCCTGCGTCCGGTACCGAACGCCTTCGTCGAGGTGCGAATCACCAGCGGCGTCTGGCGGCGCTTGTACTCGTTGCGATCGAGTCGCGTGACCACCTGTTCCACGAGCTGCTCGCTCGCGCCAGGCGGGGGTTCGATCGCGCTCGCGCCGAGCCGGCCCTCGATGGCCTGCATCAGGATCGCATCGAGGACGTCGTAGTCGGGCAGGTCGTCGGTGTCGAGCTGGTCGGGGGCGAGTTCGGCCGACGGCGGCTTGTCGATCGTGCGCCGGGGAATGCGCTCGCCGTGGGCGTTCGCGAGCCGCGCCAGGGCGTAGACGTCGCGCTTGTAGACGTCGCCCAGGACGGCGAGGCCGCCGACGGTATCGCCGTAGAGCGTGCAGTAGCCGACCGAGAGCTCGCTCTTGTTGCCGGTGGCGAGCACCAGGCGCCCCTCGGCGTTCGAGATCGCCATCAGGAGCGCGCCGCGGATGCGGCTCTGGATGTTCTGCTGCGCGAGTCCGTAGTCGTCCCTCGAGCCGAAGAGTTCCCCGAAGAGTTCGAGGTAGGCGCGGAACACCTTCTCGATGTCGACCACCTGGGTCTTGATCCCGAGGTTCTGGCCCAGGGCGACCGCGTCCTCGATGCTGTGGTCCGAGGAGAACGGGCTCGGCATGGCGATGCCGAGTACGCGGTCCGGGCCGAGAGCGCGGGCCGCGAGGTGCGCCGTGACCGCCGAGTCGATGCCGCCCGAGAGTCCGATCACCGCGCCGGGCGGCAGCCCCTGCTTGCCGAAGTAGTCGCGAATGCCGAGGACGAGGCCGGCTTCGAGCTGCTCGACCCGGTCCATCCCCTCGATCTCCTCCGGGCGTTTCCCGAGCCCGGGAGCGGGGAGGTCGACGACGCTGAAGGCCGGCTCGAACAGGGGCAGGGCGCCGTGGATACGCCCCTGGCCGTCGGCGATGAAGGAGCCGCCGTCGAAGACGAGCTCGTCGTTGCCCCCGACCTGGTTCACGAACACCACCGGCGTAGCGTGGCGCTCGGCGAGTCGCGCGATCATCGCGCGCCGCTCGCCGGCCTTGCCAACGTGCCAGGGCGAACAGGACGGATTGATGATGAGGTGGGCGCCCGCCTTCGCGAGCTCGCCGGCCGGGTCGATCGAGTAGCCCAGGGGTTCGACCCAGACGTCCTCGCAGACGGTCAAGCCGAGCGCCGTCTCGCCGTCGCCGAAGGGCACCGGGGTCCGTCGCCGGGCGGGCGCGAAGTAGCGGCGCTCGTCGAAGACGTCGTAGGTCGGCAGATGGGTCTTGGCCCGCGTGGCCATCCGCTTGCCGCCGGCCAGGAAGACCGCCGCGTTGTGCCACGCCCCGCGCTCGGACGGCAGCACCGCCCCGAGCACGATCGCCACCTTCTGCGACACGGTCTCGAGCTTCGCCAGCTCCTGGAGCTGGTCGCGCACGAAGCCGTCGCGCTCCAGCAGGTCCATCGGCGGGTAGCCGGTGAGCACCATCTCGGGCAGCACGAGCAGATCGGCGCGCTCGGACGCAGCGCGCTCGGCCGCTTCCTCGACGAGCCGCCGGTTGCCGTCGAGGTCGCCGACGGTGGGGTTGACCTGTGCGAGGGCGATCCTCATGGAACGAAGATCGCGGCGCCCCGCGAGAGCGTCAAGACGAGGGCGGGGGCGCCGGCGCCTGCACCGTCACCCGATTCTCGACCCGCTCGACGCCGAGCGTCTTCGCCGCGACCTCTTCGGCACGCGTGCGCTGGGCCTCCTTCGGGACGCTTCCCTCGAGGGTCACGACGCGATCCCGGACCCGGGCGCTGATCGCGAGCTTCTCGAGGCTCGCGTCCTCGAGCAGCGCCTGCTGGATCGCGCGGAAGAGGTAGGCGTCGTCGGCCGCCTCGGCGACGGCGACCTCGGCGTTGGACAGGCGCTCCTGGGCCTCGCGCAGCCACTCCTGGGCCTCGGCGAGTTCTTCCTGGGCCGTCGCGAGTTCGCCGACCTCCCGTTCGACGGCCTTCTGCGCCAACTCGACGTCGCGCTGGATGCGCTCGACCTTCTCGTTGGCCTCGAGGATCTTCTCTTCGGAGCTCTTCTCGGCGCACGCCGTTCCCAGCGCGAGCACGCACGCGAGAGAGAGGAGGCCGAGTCGTCGGGGGGTTGCGGGGGTCATGAGGTCTTCGCTCCTGCGGGTTGGGGGAGATGGACATCGGTCTGCGGGTAGGGGATCGAGCACCCCGCCGCCTCGAGCTGTTCCTTGAACGCTCGAGTGAGATCGAAGCGCAGGTCCCAGTAGTCGTCCGCGTTGCACCAGGGGCGCACGACGAAGTTCACCGACGAGTCGGCGAGTTCGGACACGGCGACCACGGGCTCCGGGTCGGCCAGGACCCGACCGTCCGCGTTCAGGACGCGCAGGATCGTATCGCGCGCGACGCTCAGATCGTCGTCGTAGCTGACGCCCACCACCATGTCGTTGCGGCGCGTATCGTAGGCCGAGTAGTTGGTGATGGTGTCGTTGTAGATCGTGCTGTTGGGGATGATGATCCTCACGTTGTCCGGTGTGTTCAGCACGGTGGTGAAGATGCCGATCTGGGCGACGCTGCCCTTGACGCCGGACGCCTCGACGAAGTCGCCGTTCTTGAAGGGACGGAAGACCAGCAGCATCACGCCGGCGGAGAAGTTGGACAGCGTTCCCTGGAGAGCCAGGCCGATCGCGAGACCGGCGGCGCCGAGCACCGCCACGAGCGACGTCGTCTCGATGCCGAACAGGCCGAGCACCGCGATGATGACGACGGCGAGGGCGAGGTAGTAGACGATCCCCGAGATGAACGGGACCAGGGTCGGGTCGGTTTCGGCACGCTCGAGCGCGCGGGTCGCACCGTTCCGCAGGGCCCCGGCGACGATGCGTCCGATCACCAGAACCGCGATGGCCCCGATGACCTGGAGTCCCCAGGTCGAGACCAGCTCGATCAGGCGCTCGAGGGTCTGACGAATCGTCGCCTCGTCCATGCTGATGTCCACGTGCCCACTCCTCTCGTGTCCCGGCGCTCGGATCCGCCGCCCGGATGCGCCGGGCACATCCGCTTCGAGCACCGCGGGGTATCACGTCGCGGGGCGGCTCGCAAAGCGGTGTGTGCCGGGAGCGTCCTATTCGAAATAGGCGTAGTTCACGCGGGTTCGGCAGCCCGGCGTTTCGCTTCCCTCGATGTCGAACCAGGCATCGAAGCCCAGCCGGCAGCCGTTCGGAAGGACGCGCGCCCGGGCCAACCGCGCCCCGAGCCGCACCCGCGACCCGGCCGTGACGACGCCCGGGAACTCGGTGTGATCGACACCCGTGTTGATGGCCTTCGACCACCCGATCAGCACGATCAGCTGGGGCAGCAGATCGGGAATCAGCGAGAGGAGCAGCAGGCCGTCGGCAATGGTGCTCTTCCAGGGCGACTCGACCGCGGCCCGCTCGGGATCGACGTGGATCCAGCGGGTGTCCCCGGTAGCGGCCGCGAACCCGTCGATCCGGGCCTGATCGATCGTGACCCACTCGGTCGCGCCGAGCTCGGTGCCCTGGTAGTGGCGCGCAGCGCTCATACTCGGGATGACGACGGGGCGAGACATGACTCTCCGGGAACCTCGACCCGGAAGCCTACCCCGCCCCCTGCCGGGCCGACCAGCGGCCGCACGGCGGGCCGGGGCGAGGCCCGTCTATACTGCGCCAACCACTGTTGGGCGCGTCGCTCCAGCCCTCGGGCCGGTACGCCCGGATTCTCTTATCGGAGGAGTCGCCATGTTCGCCCGTCCCCGCAACGCCGCTCTCCTGGCCATCGGAGTCGCGCTCGTTTTCGGATTCGTCATCGTCGGAGGCCTCCTCTACGACTCGTCGATCGGTCTCGACGCCAGTGGCTTCTGGGCGGGCGAGTTCTTCCAGTCCCTTGCCCCCGGTGCCACGCGGGCGATTGGCGGCCTCGTCTGGGCAGTCCTCACCCTGTTGGCGTTGGGCGGCTTCGGCTTCTGGCTGGTGAAGCGCTCGGTCGCCGCCAGCGTCGATCCCGGTCGCCGCAGCTTCCTGACCGGCGCGGGCAGCGGGGCCGGCGTGGCTCTGGGCTCCGTCGTGGCAGCTGGCGCGGCTGGTGCTGCGCGTGCGATGTACGGCGTCGGGACCGGGACGAAGGGCTGGCGCCCCGTGCTGACCGACATCTTCTCGGACGAGGGGGTGCCCGAGACCCATCCCGAGTGGAAGGACTCCTGGAAAGGCAGCCGCGTCCAGGAGTACCGCCGTTTCGGTCGCACCGAGTGGAACGTCTCCGACATCGTCCTGGGCACCGGCTCGATCCGCGGCGAGAACGGCGAGCAGATCGCCCGGCTCGCGATCGAGCGCGGCGTCAACTACTTCGACACCTCCCCGGACTACGCCGGCTCGGGCAGCGAGCAGGCGATGGGGAAGGCGCTGAAGTCGATCCCGCGCGACCAGATCTTCATCGCGACGAAGTTCTGCACGCCGATCGGTCACCTGCCCGCCGGCACGTCGCCGGAGAAGTACATCGAAGCCGTCGAGGCCAGTCTGCAGCGCCTCGGTACCGACTACGTCGACCTGTGTCACGTGCACTCGGTCGACACCGAAGAGCGGCTGATGGATCCGAACGTCCACGAGGCCTTCGATCGTCTGAAGGAAGCCGGCAAGGTGCGTTTCCTCGGCTTCTCGACCCACACGCCCAACCTCGTCGACACCGTCAACGCGGGCATCGATTCGTCTCGCTTCGACGTGATGATGGTCGCGTACCACCACGGCATCTGGGCGCCGATGAACGAGCTCTTCCGCCGCGCGCGTGCCGAGCAGGACATGGGCGTGGTCGCGATGAAGACGCTGAAGGGCGCGAAGCACCGCGGTTTGATGGACTTCCAGAAGTACGCCGACAGCTACTCCCAGGCGGCGCTCAAGTGGGCGCTCGCCAACGAGGACGTCTCGTGCGCGGTGATTTCGTTCTTCGAGCTCCAGCACGTCGACGAGTATCTGGCTGCTTCCGGCGGCAAGCTCAGCGACGCCGACATTGCCCTGCTCCGTGAGTACGATCGCCAGATCGCCGGCACCTACTGCGGTCCGCACTGCGGGGCGTGCCTCAGCAGCTGTCCCGAGGATCTCCCGATCCACGACGTGCTGCGCCACCGCATGTACTTCGAGGACTACGGTCAGCAGAAGGAAGGCCTGCAGCGCTACGCGGAGCTGCCGAAGAACGCCAGCGCCTGCCTGTCGTGTAGCGGACCGTGTCTCGGGAGTTGCCCGGTGGGTGTGGACATTCCCACCCGTATGCGCGGGGCCCACGATCTCCTCACTCTCGGCTAGCGGTCAACCGAAGAGTCCGGCCAAGGAGGCGAGCCGCCTTGGCCGGATACGCGAGTGGATTGGTGGTCGACGCGTCGTCGGTGGCGCGCTCCCTCTTGTTGCGCTCGCTTCGCTTCCAGTGCGCCGAATCTCGAGAGGCCGACGACGTCGAGACGGCGCGCCGGCTCGCCGAGGACCTCGACGACCCGGTCGTGATCCTCGACCTCGAGTTGAAGGGTGCGCTCGACTGGCTTGCGGAGCTGAATGACGCCGGCGCGACCGCGCCCCGTCTTGCCGTGACCGCGCGACCCAACCCGGCGGAGCGCGAACGCGCACTCGCACTCGGTGCTTCCGCGTACCTGACGAAGCCGATCTCGCTCGGCGAGATCGCCCGGGCACTGTTGCTGGCGCGCGGGCCGTTGCGGGCGTCTCCGCCCCGGATCCGCTCGCGGCCCGCTACCCGCGCGGACGTGGTCGATGCCGGCAGCGCGATGCCGCAGGTCACCTGCGAGGTGCTCGACATGAGCATCAGCGGCGCGCTGGTGGCCACGCCGGCGCCCGTCCCCGTTGGCACCGAGTTGCTCCTGCGCCTCGAACTCGACGGCGACCCGGTCGAAGCGCGGGGCCGCGTGATCCGGATCCAGGAGCCCGCCTGGGGTGTGCGCGCCGGTGTCGGCGTCGTCTTCGCCTACGCCACGGACGCCGACTATCAGCGGGTCGAGGCGTTCATCGCGGCGCACCCGGATCCGGCTCCGGAACGCGACCCGGTCTAGCTCCCCGGCTCGTCCCAGTCCGGCTAGCGCGCTCAGCTCTCGCGGTTGATCGCCGCGACGAAGGCCTGGTGGAGTACCTCGCGCACCCGATCGCGGGTGGCGCTTCCGTAGGTCTCGCGGAACGCCTTCAGCGGAATGATGCCCTTCGCCATCGAGCGGTGCCCACCGCCGACGCCGAGGCCTTCGACCACGGCGCGCACGACTTCGCCAGCGGCGCGGACGTACCCGACGTTGCGCACCGAGAACACCAGGTCGCCGCCGACCGTTCCGGCGGCGATCGCCCACTCGGCGCCCTCGGCCTGCAGGGCGAGGTCGGCCACCTGGGGGATCACGTCCTCGCGGACCCGACCGAGCACCAGGATGTGCAGGTCGTCGACGACTTCCGTCTTCGCGAGCGCCTTACCGAGCGTGCGCAACGCTTCCGTCGGCAGCGCCGGGCGCTCGATGCGCCGCAGCAGCGCCGCACTGTGGAGCCCGTGCAGATAGGCGAAGGCCGACATGTCCCGGGAGCTGGTCTCTCGACCGAGCAGCTGGGTGTCACTCTTGATGCCGTAGGTGAGGGCGGTCGCGAGCTTCGGCTTCACCTCGACGCCGGCGGCCCGGAGGTACTCGGTGAGGATCGTCGCCGTCGCGCCGTAGCTCGAGCGGATGTCGCGAATCTGGGCGTCGTAGCCCGTGCGCTCGGGGTGGTGATCGATGACGACGTCGACCGAGCGCACCCGGGCCGGCGGGTTCTCGCCGAACACCGTCGGCTGGACGTCCACCAGGGCGAGGGCGTCGAAGTCGTTCAGTTCCTCGTGCGTCACGGTGCGCACGTCGATGCCGAGGGCCTGCACCATCGCGACGTTCTCGGGACGCTTCACCTCGCCGAAGGAGATCAGCGGGGAGGTCGGCGCCTTGCGACCGAGGATGGCGCGGAGGGCGTAACCGGCCGCGATGCCGTCCGGGTCCGGATCGGGCTGGAGCAGGATGCCTACCTTCTCGCGGCGCTCGAGCAGGGAGCGGATGTCGACCACCCGCCGCAGATTTCCGAGCATCGAGAACTCTTCGTCGACGTCGTCGCGGATCAGGGTCCGCAGACCGGCCGAGCGCAGGCACGGGTGGGAGGGCAGCACCTCCGGATCGACCGTGTCCGACAGCACGAGCACCGGCGCTTCCGGTGCGGCTTTGCCCAGGACCGTCACGGCCGCCTTCGCGAAGCTCGGATCCTCGGTCTGCACCGCGAACTCGTCGCCCAGCTTCGGTCCCAGCTTCTCGATCGCCTCGACGCACAGCCCACCCTGCAAGGCGGCGAAGCCCGTCGGCCGCGAGCGGGCGGACTCCTCCGGCCGCGGGATCCAGGTCAGGACCTCGTCCTCGCCCGCGCCGATGCGGCTCCACAGCCGCGCGGACCGCAAGCCATCACACACGATGATCCGGCTGCTCAACGGGACTCCTGAATGGGATCGCGGTTGCGGAAACGCGACCGGGAGACGGGGAAGGCTCGGCACCAGAGGCCGATGAAATCGGGGGGCGCTGGAATCGCCCGCCACGAGTGGATGCGAAATCGCCTGGAAGCGGATCGAGGGTCGAAGTTGTCCCCCCATCGGCCAACCGTCAAGATCGCCGAACCGGCAACTTTCCCCGCGGGAAAATCGACTTCCGCCACGCGATCCCTTGCGTCAGGCCGCCAGCTCGGGGAAAACGGACGCGTGCAGAGGATCTTCGTGGGGGACGTGCAGGGCTGCGCGGACGAACTCGCCGAGCTGCTGGCCCGGGCCGAGCGGGAGTTCGGCCGCGACTTCGAGCTCTGGGTGGTCGGAGACCTGATCAACCGGGGCCCCGAAAACCTGGGGCCGCTGCGCCAGGTCCGCGAGCTGGTCGAGGCGGGCCGCGCCCAATACATCCTCGGCAATCACGAGATCTCGCTCCTGCGCTGCTGGCTGGGGCTGCGGTCGGTGTCGCCCTTCGACTCCTTCCAGGACGTCCTCGATCACCCGACCGCCAGCGAATGGGTGGACTGGCTGCGCGAACGCCCCCTGGTCGTCACGGGCCGGCTGGGGGAACAGGCGTTCGCGATGGTCCACGCGAGCGTCCACCCGGACTGGGACCTTGCCCAGCTCGAGAAAACGGCGCGGGAGCTCGAGGCAGACCTCGCGGGCGCCGACCTCGCCGATTTCCTCGGCAGCACCGCCCCCCGCGACGACCGCCTGGGGCGCCTGACCCGCTGCCGCAGCGTCGATGCCGGCGGAGCCTGGTCCTCCGAGCTCCCCGAAGCCGAGCCCTGGCAGCCCTGGCACGCGATCTGGGGGCAGGGCGGCCACGACTACGGTGTCGTCTACGGCCACTGGGCGCTGCAGGGGCTCCACGTCGGCGCCGGCCTGCGCGGTCTGGACACCGGTTGTGTCCATCACGGCCGAGGCCGCGATGGGTTCCTCACGGCCTGGCTGCCCGACGAAGGAGCGGAGCGACCCTTCGACGTACCCGACGAGCGGTTCTGGGCGATTCCGGCCCGGCGCGCCTACTACGCCCACCGCGACCCGAGCGCCTAGTCCAGCGCCGCGTCTCAAGAGCCGGAGCGCCGCGCCCGCGCGAGCGGCGCCTGAGACCGGCCCCTACCATCGGCGCTCGCCAGGAGGACGCCATGCCCAACGTCAAGATTCCGCCGCCGTACCAGGGTCCCACCGAGGGGCGCGCGCTCGTCGACGTCGAGGGCGCCACCGTCGGCGCCTGCCTCGAGGCGCTGTGTGCGCAGTACCCGGATTTCCGCCAGCAGCTGTACGACGGTCAAGGCGCGATTCACAAGTTCGTCACCCTCTTCGTGAACGGCGACGAGATCGAGCGCAGCGCCCTCGATCGCTCGGTCGAGGCCAGCGACGAAATCGAGATTCTGGCTGCGATCGCAGGCGGATAGCGCGCTTCCCGCCGGTGGGGCCCGTGGTATGATCCACGGCCGATCGGCACCTCACCGGCGTCCCACCGACGAGGCGCGGATCGTTCGAAGTTCAGTTCACGGAGTGGGCCCCACGTCGCAGCCGCGACTTCGGACCCCTTCGCAAGCCGCCCGCACGAGAGATCGAGGAGGATTCGATGGCTGGCCCCAGTGGTGATCGTCTGATTCGGGTCGACATGACCAACCAGAGTGTCGAGATCGTCGACTTCCCCGAGGACTGGAAGTACCTCGGTGGTCGCGGCCTGTCGGCGAAGATCCTGCTCGCGGAATGCGACCCGACCTGCGACCCGCTGGGTCCCGACAACGTGCTCGTGATGGCGCCCGGTGTGATCTCGGGAACCTCCGCGCCGACGTCGGGCCGCATCTCGATCGGCGGCAAGAGCCCGTTGACCGGCGGCATCAAAGAAGCGAACGCCGGCGGCAACCCGGGCCAGGACCTGATGAAGCTCGGCTACCGCGCGATCGTCGTGACGGGCCAGCCCGCCGACGGCAGCAAGCGCTACGCCCTCGACATCGGGACGGACGGCGCGAGCGTCAAGGAAGCGAACGACACGAAGGGCATGTGGAACTACGCCCTGATCGACCATCTCGCGAAGAGCTACCCCGAGAGTGCGTCCTTCATCAGCATCGGACCCGCCGGCGAGCATCAGCTCTCGGGCGCGTCGGTGGCCTGCACCGACCAGGACGATCGCCGCCCCGCCCGTCACGCGGCACGCGGCGGCCTCGGCGCCGTGATGGGCGCGAAGGGGCTGAAGTACGTCGCCGTCGATCCCGCGAAGGAGAAGCTGCGACAGCCCGCCGAACGCAAGGAGTTCATGGGGCTCTGCAAGAAGTTCACGAAGGAGTACCTGGAAGGGCCTCAGATGTTCAAGACCGGCACGAGCACCGTCGTGCCCGTCGCCAACATGCTGAACACCTTCCCCTACAAGAACCGCACCGAGGGCCAGTCGCCCGACGCCGAGAGCCTCGACGGCAACCGCATCATCGAGAGCTTCGAGACGCGCGGCGGCCACATGCACAACTGCATGACCGGCTGCATCGTCCAGTGCAGCAACGTCGTCCACGACGCCGAGGGCAACTACAAGACCTCGGCGCTCGAGTTCGAGACGCTCACCCTGCTCGGAGCGAACTGCGCGATCCAGAGCTGGGAGGACGTCGCCGATCTCGACCGTCTGTGCGACGAGGTCGGCCTCGACACCGTCGAGACCGGTGCCGCGATCGCGGTCTACATGGACTCGGGCGAGATGCAGTGGGGCGACGCAGAAGGCGCGAAGAACCTGCTGAAGGAGATCGCGGAGGGCACCGAGGTCGGCAAGGCGATCGGCAACGGCGCGGCGGCAGTCGGCAAGAAGACCGGTCACCACCGGGTGCCGACGGTGCGCGGCCAGGCGCTGCCCGCCTGGGATCCGCGTCCGCTGAAGGCCACGGGGATCACCTACTGCACGAGCCCGATGGGCGCCGATCACACCGCCGGACTGATCGTGAACCCGGGCCTTCCGGCCGAAGAGTGGGTGCAGGCGAGCCAGGAGTGCCAGATGGTGAACGCCCTCTGCGACTCGTCGGGCTTCTGCCAGTTCCTGCAGCCGACGATCGACGACATCCGCGTGTTCTACGGGCACCTCTACGGCGAGCAGATCTCGCGTGAGCAGGCCAGCGACATGGCCTGGGAAGTGCTCCAGGACGAGTGGGAGTTCAACCGCCGCGCGGGCTTCTCCGAGTCGGGCGACCAGATGCCCGACTGCATGAAGAAGGACGCCATCGGGCCGGCTTCGGTCGTCTGGGACGTGCCGGACGACGTCGTGGTGCAGGCGTATCAGCGCCAGGGCAACCGCGAGGAGCTGTTCACCATGAAGGCGAGCGGATAGTCGTCTTCCGGCAGATCGTGTTCGAACGCGGGCAGGGGGGGCGACCTCCCTGCCCGCTCTGTTTCTCGGACGTCTCCGACGACCGGGGTTCCGAAGAGGGTCCATGCGCGACGTACGCATGAAAGGCTTCGCCGAGCGCACCGATATCGAGGTGGTGGAGCAGTTCCTGGCCGAGCGCGCGAAGCCGCTCGGCGGGGAGCCGGTCGCGATCGTCGACGCCATCGGTCGCGTCCTGGCCGAGCCGGTGCGTTCCGAAGTCGACGTGCCGAGCTTCCGTCGCTCGGCCATGGACGGCTACGCCGTCCGCGGGGAGGAGACCTTCGGCGCGTCGCCCTACGACCCGATCGTCTTCTCCGTGTTGGGCCAGGCGCTGCCCGGCGCACCCTTCGCCGGCGACATGCCGCCCGGCACCGCCGTGCGCGTGATGACCGGCGCGCCCGTGCCCGACGGCGCCGATGCGGTCGTGATGGCGGAGGTCTGCGACGAGGCGGACGGTCGGGTCGAGGTCCGCGAGGCGGTCGCGCCGCGCAAGCACGTGGGGGCGATCGGAGAGGACATTCGCAGCGGTGACGCCGTGCTCGCCGCGGGCCGACGCTTGCGGCCTCAGGACGCGGCGCTGCTCGCCTCGATCGGTGTGGCCGAACCGTCGTGTGTGCGACGGCCCCGGGTGTCTTTGTTGATCACCGGCGACGAACTCTTGCCGCCGGGCGCGCGTCCCCACGGCGCCCACATCGTCGACTCGAATTCGCTGATGCTCACGGGTCTCGCCGAGCGCGACGGGGCGCAGGTGTTGCCGCACGCGATCCTGCCCGACCGCGTCGACACGATCCGAGACGCGCTCGCCAGCGCCGACGCCGAGGTCCTGCTCGTGTCGGGCGGCAGCTCCGTCGGTCAGGAAGACCACGCCCCCCGGCTCGTTGCCGAGCTCGGTGAGCTCGATTTCCACGGCGTTTCGATGCGGCCCTCGAGCCCGGCGGGTGTCGGACGCCTGCCCGGAATCGAAGGCGGGCGCGAGCGCTTCGTGTTCCTGCTGCCGGGAAACCCGGTGAGCTGTCTGTGCGCCTACGAGTTCTTCGCGGGGCCGACGCTGCGCGCCCTCGGCGGTCGCTCGCGCGCCTGGCCGCATCCGCGCATCGAGCTCCCGCTGGCCCGCAAGATCGCGTCGGCGGTGGGGCGCACCGACTACGTGCGCGTCGCCATCGAGGCCGATCGTGTGGTGCCGCTCGCGACGTCGGGTGCGTCGATCCTGTCTTCGACGGTGCGCGCCGACGGGTGCGTGATCGTGCCGCGCAGCGCCGAGGGCATGCCCGAGGGAGCCCGGGTCGAAGTGCTCCTGTATGACGAAACCCATCCGGGGCGTGCGTGAAGCAATCCCAGTTCCTCACGATCGTCGACCGCGACGAAGCCGAACGCAGCTGGCGCGCGGTAATCGATGCGGCTCCCCGCGAGGCCGAGGAGATCTCGCTCGACGCGGCGCTCGGTCGCGTGCTCGCCGAGGACGTGCGTGCCGAGGTGGACGTCCCGGGCTTCGACCGTTCGAACATGGACGGCTTCGCCGTGCGCGCCGCCGACACCTACGGCGCCAGCGAAGACGCACCACTGCGCCTGCGCGTGAACGCCGAGAGCATCCCGACGGGCGTCGCGCCGACGATCGAAGTGACCGAGGGCACCGCGACGCCGATCGCCACGGGCGGGATGCTGCCGCGCGGCGCCGACGCGGTGCTGCCCGTCGAGTACACCGACCTCGAAGACGACGGCACGACCCTCGTCGTACGACGTGAGCGCACGCCGGGCGCCGCGCTCTCGTTCGCCGGCACCGACATCGGTTCGGGTGAGACGGTGCTCTTTGCGGGCACGCGGCTCACCTCGCGCGACACGGGCGTGCTCGCAGCGATCGGCCGCGACCGCGTGCCGGTGGTGCGGCGACCGCGGGTCGCGATCCTGTCGACGGGCGACGAGATCGTCGCGCCGGGCGCGGCGATGCGCCCCGGGCTGGTCTACGACAGCAACGGCCGGATCCTCGAGGACGCCGTCCGCGAGCTCGGTGGCGACCCGGTGTTCCTGGGCGTTTTCGCCGACGATCGCGCCGCGGTGCGGCAGGCCCTGTGTGACGCCCTCGCCGACGCGGACCTGGTGCTCCTCTCGGGCGGGACCTCGAAGGGCGAGGGCGACCTCAACCACGCCGCCGTCGCGGAGCTCGACCCGGGCATCCTGGTCCACGGTGTGGCCTTGAAACCCGGAAAGCCGATCTGCCTGGCGGCGTCGGGCTCCCGGCCCGTCGTGATCCTGCCCGGGTTCCCGACCTCGGCAGTGTTCACCTTCCACGAGTTCGTCGCGCCGGTCGTGCGCAGCATGGCCGGACTGGCAGAGGAGGCGCGCGAGACGCGTCGGGCGCGGCTGGCCCAGGCCACGGTCTCGGATCGCGGGCGACTCGAGTACCTGCTGGTCGGGCTCACCGAGCGGGGCGACGGAGCGCTGTCGGCCTATCCGATGGGGAAGGGCAGCGGCAGCGTCACCGCCTTCAGCCGCGCCGACGGCTTCGTGCGCATCGGTCGAAACACCGAACTCGTCGAGGCCGACACCGAGGTCGAGGTGACCCTCGTGGGTCGCGACCTCCCCGTCGCCGACCTGGTGGTGATCGGCAGCCACTGTGTGGGTCTCGACGTATTGGCTTCGGCGCTGTCGCGCGAAGGCTTCCGCGTGAAGGTGATGGCAGTGGGGAGCCAGGGCGGGCTCGCGGCGGCGCGTCGCGGCGAGTGCGATGTCGCTCCGATCCACCTGCTGGACGCCGACTCGGACCGCTACAACACACCTTTTCTCGACGACGGGCTCGCCCTCGTTCGCGGCTACACCCGGGTCCAAGGGGTCGCGACGCGTCCCGACGAGACCCGCGACGTCGACGCCCTGCTCGCCGATCCCGGCTTGCGCATGGTCAACCGGAACCGCGGTAGCGGGACGCGGGTACTGATCGACGGGCTCCTCTCGGGCCGCAAGCCGCCGGGCTACCCCTACGAGCCGCGCTCCCACTTCGCCGTCGCGACTGCGGTGGCGCAGAAGCGTGCCGATTGGGGCGTGACCATCGAGAGTGTCGCGGCGCGGGCCGGGCTGCGGTTCCAGCCCCTGCGTCCGGAGCACTACGACTTCGCCGTCCCGGTCGACCGTCTCGAGCGCGCGGCCGTGCGCGCCCTGGTGCGGCTGCTGGCCGAGGACGGTAGCGTGCGCGAAGCGCTCGAAGCGCTGTCCTTCGAACTTCCGGAACAGGGCCCGGAGCCCTTCCCGGAGCACCGGCGGAGCTGAATTGGCGACGGTCCTGCGCAGGGGCAGCCGACTCGGGAAATACCGGCTCGAACGACGCATCGGTCGCGGTTCGTTCGCCGACGTGTGGAAGGCCCGCGATGCGGTCGAGGGCGTCGACGTCGCGCTCAAGGTGACCCTGCTCGAAGCGGTGCGCGAGTGGGGGCCGAAGGCGATCGAGCACGAGGCGCGTATCGCGGTGCGCCTTCACCACCCCCACATCGTCGGTGTGCGCAACGCAGATTGGATCGACGGGCGCTTCGTGATGGCGACCGATCTCGCGAAGACCCACCTCGCCGACTACCGCGCTGCACGCCGCTCCGGTGCGACGGCGCTGCGGATCGTCCGCGAGATCGCGGCCGGTCTCGCCCACGCCCACAGTCAGCGGGTCCTGCACCGCGACGTGAAGCCCGAGAACATCCTGATCTTCGCCGACGGTCGCGCCGCGCTCGCCGACTTCGGCGCGTCGCGCTTCGCGAAGGGCGCCACCCAGGCCTACACCGAGGCCGGAACCCTCGGCTACATGGCGCCCGAGCAGGCCTACGGACGCGTGCGCTTCGCGTCCGACGTGTTCTCGCTGGGCCTGATCGCCTACGAGGTCCTCACCGGGGTGTTGCCCACGTGGCCCTTCGAATGGCCGCCCGAGGGCCACCGCAGCTTCGCCCAGAAGGTGCCGCCGCTGGTCCAACCCGTCCTTCGAAAGGCCGCCCAGTTCGATCCGCGCCGGCGATACCCGAATGCGGGTGAGTTCGTGAAGGCGCTGGAGCGGGCGTTCGCGCGCAGCGAAGAGCGCAGCCAGCGTCCGGCTCCACGGCGCCGCAAGAAGAAGACGCGCGGTCCGGTCTCACCGCTCGAAGCCCAGTCGGCCGCGTTTCGGCGCAGCCACGGCAAGGCCCTCGAGCTCCACTTCCACTGTCATCGCTGCAACGGGCCGATCTCGGAAGCGATGACCTTCTGTCCCTGGTGCGGGAGCGGGGACAATTCCTTCGCCGAGCTCACGCGCGCGCCGCTGGTGTGCCCCGAGTGCGAGCGCGGCGTGCGTCCCGAGTGGACGGCCTGCCCCTGGTGCTACGCCGGACGCTTCGAAGGGAACGGCCGCAAGCCGCCCGTCGACCCCAGGGCCGAGCGCGCGTGTACGAAGAAGGGCTGCGACGGACAGCTGCGCCCGTTCATGCGCTACTGCCCGCGCTGCAAGCAGAAGCCGAAGCGCGTGTGGTCGCATCCCGAGCTGCCGGACCGCTGCCCGAAGTGCCGCTGGCCGACCTCTCACGCCTACTTCCGCTTCTGTCCCTGGTGCGCGCGCCGCGAGCCCCGCGCCGGCAGCTACCGCGGCCGCTAGCTCACTCGCGGGCGAGTCGCAGGTCGGCGAAGTAGGCGATGCTCTCGGTGTCGGTCTGATCGGTGTCGCAGAAGAGCGCGACGTCGGTGATCCGCACGCCGTTCGGTTCTCCCCAGAGCGTGCGGTAGAGGTCGCTCAGGTCGACTCGCTCGCGGTGCCAGCGTCGCGCCTGGGCTTCGCCCCCGTTCACGACGTAGTGGGGGAACTCGACCAGGCCGAAGAGGAAGCCGAGGTGCAGCCAATCGCCGGCCGCGAGATGGCGATTCCCCCAGATCAGCTCGAGGGCGTGCTCTTCGCCCTCGGCGTCGGCGAAGCGGAGGTAGATGCGCGCGGGGTGATCGTCCCCGGCGACGGTGCGCTCGTCGATGTTCGTGACCACGGGCTGCTCGATCAGCCACTGCCAATGCAGCACCGGGTACTCGGCGAGCGGCACGTCGACGAAGCGGAACAGCATGGAACCGCCGGCCTGGGTGGCCAGGCGCAGGGCGTGTCGGCCGTCGCGCTCGACCGATTCGATCTCCATCGGATCGACACCGAAGAAGGTGCGGTGGTGCCAACCGGCGGGCAGCGGATCGAGGGGCAGCGGCTCGGTGAAGTCCATGACGAGCAGGGGGTGCTCGTCGCCCGGCACCAGCGCGGCTTCACGGGGCAGGCTCCGGAACGGGCCACAGGCGCAGAGCCCGATGCAGGCGAGGAGCGCCATGGCGGCGCACGGGCGGGGCAGGGCAGAGCGACTCACGGGGGACTCCGGGGTTCGGGCGCGCGCGGCCGATAGGGATACCTTCCGCAGCCATGCCCCGCACCCTGGCTCCGGGAGACGAGCTCGAACTCGCGATCACGTCACTCGCTTCGGGCGGCGAAGGCGTCGCGAGGGCCGACGACGGCCGCGTGGTGTTCGTCGAGGGGGCTGCGCCCGGCGATCGGGTGCGGGCAAGTCTCGACCAGGTCGCGCGGCGTTTCGCACGCGGCCGCGTGGCCGCGGTCCTCGCGCCCGGCGACGCTCGCGTCGAACCCCGCTGTGCCGTCTTCGGCCGCTGCGGCGGGTGCGCCTGGCAGCACGTGTCCGCATCGGCACAGGCCGAGGCGAAGCGGTCGATCGCGACGGACGCGCTGCGTCGGATCGGGAAGCTCACGTTGCCCGAGGAGCCGCTGCCCTTCCATGCCTCGCCCGATGGCTACGGCTATCGCGATCGCGCGCGGCTGGTGGTCTCCCCTGACGGCGTCGGCTTTCGCGCGGCGGGCAGCCACGACACGGTCACCGTGTCGGAATGCCCGGTGCTGACGCCGCGGGCGAACCAGCGGCTTGCGGCGTTGGCCGCGAACCCGCCGAGGGCGTTCGGCGAATGGGAGATTGCGGTCGGGCGCGGTCGTGGCCGGACCGCACGCCTCGGGGACGACGCGATGCCCATCGCGCTCGAAGCCGGCGATCGGCAGCTCCGTGTCTCGAGCGGCGTGTTCTTCCAAGCGCATCGCGCCCTGCGCTCCCGGCTGCTCGAGCGGGTCGCGGCCTTCTGCGGGGAGGGCGAACGAGCGCTCGAGCTCTATGCCGGCGCCGGCTTCTTCACGGTCGGCCTGGCGCGCGCCTTCCGAACGGTGGTCGCCGTCGAATCAGCGCCGGCCGCGGTCGAGGATCTTCGCCACAACTTCGCGACGGCCTCCCGGGTCGAGGCCCGCGAACAGCGGGTGGAGGACGCACTGGCCGAGGGCGTCGAACGCCCGGATCTCGTTTTCCTCGATCCGCCGCGCACCGGACTGGCGCCCGCGGCGAGTCGCGCGCTGGCGGCGCTGCAGCCCGATCGCATCGTCTACCTCTCGTGTGACCCGGCGACCCTGGCCCGCGATCTCGCCGTGCTGGTGTCGGAGGGCTACGGGCTCACGGCGGTCGAGGCGTTCGACCTGTTCCCCCAGACGCCCCACGTGGAGTTGCTGGCGCGCCTCGACCGCTCGGGTGCTGGCGGCGCGGTGGCCCGGTAGAATCGCGCCAGTCCGGGCCTCCGATCGCGATCCTCCGCGCCCCGTTCACGTCGCTCTTCCGCCGTTCCCACGCCGTCCTGCGGCCCCGGAGTTCGAAACCGTGCCCACGACCGACCCTGCCGCATCGCCGGAGCCGCGCTCGGGCGGCTCGGCTGCGTTCGTGTTGTACGTGGAGGGTCCCCGCGACCGCAGCATCCTGCGGGCCTGGGCGCATCGCCTGATGCCGCGCCAGGCGGCGGCTCTCGTCGCCAACGCCGTGATCCTGGGCGGGCGACGTCCGGCCCGGGCCGTCGAGGACTTCCGGGAGCGCGCGGCCGGGTCGGTGGGACTCTGCGTGCTCGATCGCGACACCGAGACACCTCCCGACCTCGACGAGGCCGCCGAGGGCCTGGCGTTCTTCACCTGGAGCCGGCGCCACATCGAGAGCTACCTGCTCGTGCCGGCGGCGATCCGTCGCGCGCTGGCCCTGCCGGCCAGCGATCATCGCCTCGAGAGTCTGCTCGCGGAGCTCTTGCCCCCCGAAGACGACATCGCCGGCTGGGAGCGTTTCGACGCGAAGCGTCTGCTCGGCACCAACGGAGCTCTCGTGCAGGAGCTGGGTCGACCCGTGTCGCTCCCGCGCGTCGCGCGGGCCACGCGCCGCGAGGAACTCCACCCGGACGTGTTGGCTCTGTTCCAGGAGCTCGAAGAGCGCATCGCGCGCGTCGCCCCCCAGCGCGGACGCCGCGGCTCGCGACCCGCGCGCCGTCGCCGCTAGTCGCCCGCCGCGTGCCCCTGCTGGCGCTCGACTTCGATGGGGTGATCTCCGACAGCGCGCCCGAGTGCTTCTGGGTGGCGCAAGCGACCTTTCACGAGCTCCGTACCGGACGCCTGACCGATCTGGCGTGCGAGCCGGCACCGCCTGCACCGGATGGGGTCCGCGCGGACCCGCGCTACGCGGCCTTCCTCCAGGGCATGCCGCTGGGCAACCGCGCCGAGGACTTCGGCGTGCTGCTCGGCGAGATCGAGGCGGGTCGGCTTCCCGCCGATCAGGCCGCCTACGATCAGGTACGCGCGGCCATCGATGCCGCTTGGATCGACCGCTTCCACGCTCGCTTCTACGCCCGTCGACATGCGCTTGCGGAGCGGCACCCGGGCCCCTGGCATGCGCTGATGCAGCCCTACCCCGGGATCGCCGAGGGACTCCGAGCCTTGCGTCCCGTCGCGACGCTAGCGATCGCGACGTCGAAGGATCGCGCCACCGTCGACGAGCTGCTCCAGCGCGACGGCTGCGCCGACCTCTTCCCGCCCGATCACATCCTCGACAAGGAGACGGGCCGAGAGAAGACGGCGCACCTGCGTGCCTTGGCCGAGCGCACGGGGATCTCGGCAGCCGAGACGCTCTTCGTCGATGACAAGTGGAACCACCTGGCGCGCGTGAGCGAGCTGGGCGTGCGCTGCGCGCTCGCGGCGTGGGGACCCAACGGGGAGCGCGAGCATCGCGGCGCATGTGACGACGGTCACATTTTGCTCGAGCGCGAGACCTGGGTGGAACAACTGCAAACGGAGTGGCTTCAACCACTTGGCGGCGCCCCGGAACGGGCGTAACCTGCGGTGGAACCCGGAGGGCTGAATGGATCTCGGCTTTCGCATGCACGCCGAGCGCACTCCCAACCCGAACAGCATCAAGTGGGTGCTGGGACGTGACGTGGTCGAAGGCGGCGCGAGCGCGCACTTCACCGCGGCGCCTCCGGAAGACGTGTCGCCGCTGGCCGCGCGCCTGTTCGACGTGAGTGGTGTGGTCGGTGCGTTCTTCGCATCGAACTTCGTCACCGTCACCAAACGCGAAGAAGTCGAGTGGACCGACATCGCGCCGTCGATCATCGACGCAATCAAGGCCGTCCTCGGCGAGGGTGGTAGCGCACTCGGCACTGCCTACGTCGCGCCCGAGCCGAGCGCGGCCGCCGGTGCCGTCGTCGAGCGCATCCAGCGCATTCTCAACGATGAAGTACGCCCCGCCGTCGCGATGGACGGTGGCGAGATCGTGTTCGCCGGTTTCCGCGATGGGATCGTCGAACTCTACATGCAGGGCTCGTGCAGTGGTTGCCCGAGTTCGACCGCGACCCTGAAGCACGGGATCGAGGCGCGACTGCGCGACGAGATTCCCGAGGTGCAGGGAGTCGTGGCCCTGTAGTCCCAGTCGCCGTCGACCCTCCCCCGAGTCGGCGCGGCCCAAGATCGAGGATTCGAGACATGTTCGGGGGAGATGCCCACCGCGGTTCGAGCCGCGGTGCGAACGATCGACGAGCGTCCAGCGCCAATTCCAAGGGCGCTCGAGGCGATTCCGTGGCCACGACGGCCGAATGGGCCATCCAGGAGCCGCGCTGGCAGCGCGATCAACGCTCGCGGCGGGGCCGTCGGATGACCGGGCGCGGACGCGCGACCCTCGCGAGCGGGGGCCTCGCCTTCGCGATCGGGCTGGCCTGGTTGATCGAGCCGATCTCGTCGCGCAGCGCCGAGCGACCGCCCGAGCCGCTGCCGCCGGTCGAAGCCGCCGCGCCGCCGGTCGCGAAGATCGATCGCCACCGGGAGCCCGAGGTCGTCGTGCCGCCTCGCGCGCCGTCGTTCGTGCTCGAGCGCCTGCCCATGACCCGTACCGCGCTGGATCTCCCGGTGACCGGCGAGGCCGACGCGTCGCCGCCGGCGAGTCTGCCGGGTCGTCTCTTCGAACGCTTCCCGGCCCCCGCGAACGGGGGCACCTACACCGTCGAGTACACCCTCGACGCAGAGCTCACCCGACAGGTGCACAAGGTGTTGCGCCGCGCCCGGGTCGAGCTGGGCAACGTGATCGTGATGGATCCCGAGCAGGGGCGTGTGCTCGCCTACGCGTCGACGGATCCCGAGCGCTTCCCTCCGACGCGGAACTACCCGGCGGCCAGCCTGGTGAAGGTGATCACCGCTGCGGCGGCGCTCGACCGCGCGCCCAGCGAGGCGCGGCTTCCGTGTCGCTACCGAGGCAGTCCCTACCGTCTGACCGAGTCGCGTCTCGACCCGCCGGATCGCGGCCGCGAAGTGACGCTGCGCAAGGCGTTGGCCACCTCCAACAACCAGTGCTTTGCCCAGCTGGCGGTGCACGCGGTCGGCGTGAACCCGCTGATCGAGGCGATCGGTCGCTTCGGCTGGCTGCGCGCTCCCGCACCGGCCCACGCACCGGGCGAGGCCGACCCTGGCGAGGACCGGCTCGACGTGGGCCGACTCGGCTGCGGCCTGGCCGGCTGCCGCATCACGCCGCTCCACGCGGCCCAGCTCGCCGGGACGCTGGTGCACGGGGAACTCGTGACACCGCGTTGGATCGAGCGGGCCTGGGACCCGCGCGGTCGTGCCCTCTCGCTCCCGGCCACGCCGGCGAATCGCCAGGTGCTCGATCCCGACCTGATGACCGAGCTCCGCGCGATGCTCATCGATACCACCCGCAAGGGCACGGCGCGGCGGGCGTTCCGCAAGCGCAACGGCCACCCGATGCTGGGCGACATCCGCGTGGCGGGGAAGACCGGAAGCCTGTCCGGGAAGGATCCCGAGGGCCGCTACGAGTGGTTCGTGGGCGTCGCGCCGGCCGACAAGCCGCGCGTCGCGATCGCCACGGTGCTCGTGCAGGGCCACCTCTACTGGCGCACCTCGTCGCAGGTGGCGGCGGAAGTGCTCCAAGGCGTGTTCTGCGAGAAGGGGAAGCGCTGTGCACCCGAGTTGGCGGATCGCTACTCGCTGCCGGGCCGGGGCACCCAGACCCTCGCGCAGCGCCGCACACGCTAGGCGGGCAGGTCCCCCGCGGGATCTGCGGGGTCAAGAAATCGGCGAGTTTCTGTGACACCTGCCGGGTCATCCGGGCCACATCCCTGCCAGACAGCAAAATATCCCCTTCCCAGGGAGGCCCGGAACGCTTCGATCGTTTCGGGCCTTTCCCTCGTCTGGGGCCCGGATCAGTTCTGGGGCCCCGGAGCTGCCGGGCTTCGCATGTTCCGCTGCAGAGGGGTATCTTCCCCGCGGGTATGAGCGGCGCTCCCTCGATCACGGTCACGAGTCAGATGATCGCGAAGCCTGGGTCCGAAGACGCGGTCGCGGCGTTGCTCGCGCGGCTCGGTGCCGAGGCCGTGAAAGCAGAGGCCGGGTGTCTCGCCTACCAGGTGCTGCGTTCGGCCCATGCGGCCGGCGAGTTCCTGGTGATCGAGCGCTACGCGGACGAGTCAGCCCTCGCCGATCACTCCAACACGGCGCACGTGAAGGCGACGATTCCCGAGCTGATGGAGTGCCTCGAGTCGCCGCCGGTGCTGGCCCTGTACCACGATTCCGGACCCTCCCCGAGCTAGGGAGGCGGAATCGGCGCTTCGCGGTGGCCGAGGTGGGTTTCGCGAACCTCGGCCGGCGCGGTCGCTAGCTGGCGGCCTGCGCGGCTGCCTGCTTCTTCCGCTTCGCGCGTCGCTTGTGGCGCTGCTTGAAGCGGTGCTTGCGGACCTTCTGCTTGCTCTTGCTGCGTGCCATGCCGGCTCCTTCCGAAGAGCGGCGGAGGCTAGCAGGGGCGCGTGCCGTCGCCACGCCGACGGGCGGCGCGGCAGGCGCACGAAGCTCCGGCGAGCGGCGGAGCCCTACTCGATGATGCGGGAGACGACGGTTCCCATCGCCTCGGCCTCGCTGCGGTGCAGCGCCTCGAAGGACGGCAGGCCGGTCACGATGCGCTCCAGGCGCGCCGAGGCCGACTCGTCGAGCTCCTCGAAGACGATCGCGTGGCCGTCCTCGCCGTCGTCACGGTGGACACGGCCCCAGACCAGGAGCGGTTCCTCGCCCTGACCGCCGTAGATCGCGAGGTGGAGTCGGTCGCCGATCTCGAGACCGTCGACGTTCTCGATGCGCATGCCGCCTGTCGAGATGTCGCGGCCGACGAGCACGCGCAGGGCGCGCTCGCTGAACGCGGGCACGGTCTGGGGATAGGCGCCGCGCGCCTGCCTGCGACGCTCGGGGCCGCTCGGCTCCGGGGCCTCGGCAGTGGGCGTGGCCTCGGGCGCGGACTCGACCGGTGTCGACTCCTGCGGCAGCGCTTGCTCCTGCACTTCGGGCGGTGCGGGGGTCGTCTCCGCGTGCGGCGTCTCCGACGAGCTTGCTCCCCAGTCCTCGCGCTTCGCGGGCGGCGGCGTGAAGTCGCGTCGGGCTTGCTTCGCCTGACGCTCCACCAGGCCACCCTTGCGCTCGCGGCGCGGCTTCTCGGCGGCCGGTTCCGGAGTCGGCGTCGGCGCCGGCGTCGGTCGCGGGATGTCGTCGGCGCCGCTGCGAAGCTTCGCCGGCCCGATCGCACGGTCTTCGATCAAGAGCTCGATCGCCTGCCGCGCGTCTTCGGTGACGGTGTCGAAGCTGATGCCGAGCACGTAGTTGTCGGCGTCCTCTTCCTTGTCGCCTTCGAGACGCACCACGCGGCCCAGCATCGTGAGCGGGTCGCCCGTGTCGAGGGCTTCGGGGATCTGCACCTTGATGCGGCGACCCGCGTCGACGCGCGAGCGCGATCGCAGCCGGCAGCCGCGGATCGACAGGTCGACGAGCGTTGCCCGGCGGGTCAGCAGACCGGTGCGGAAGGTGATCTCGAACCCGACGGCCACGCGCGGCTCGCGCCGACGCTCTTCACCCTTGTACACGCAGTGCAGCAGCAGCAGGCGCAGCGCTTCCTCGTGCACCGGACGCCGCACCAGGTAGTCGAAGCCCGAGCGCCGCAGCTGGTCGCGCAGAGCGGTCGAGTCTTCGTTCACCACCATCACGCGGATCGGAGGCGTGAGCGAATCGCCGATCGCTTCTTCCACGGCACCGATCCGGCGCGGTGTCGCGATCAGCAGGTCTTCGGGCGGCGGGCTTCCCTGCACGATCGCGCCACCGCGGATCCGCGCACAGGGAATGTTGAGCTCGAAGAGCATCTCCTGGATGTCATCGAGCTCGCCGTCGTCGAGAATCAATACGGCCGGGGTACCGCCCATCGCAGGCCTCACGCAAAGAGAACTGCTTAGACCTCGGCAGATTTCCCTCTCTGCTGAAGGCCTGGTTCAGGGAGGTCTTCCGGTGCGTTGCCAGGGTCCTTCCGGGCCTCCCCTCGGGGCCCTCGGGGCCCTCGGGGCAACCGGTGGCGGTACGCGGCATAGGCGCCCGCGGCCGCCAGCCCCAGTCCGAGCACCAGCATCGTCCCGTGGGTGGCCCGCAACTGGAGGAACCCGACCGACCCGGCCAGGGCCAGTCCGTTGTTCGCGACGTGGGCGGCGATCGCGGGGCGGGTGCTGTCGGCCCAGAAGGCGGTGACCGCGAGATACAGCCCGATCAGGAACGCGACACCGCCGTGGACCAGCTCCATGTGGAGCGCGCCGAAGAGCAGCGTGGACACGGCGATCGCGACCAGGGGGTGGATCCAGGCAACCAGGCTCCGTTGCACCACGCCGCGACACAGCAGCTCTTCCGCGATCCCGGGCAGGAGCGCCGTGCCGAACACCGCGATCCAGATCGAACGCGCATCGGGCGGAGCCGCCAAGCCGCGCGAGATCCCGGTCATGTTGCTGCCTTCGGCGACCGCCATCGCGTCGACCAGCGCGTTCATGGCGAGTGACAGGCCGAGCGTTCCGAGGACCACCGCGGCGAAGGCCCAGTGAGACAGACGACTCGGCTGCAACCCGAGTCGACGCGGCACCGAGCCGGGCAGGGCGATGGCGAGGGCGAGCGCGAGCGCGAGGACGCCCACCTCGATCCCGCCCATCTCGAAGCCCATCCGCGCGCGGTTGCCGCGCTCGGCGAGTGCGAGACCGCGCACCCAACCCGACGCCATCAGTCCGCCCGCGAGTACGCAGGCAGCGATCAGGAAGCGGCGCCACAGGACCATGCGCGGACCTTACCTTCCGACGGGCGAGGGCTCACCTGCTACGTTCGGCCCGTGAGTGCTTCGATCGCACCGTCCCTGCTGGTGGCCATGCCCCAGCTTCTCGATCCGAACTTCCATCGCACGGTCGTGTTGCTGATTCATCACGATGACGAGGGATGCTTCGGGGTCGTCCTCAACCGCGGGAGTGGAATCACCGCGCGTCGCCTCTGCGAGAGCGTCGAACTCTCGTGGGCCGGCGACCCGGAGGAGGAGATCGGCTGGGGCGGACCCGTGCAGCCGCAGACGGGCTGGGTGCTCTTCGGGGACACGGCGGGTCTCGAGCCGGAGGAGGATGTCCAGTCGCTGGTCCCGGGCGTCCACTTCGCCGGCTCCCTCGGCGTCCTGGAACAGATGGCGCAGTCTCCGCCCGCTGCCTTGCGCCTGCTGGTCGGGTACGCCGGATGGGGACCGGGCCAGCTCGAGAAGGAGCTCGCCGAGGGCGCCTGGTTGTTGGCTCCGGCCGATTCCGAGAGCGTCTTCCGGGTGCCCGAGGAGGCCCTCTGGGAGCACGTGCTGCGGGGTCTGGGCGTCGAGCCCGCCACCCTGGTGGCGAGCCGGGGTGTGCACTGAATTACCCAGGGGTGCTGCGACTCCGCGCGAGCCCTGCCCGGGTGCCCTCTCAACCCCCCGCTGCGCCGCGCCGATGCACCACCATGGACGAACGGCCGGAGAGCGGCGCGGAGCGCGCGTCCCGCCTGCGCGGGCTCGGCGAAGACCTGCCGCGCATGGCCGAGCGCTTCGAGGACGATGGCGCCCTGGCGGTCCTGCTGGTCGACGCCCAATCGCTCTCCGAGATCGAGCCCCTCTACGGAGGCGCCGCGCTCCAGGAGGCCATGGGCAACCTCGCCAACCTCGTCGAGGAGCTGATCGGCGGTTTCCTCGAGGTGAGTGACCTCGTGGTGGCGGGCGAGACCGGCCGCGAAGAGATCGCAGTGCTCCTGTTTCGCGGGTCCGACGATGTCGATTTCTACAAGCGCGAAGTCGAGCGCGCGCGCCGGGTCCTGGGCGAGGGACTCGAGCGACGCGGGCATCGCGCCGGCTATCCCTACCTTCGCAAGCTGCCGCCGCTCTGGGTCGGCGTCGGCACGGCCCTCCGCAATCCGACGATTCGCGCGGAGCTCCAGATTCGCCGCGCCCTCGAAGACGCGCGGGAACACATCGACCTGGTGTCGCGCCTGGAACAGCGACGGCGGCGGAAGCAGCTCTTCGATCTCGTGCTCGAAGGGCAGATCTACTCGGTGTACGAGCCGATCGTCGACGTCACCACGCGCACCGTGTTCGGCTATGAGGCACTGGCGCGGGGGCCGGAGGGAACCGAGCTGCATTCGCCGGCGCGTCTGTTCGCGATGGCGTCGGAGCAGGATCTGGTCTTCCAGCTCGACTGTCTGTGTCGGCAGAGCGGTCTCGACGGTGCGCGTGATCTGCCGGGTGGCGCCAAGCTCTTCCTGAACGTGCGACCGACCACGATCCACGACCCGAGCTTTCGGGCCGAAGTGCTGGAGACGACCTTGGCGCGCTGTCAGCTGTCGCCCTCCGACGTGGTCCTCGAAGTGTCCGAACAGGAATCGATCGGGAACTTCGAGATCTTCCGCGAGGTGCGCGACTACTACCGCAAGCTCGGCTTCCAGATCGCGCTCGACGACACGGGCGCCGGCTACGCGAGTCTCGAATCGGTGATGGAACTGGCACCCGACTTCATCAAGGTCGATCGCGCCTTCGTCGCGGGGATCGACCAGGATCCGGGTCGCCAGCACCTGCTGCGCGCTCTGCAGTCGCTGGCCGACCGCATCGGCGCACGCATCATCGGCGAGGGCCTCGACACCTTGGAAGAGCTCGAGACCCTGGGTCGCCTCGGGATCGAGTTCGGTCAGGGCTGGCTGTTCGGCAAGCCACACCCGCTGCGCAGCGACTAGCGTCGCCTTCCGCGAGCTTGCGGACCGCTCGGCTCGCTCGCGTCGCCCGCTGGGTTGGATTAGCTTCCGGCCGCGCCGCACTGCGGCCACCGGATCTCCTGACGATCCGGCTACCCCCCAAGGCTGACGAAGCGACCGCCGCCTCGAGACCGGTTGGACCGTCCGAGGACGCGCGTTGGCGCTGCGCAGCGGCAAAGGAGTCCCTGTGAGCATGGATCTGAATCAGACGTCGTCGATCGTGACCGGCGGCGCGTCGGGCATCGGCCAGGCCAGCGCGAAGCGCCTGGCAGCGCTCGGCGCCAAGGTCGTCGTCGTGGACCTCAACGAGGAAGCCGGCAAGGAGACCGCGAGCGAGATCAAGGGTGAGTTCGTGAAGGCGGACATCGCCGACGAGGCTCAGGTTCAGGCGGCCGTCGACGCGGCGAGCGCGATGGGCCCCCTCCGCTCGCTCGTGAACGCGGCCGGGATCGGCTTCGCGGGCCGCACCGTGAACCGGGAGGGCGAGCCCCACCCGCTCGATCGCTTCGAGTTCGTGGTGCGCGTGAACCTGGTGGGTTCCTTCAACTGCCTGCGGCTCGCCGCCGCGGCGATGTCGAAGACCGACCCGATCGATGGCGACGGCCAGCGCGGCGCCGTCGTGAACCTCACCTCGGTCGCAGCGTTCGACGGACAGATCGGCCAGGCGGCCTACTCGGCGTCGAAGGGCGGTGTGGTCGGCATGACGTTGCCGATCGCACGCGACCTCGCGGCCGTGGGCGTGCGCGTCAACACGATCGCTCCGGGCCTGATCGACACCCCGATCTACGGCTCCGGCGAGGGCAGCGACCAGTTCAAGGCGCGCCTCGGTCAGAGCGTGCTCTTCCCGAAGCGGCTGGGCTATGCCGACGAGCTGGCGTCGATGGTCGCCGAGCTGATCACCAATCCCTACATGAATGCGGAGGTCGTGCGCGTGGACGGCGGCATCCGCATGCCCCCGAAGTGAGGCAGATCCGATGAGCGATGCAGTTCTCACCGAAGTTCGGGGGCGCGTGCTCCTGATCACCCTGAACCGGCCCGATGCCATGAACGCGGTGAACACCGCGCTCGCAGAAGGGCTCAACGCGGCGGTCGAGAAGCTCGACAGCGACCCGGGCCTGACGGCCGGTGTCCTGACGGGTGCCGGTCGCGGCTTCTGCTCGGGCATGGACCTGAAGGCCTTTGCGAAGGAAGGTCCGCCCAAAGGCTTCAACACCTTCCTCGAGCAGGGCAGCAAGAAGCCGCTGATCGCCGCGATCGAAGGCTTCGCTCTGGCGGGCGGGCTCGAAGTGGCGCTCACCTGCGACCTGCTGGTCGCCGCGAAGGGCGTCCGCCTCGGGATTCCGGAGGTGAACGTCGGCCTGTTCGCCGCGGGCGGCGGCTTGATGCGCCTGCCGCGTCGGGTTCCCTATGGCGTCGCCATGGAGATGGCGATCACTTCGGATCCGATTCCGGCGGAGAAGGCCTTCGAGTACGGCCTGGTGTCGCGCCTCGCCGAACCCGGCAAGGCCGTCGATGAGGCCCTGGCCCTGGCCGAGCGGGTCGCGCAGAACGCGCCCCTCGCCGTGGCCGCGTCGAAGCAGCTGGTGCGCGAGAGCATGGGCGTCACGGAAGAGGAGTTCTGGAAGCTCCAGGCTCCGGCGCTGGCCCAGGTCTTCACCAGCGAGGACGCGAAGGAAGGTCCGAAGGCCTTCGCCGAGAAGCGTCCGCCGAACTGGGCAGGGAAGTAGGCCCCAGCCGGTTCTTCGAGAAGAGTCGGTTTCGAGACGAATCCAGCGGGCTCGGGGGGGAACCTCCGGGCCCGCTGTGCGTTTTCGGGCGCACTCCGATCCGGCGAGCCGGGCGGTATGCTCCCGCCCCATGCAGCCCGAAGAGATCCTCGCCCTCGACGACATCGACCTCTCGGACCCGGAGTTCTGGGTCCGGCCCCTCGTGGAACGCGAGGGGGCCTTCCTGACCCTGCGCCGCGACCGCCCGATGTCGTTCCACGAGGAGCGGGTACCGCCGGGGGGACTCGTCGAGCAGGGCCCGGGGTATTGGGCGGTCACGCGACATGCCGACGTCTGCGAGGCGAGCCGGAATCCGGAGATCTTCTCGAGCGCCCAGGGCGCAACGAGCATCCCGGACCTGCCGGCGCCGTTCCTGCAGTTCTTCGGCGGTTTCATCAACATGGACGACCCGGAACATCTGCGGCAACGCAAGCTGGTGTCGCTCGGGTTCACGCCGCAGCGCTTGAAGAAGCTCGAGCAGATGACCCTCGACGCCGCCACGCACACCATCGATCAGGTGATCGAGAAGGGAGAGTGCGACTTCGTCACGGACCTCTCCGCGCCGTTCCCGATTCGCATCATCTGCGAGATGATGGGCATCCCCGAGAGCCAACACGCCTTCGTCTTCGAGAAGACGAACATCATCCTGGGGCCGGGCGATCCCGAGTTCATCCCGGAAGGCACCGACATTGCGACGGCGCTGGTGGGAGCGGGCTCGGCGCTCGCCGAGCTCATGAAAGAGATGCGCGCCGATCGACTCGCGAACCCCGGCGACGACCTGACCTCGATCATCGTGAACGCCGAGATCGACGGGCAGCGGATGAGCGAAAACGACCTCGCGTCCTTCTTCGTCCTGCTCGTCACCGCGGGGAACGAGACCACCCGCAACGCGATCAGCCACGGCATGCGAGCGCTCCAGGACTACCCCGACGAGCGCGCGGCTTGGCAGGCGGACTTCGCGGGCGTCACGAAGACGGCGGTCGAGGAGATCGTGCGCTGGGCGTCCCCCGTGATCTTCATGCGCCGCACGACCACCCGGACCTGCGAACTCGGCGGGCAGGCGCTCGACGCCGGGGAGAAGGTGGTGCTCTTCTACAACTCGGCGAACCGCGACGAGGCCGTCTTCGATGCGCCCTTCGCCTTCGATCTGCGCCGGCGCCCGAACGAGCACGTCGGCTTCGGTGGGCCCGGACCCCATTTCTGCCTGGGAGCGAATCTCGCCCGGCGGGAGATCGCCCTCTTCTTCGAGCAGCTCTTCACCCGCCTGCCGGATCTCGAGCTGGTCGGCCCGCCGGACCGGCTCGCATCCAATTTCATTCACGGAATCAAGCACATGCAGTGCCGCTTCAGACCGGGCCCGCGGGTCGGAGGGGGAGCCGCGCCGCGGCTGCGCGCCGCCTGACGGAATCAGCATCGGAAATCGAACTCAGTAATTCGATTTTCGAACTTTTCTCTTCGGATTCGA
This sequence comes from Myxococcota bacterium, assembly GCA_039030075.1. Classification (NCBI taxonomy): domain Bacteria; kingdom Pseudomonadati; phylum Myxococcota; species Myxococcota bacterium. The sequence goes on along the minus strand of JBCCEW010000004.1, from coordinate 131,043 downwards.
GATAAGATCCGGCCATGCCGGACCTCCGCTACGCCCAGTTCTGCCCGATGGCCCGGGCGGCGGAGATCGTCGGCGAGCGCTGGACGCTGCTGATCGTTCGCGAGCTCCTCTGCGGGCCCCAGCGCTTCAGTGATCTGAAGCGCCGCCTGCCGGGCATCAGCTCGAGCGTGCTCGCCGATCGACTCGTCCGTCTCGAAGAGCGCGAGATCGTCGCCCAGCAGGAAGCGCCGCCGCCCGCGCCGGCGAGCCTGTACGTCCTGACCGAGCACGGCGAGGCACTGCGTCCCGTCGCGAGGGAGTTGATGCGCTTCGGCATCCGCTTCATGGCGATCCCCCAGCCCGGCGATCACATCGAGGCCGGATGGATTCCCCTCGCGCTGGACGCCTTCTCCCAGGCCAGTGTCAGCCCGGCACGCCGCCTGCGGGTAGAGCTCGACGATGGCGACCACCCGCTGCGCTTCCTGGTGATCGGCGGGCGACGGGGGACTCGCGTCCAGGACGACGCCGACGGCCCCGTCGACGCCACCCTGGCGCTGGATCCCTTCACGAGCCTCGGGCTCGCGACCGGGCTGGTCCCGGTCGACGACGCGGTCCGCGACGGCCGTCTACGCGTCGACGGAGACGTCGCGGCCGCCCGCGACTTCCCCGCACTCTTCGATCTGGTTTCCCGACTCGCGCGCCCAGCTCACCCCAACCCCGAGGGCTGACACCCAGCCCCACCTCCAAAGGAGACGACCATGTCCAAGCCGATCATTCACGGCGTCGGCCTCTCGCCCTTCGTTCGCAAGGTGCGCGTGGCACTGATCGAGAAAGGCCTCGACTACGACCTCGAACCGGTCATGCCGGGGATGGGGCCCGAGGGCTACCTCGAGAAGAGCCCGCTCGGAAAGGTGCCCTGTTACGAGGAGGGATCCTTCGTGGTGCCCGATTCCTCGGTGATCATCGCCTACCTCGAGCGAAAGCAGCCGACGCCCGCGCTCTACCCCAGTGACCCCGAGCAGTTCGCACGGGCGCTGTGGTACGAGGAGTACGCCGACACGAAGGTCATCGAGGTGTGCTCCGCACCGTTCTTCCAGCGGGTGGTGCGTCCGATGATGGGCGAGCAGACCGACGAGGACGCGGTCCGCCGCACGCTGGAAGAGCACGCCCCGGGCGTGTTCGGGTACCTCGAGGGTCAGCTCGACGGCCGCGAGTATCTCGCCGGCGGCCAATTCAGCATCGCGGATCTCGCGACCGCGAGCCCCTTCGCGAACATGCAGCACGGCGGTGAGACGGTCGACGCGGCGAAGTTCCCGAAGCTCGCCGACTACGTCGCGCGGATTCACGCCCGTCCCTCGTTCAAGGCGCTGATCGAGGAAGAGAAGGCGGCGCTTCCGTCCTGACCGAACTGCGCCGGGCGCGTCGCTTTGCGGCGCGCTCGGCGCCGATTCTCTCGGCCGCTTGCCACTGCCCGCGCGGCCTGGCCCGTTCCGTGAGTCGGGTCGCGTATACTGCGCGCCGAGCCGAACCGGTCGTGCCGGTCGAGCGAAGCGGGAGGGGCCATGAAGCGGATCCTTGGCGGCATCGCCGCCCTGATCGTGCTGGGCGTCGCGCTGGGCGGGATTGCCGTCTACCAGCAGATCCAGGATCTCGAGGTCGCCCAGGTCACGGATGACATCCATGTCATCTATGGCCTCGGCAGCAACGTGGGGATCTTGCGCACCAACGACGGCGCCGTCGTCGTCGACACGATGACCTTCCGCAGCCAGGGCAGCCGCATCCTCGAAGTGTCGGAGGAGCTCGGCGGCCCGCTCCAGGCCGTGATCAACACCCACTACCACTTCGATCACACTCACGGAAACATCGCGTTCCCGAGCGGCGCCCGGTTCATCGCCACCGAGCGCACCCGGGCCTATCTCGATCATCTCGACGCCGACTACTGGACCGATGCACCGGGCACACTGCCCGGCGAAACTTTCCGCAACGAGCGGGAGATCTCGATCGGAGGCAAGACGCTGCGCCTGCTGCACCCGGGCCGGGGGCACACCGATGGCGATCTCGTGGTGCTGTTCGTAGAGGACAAGGTCCTCCACACCGGCGATCTCTTCTTCAACGGCCGCTATCCGAACATCGACCTCGAGGCGGGAGGTTCGGTGCGGGATTGGGTGGCCACGATCGACCGCGTTCTCGAGCTCGACTTCGATCGGGTGATTCCGGGCCACGGTCCGGTGACGGATCGCGACGGCCTGAGGGCGTTCCAGTCGTTCATGCGCCAGCTCGCCGAGGCCGGGGAGCAGGCCGTGCGGCGCGGCTGGACCGTCGACCAGATGCAGGCCGAGGCCGAGCTCGACAAGGATGCCGGCTACGAGACCATGGAGATTCCGCTGCTGATGAAGCTGGATCGCGACTTCGTGCTGCGCCGAGCCTGGGAAGAGGCGACCGGAAACGTCGATCGCATCCGTCTGCCCGAGGAGACCCCGTGAAGAATCTGTTTTCGGTGGAAGGGAAGGTGGCGCTGGTCACCGGCGGGAGCCGCGGAATCGGCCTGATGATCGCCCGGGGCTACGTGGAGAACGGGGCGCGGGTGTACATCTCGTCGCGCAACGCCGACGTCTGTACCGAGGTGGCGGCCGAACTCTCGAAACACGGCACCTGCGTGGCGCTGCCGGGGGACCTCGCGAAGGAAGCGGAAGCCGTGCGCGTCGCCGGCGAGCTCGCCGCACGCGAGTCGGACCTGCACATCCTCGTGAACAACGCGGGCGCGAACTGGGGAGCGCCGCTCGAGGAGTACCCGGACGCGGCCTGGGACAAGGTGCTCGCCCTCAACGTGAAGAGCGTCTTCCATCTCACGCGTCTGCTGCTCCCGCAGCTGCGCGCCGCCGCGACACCCGAGGACCCGGCGCGCGTGATCAACATCGGGTCGATCGACGGCCTTCAGGTTCCGTCCCTCGAGACCTACGCCTACTCGGCCAGCAAGGCCGCGGTGCACCAACTCACGCGCGTGCTGGCGAAGAAGCTCGCCGAGGACGACATCACCGTGAACGCCGTCGCCCCGGGGCCCTTCGAGAGCAAGATGATGGCTGCGACGCTCGACGCCTTCGGAGACGCCATCGCGGCGGGGTGTCCGCGCAAACGGATCGGCACGCCGGAGGACATGGCTGGAGTCGCCATCTACCTCGCCTCGCGCGCCGGGGCCTACGTCACGGGCGCCGTGATCCCCGTCGACGGGGGCATCGCCACTACGAAGTAGCTTGCGTAGCCGCCAAATCGGCTCGAGAGGCCCGATTTCGCCGGCCTCAGCCGGGGCGGCCCTCACGCAACTTGGCTCTCCAGATCGGCTGCCGTTAGGTCGAAATCCTTATGGCACTCGGGGAGCCTGTGGAATCGAGTTCGGAAATCGCTCTGTCCGCGATCGAAATGTGGGGCCTACTGCTCGCCGCAGTGGTTCCCGTGCTCGCGGCCGTCCGCATGGGTCCCCACGCTTCGCGGGCACCTGCCTTGACCGCTTCGCTGATCGCGTTGGCGGCCTGGTGCGTCGGGGTGGGCGTCTCGACGGGCAACGAGGCCGTAGGCGCGCCGCCTTCCGAACTCCTCGCCGTGGCGGTGGCCGGCTGTCTGTGGCTCGGCTCCCGCCAGTGGACCGGGGAAGGCCGCAGCTGGCTCCTGCCGGTGTCGATCACGGTGGCCGCGGCGGTGGCCGTGCTCACCGCGGGCCCGTACTGGAACGTCCAGACGCCGTTCTCGGCGCCCGCCGCGATCGCGGCAGGCTTCGCGCTCCTGACGGCGCCCCAGGTGATCACCGATCTCGTTCGCGGCGGACAGCTTCGCAGCCATGGCGTGCGCGCGGCCCTGGTCCTCGCCGTGTTCGGGCCGATCGCCGCGGCGACGGGCTTCGCCTTCGTGAACGGCATCGCCCAGTTCACCCTGCACCCGGTGGCCTACCTCCCGCTGGCCGGGGCGCTGACCTGGCTCGTCACGAGCCGCGGCGTCGGCGCGACTGGCATGGCCGCCATCTCCGAGCCGATCATCTTCGTCGACAGCCAGGGACAGGTCGTCGACGGCAACCCGGCTGCCTTCGAGCTCCTCGGGGTCGCCACGCGCAACCCGCAGATGCTGCACCGCCAGGTGATGGGCGTCCCGGGCTTGCGACGCCTGCTCGAGGATCCCACCCGCGAATGCGGCGAGTTCTTCACGGGCACCACGGTGGGCGACCGCCGCTGCTACGAAGCGCGCGTGCTCCGCTCGGCCGGTGAGTCGGGAGAGGTTCGCGTGCTGTCGGTGCAGGACGTCACCTCGCGCCGCGAGTCCGAACGACAGCTCTTCCACCAGGCGCACTTCGACAGCCTGACGGGCCTCGCGAACCGTCGGTACTTCCTCGACCGCCTCGAAGACGCCGTCGAGGGCGTGCAGGGCTCCAACGACGCGGATCTCGCGGTCATGTACATCGACCTCGACCGCTTCAAGGAGATCAACGACACCTTCGGCCACGCCGCGGGTGACGAGCTGCTGCGCACCATGGCGCACCGCCTCCGACAGCACCTGCGGGTCAGCGATCTGGTGTCGGCAGCGGGCGTGGTCCCGAGCGCTCCGACCGTGGCACGGCTCGGTGGCGACGAGTTCGCCCTCGTCCTGACCGGGATCGGAGAGGCGGAACTCGCCGAGAAGGTGGCCGAGCGCATTCTCGCGCTCCTGTCCGAGCCCGTGATCCTGGATGGGAAGAAGGTATGGGCCGCGGGCAGCGTCGGCATCGCGCTCTATCCCCAGCATGGCACCGATGCGCAGCAGCTCCTGCGATCGGCGGACATCGCGCTGTACCACGCGAAGGCGAACCATCGCAGCAGCTTCCAGTTCTTCCGACCCGAGCTGATGGCCGAGACCCAGCGGAAGGCGGCCCTCGATCGTCACCTGCGCGGCGCTATGGACTCGGGCGAACTCGAGCTCCACTTCCAGCCCAAGGTGGACGTCGCGAGCAACGAGCTGACGGGCGCCGAGGCGCTCCTGCGCTGGCGGAACGCCGAGCTCGGAACGGTGGCTCCGAAGGAGTTCATCCCGGTCGCCGAGGACTTCGGTCTGATCGGCCCGATCGGTACCTGGGTGATCGAGAACGTCTGCGAGCACCTGAACCGCTGGCGCGCGGCGGGCCTTCCGATCGTTCCGGTCTCGATCAACGTCTCGCCCCAACAGTTCACCCAGATGGACCTCACGGCGACGATCGCGAGCGCGCTCGAGTCCTACGACCTGCCGCCGTCGTGGCTCGAGGTGGAGCTCACCGAGAGCGTGATCCTCGAGCAGGACGACAACACGACCTCGGCGCTCCGCACGCTTCAGACGATCGGGGTGCGGATCGCGCTAGACGACTTCGGGACGGGCTACTCCTCCCTGAGCTATCTGAACCGGGTTCCGCTCGACGTCCTCAAGATGGACCGCAACTTCGTGCGCGACATCCATCTCGATCCGGGCGCCGAGGGCGTGGTGAGCGCCGTGATCTCGATGGCCCACAGCCTGTCGCTCGAGGTGATCGCCGAGGGTGTCGACTGCGACGAGCAGATCGAGATCCTGCAGCGGATGGGCTGCGACCAGATCCAGGGCTTCGTGTTCGGACCGGCGGTGTCCGAGAATGAGTTCACCCAGATCCTGCGCGCAGGGAACGTGCCCCTCGCGAGCGAGGCGAAGGGCGAGAGCGACACGATCACGGGAACGCCGCTCGAAGAGATCGGCTCCGACCGCAACGAGTTCGAGCGCACCATCGACGAGACCGCTGCTCCCGGCGACGAGATCCAGGGCGTCGCGGACGCCGGGGAAGCCGCCGACGACGAGCTCGAAGTCGATGCCGACGTCTCCGGTGTCGCCCCCGAGCTGGAGACGGACCCCGACGACGACGAGGCTTCGCTGCCCGCCATCTTCGGCGAGGAGAGCGCCTCCAACGGCGAGGCGAACGAGGAACCGGACGTCACCGAGATGGCCTCCGAGGAGTCCGTGGAGACCGCGACGGCCGCCGAGTCGACGCTGGTCGCGGCGGACGACGACGTCGAGGCGCCCGAGATCGAGGCCGATCTCGACGACGACCTTCCCGCGCCCTTCCAGCCCGAAGAGGGCCCGGTGGCGCTCACCGGTGCGACGAGCACCGCGAGTTCCGAACAGGCAACGTCCGCAGACGAAGTGACTCCCGAGGCTCTCGTGGACGTCGCCCTCGAGGGTGAGACCGACGCAGCCGAGGACTCGACGGACGAGACCGCAGACGCCGCGGAGCTCGTGGAACCTGCCGAAACCGAACTCGAGGTTCCGGACACGGTCGTCGACCTCGACGCGGATGGGTCCGAGCCCGTGACGGACGCCGCCGAGTCTGCGGTCGCGGAGGTCGCGTCAGACGCCCCGGAGACCCACCCGGACGCTTCGGAGACCGAAGGGGCGCACCTCGAAGACGAACCCACGGTCGTCGAGGCCGCGGAGGACGGGGAAGGGGCGGTCGCCGCCGAGGACGCTCCCGATGCCAGCGAGCGCTCCGAGGACGCGTCGGTCGAGGCCGCCGTTGCTGCGGAAGCCGATGGGGACGTGGCCGATTCTGGCGAGGCCGACACAGAGGAAGCCGATACGGAAGGCGACGTGCTCGCCGCCAGCGCATCCGAGTCCGAGGCGACCGACGGTGACGCCGCGCCCGCGTTCACACCCTACTGCCTCGTGGTCGACGATGGCAGCGATCGTCTGGGCCTGCTCGCCATGCGCATGAACCGGATCGGTGCGCTGGCGCTCTACGCGCGCGTCTACGACGAGGGGCTGCTCTTCGTCGCCCAGGAAGGCGAAGCGATCCGCTCGGTGATGGTCTCGACGACGGCACCGGTCGAAGAAGTGCGACGCCTGGCCGAGCGCATCGCCTCCGATGCCGGCGTGGCGCCCTCGATCCTGCTCGTGGGTCCGGGGGAAGCGCCGAAGGAACTCCTGGATCTCCGCGGGCGCTGCCGCATCTGGGGCGTACGCGAACCGATCGATGACGCTCTGCTGGGCCATCTGCTGGGTGCGGTACACCTCGGCGACGGCACCGACACACCCGCTGTGCAGCGCGAACGTCCGCGGGCGCCCTACGACATCATGGCCAGCGTCGAGACGAGCGAAGGCTCGGAGGCGGTGCTGCTCAGCTCGCTCTCCGATCGGGGCGCCTTCCTCGAGATGTCGAAGCCGCCCGAAGTGACCGCCACCCTCGACCTCGAGTTCACGCTCGAGGAGATGGTCGTCGGCACCGTGGGCAAGGTGCTCTACCGGATCGAAGGCGACGACGCGCGCACGGGCGGAGTCGGCGTCGAGTTCGTCGGATTGGACGCGGACACCCAGGAGCGGATCGCGGCTGCCGTCGACGAGCGCGCCGTTCGCTGCCTCGCCTGATCCAGCGCGACCCGCTCGCGCTCAGTCCGACGAAGACAGCGCCCGCACATCGGCGCCGCTCGGGCTCTGGAACATGCGGAGACCGAAGTCGGGCGCGATCGCGAAGAAGTGGTCGAAGAGGTCCGACTGGATGCCTTCGTAGGCCGCCCAGTCGGTGGTCTTCGTGAAGCAGTAGATCTCGAGGGGGATGCCCTCGGACCCGGCCGCGAGCTGGCGCACGATCAGGGTCATGCCCGTGGCATGGATCTGGGGGTGGCTCTTCAGGTACTGCTCGACGTACGCCCGGAACGTGCCCAGGTTGGTCAGGCGGCGAATGTTCGGATTGAGGTTGGTGTCGCCCGTACGGCCCTGGTTGTCCGTGTCGATCTCGCGCGTCTTCGCGTCCAGGTAGTCGTCGATCAAGGCGAAGGAGCGGAAGCGCTCGATCTCTTCGGGTTCGAGGAAGCGGACCGAGCTCATCTCGATGAACATCGAGCGCTTGATGCGTCGTCCCCCCGAGAGGGACATGAACCGCCAATTCTTGAACGGGTCCGAGATCAGGCGGTGGGTCGGGATCGTCGTGATCGTCTTGTCCCAGTTCTGCACCTTCACTGTGTGGAGCGCGACGTCGATGACGTCGCCGTCCGCGCCGTACTGGGGCATCTCGATCCAGTCGCCGACCCGCACCATGTCGTTGCCGGTGATCTGAACACTCGCGACCAGGGAGAGGATCGTGTCGCGGAAGATCAGCAGCAGGACCGCGGTCATCGCGCCGAGGCCCGACAGGAAGATGACGGGCGACCGGTCCAGCAGGATCGCCAGGATCAGCACGCCCATGATCACGCCGACGATGATCTGGACGACCTGCAGGTAGCCCTTGACGGGCCGGTCGCGATTCTCCGGGTTCTCGGCGTAGATGTCGTTCGCGGCCGAGAGCAGGGCGATCACCGCGCGCCCACCGAACAGCACCATCATGGCGAGAGCGAGACGGCCGCCGACGATCTGCACCGTTTCGCTGATCCCGGGCAGCAGGCGAACGCCGTACCACCCGAGGATCGCCGGCAGCAGCGCGATCAGTCGATCGAAGACTTCTTCGTCGTGGAGCGCATCGTCCCAGCGCGTGGAGCTGCGCAGCACCCACTTCTCGATCCAGCGCACGAGAATGCGGCGGGTGAGGAGGTGCAGTGCGAGGAGGCCCAGCCCCAGAGCGGCGAGGCTCGCGACCTCGATGGCGACCGGGTGGGCAGCGATCCGTTCGAGAAGCTCCACGGGGCCGAACCATACCATCCTCGAATTCGACCGGCGTCGGTATACTGCGGCGCCGACGCGCGCGACGTACGGGTCGTTCCCGGCTCCGAGGCACAGGGCTCCCGACGCTGAGCTCCCAGATATCTTGCTCAGAGACAGACAAGGAGATCGACGTGAAGATCAAGGCTGCTGTCGCTTTCGAACCCGCGAAACCGCTCGTGATCGAGGAGCTCGATCTCGAGGGCCCGAAGGCCGGCGAGGTGCTGGTGAAGCTCGCCGCCACGGGTGTGTGTCACACCGACGCGTACACGCTTTCCGGTCGCGATCCCGAGGGCCTGTTCCCGTCGGTGCTCGGGCACGAGGGAGCGGGTGTCGTCGAGGACGTCGGTCCGGGTGTCACCTCGGTGTCACCGGGTGACCACGTGGTTCCGCTCTATATGCCCGAGTGCCGACAGTGCAAGTTCTGCTTGTCCGGCAAGACGAACCTGTGCATCACGCTGCGCGACAAGCAGGGGCAGGGCCTCATGCCCGATGGCACCAGCCGTCTCAGCTACAAGGGCCAGACGATCCACCACTACATGGGGACATCGACCTTCGGCGAGCGCACAGTGCTTCCCGAGATCGCCCTCGCGAAGATCCGGCCGGACGCACCCTTCGACAAGGTGTGCCTCTTCGGTTGCGCCGTCAGCACCGGCATCGGCGCGGTGCTCTACACGGCGAAGGTCGAGCCCGGAGCCAACGTGGCCGTCTTCGGCCTCGGCGGTGTGGGGTTGTCGGTGATCCAGGGCGCGGCCCTGGCGGGGGCAGAGCAGATCATCGCGATCGACAAGAACCCAGCGAAGTTCGATCTAGCGCGCGAGTTCGGCGCTACCCACTTTCTGAACCCGGACGACACGGCCGACCTCGTGGACGCCGTCCTCGAAGTGTCGGGCGGCGGCGTCGACTACTCCTTCGAGTGCATCGGCAACGTCGAAGTGATGGGCCAGGCGCTGCAGGTGGCGCACCGCGGCTGGGGTGAATCGATCATCATCGGAGTTGCCGGCGCTGGCGAAGAGATCCACGCGCGCCCGTTCCTGCTGGTGACGGGCCGCAACTGGCGCGGCTCCGCCTTCGGTGGCGTGAAGGGCCGCACGCAGGTGCCGAAGTTCGTCGACCAGTACATGAGCGGACGGATCCGCTTGGACGAGTACGTCACCGAGAAGGTGCCGCTCGAAGAGATCAACGGCGCATTCGACAAGATGCACGGCGGTGAGGTCATTCGCAGTGTCATCGTCTACTAGGAGAGAGCGATTCATGTTCCATCGAGTTGTGGCGACTGCCGTCGAGGCGACACCCAAGCGATCGCGATCCGTGTCCGGCGCCGCCTGGGCGCTGGTGCTCGTGATGTCGTTGTGCGGATCGTCCGCCCTGGCGATCGAAGAGGCCGTCGAAGCGGCGATGGCTCTCGAGTCGCGGAGCGAGGCCGACCGCGAGCGGGACGCCAACCGCAAGCCCGCCGAGACCCTGGCCTTCTTCGGGCTCGAGGCCGACGATCGGGTGCTCGAGCTCTTCCCCGGCGGCGGCTGGTACACGAAGATCCTGGCGCCTGTGCTCGCAGAGGAAGGCAAGCTCCTGCTGTTCCAGGGCCAGACCGATCGCCTGAAGAAGCTGCTCGATGAGAACGAAGGGCTCGAGAACGTCGCGATCGCCGAAGGAGGTGGGACGATCAAGCCCACCGCCGAGCGCGGGATCTTCGAGATCGAGGGCCTCTCGATCGACGAGGACGACATCGACCTCGTGCTGACCTTCCGCAACCTGCACAACTTCACACCCGAGTCGCGGAAGCGGCTCTACGCCGAGGTTCTCGAGACCCTCGTGGACGGCGGCCGCTTCGGCGTCGTCGATCACACCCGGCGCCACATGGCACCGGACACGCGCGAAGTGTGGCGGCGTCTCGACCCCGTGCTGATGATCCAGGAGATCACCGAGGCCGGGTTCCGCTTCGTGGGTTACTCGGACCTGCACTATCGGCCCGACGACGAGCTTCGCTACGAGGTCGGACGCAAGAGCGTGAAGGGGAATACCGACCGCTTCACGCTGCTCTTCGAGAAGGTGGACTGAGCTCCGGTCGCTGGAGCCGACCGCCGCGTTCGGGTCGGCCCTGACACTGTTCGCCGGGCTCCGGCAGCCGGCGCCAGGCCTTGGCCTGCCTCGGAGCGGATCGGACGGCGTCGAAGCTGGTGCCCGTCGGCGACTTCGCTTTCTCTGTGCGGGTGCAAGCACTTCCCCGTCTCGTCTCCTGCAGTCCGGCGATGCGTCGGTTTCGGCGCGCCCTCGGGCGCGCGGCCGCGAGTACCGCGCACGTCTTGCTCGAAGGCGAGACCGGCTCGGGCAAGGGGCTGGCGGCGCGCTGGTTGCACCGGCTGTCGCCGCGTCGCCAGGAGCCCTTCGTTCACACCGACTGCGGCGCCCTGGCCGCTGGGCTCCTCGAGAGCGAGCTCTTCGGACACGAGCGGGGCGCCTTCACCGGAGCCGTCGTGCGACACCGGGGACGCCTCGAGCGGTCGGGGGGCGGCACGCTCTTCCTCGACGAGGTGTTGGAGCTGGATCCAGCGCTGCAGGCACGCCTGCTCCGCGTGCTGCAGGACCGCGAGTTCGAGCGGGTCGGGGGCTCCGAGACCCAGAGCCTTCGCGCGCGGGTGATCGCGGCGAGTCAGGTCGACCTCGCAACGCGGGTGCGCGAGGGGAGCTTCCGGGCGGACCTCTACTACCGGCTTGCCGTGATCCCGCTCCGCGTTCCTCCGCTCCGGCAGCGTGTCGAGGACCTTCCGGAGCTCGTGCAGACGGTCCTCGAAGGCATCGCCCGGCGCGAAGGACGACCGTGTCTGCGTCTCTTTGGAGGCGCGCTCGATGCCCTCGTCGCCCACGCCTGGCCGGGCAACGTCCGTGAGCTCGAGAACGTCCTCGAGCGTCTCTACTGGGCCGTGGGCGGCGACGCGGTGGGCGCGGCCGATGTCGAAGCCGCCCTCGGTCGCGACGCCTGGACGTTTGCGGCACCGACGCCCACGGAGGACCCCGCCGCGCTGGCAGCGGCCTGGTCTGCCGCCGATGGAAACGTGAGCCGCCTGGCCCGCGACCTGGGCATTCCCCGAACGAGCCTGCGCCGCCGCCTGCGCGCGCAGGGGCTCACGCGTTCAACCCCACCCGAACGCAGCCAGGCCGTCCCATACGACGAGCCGGAGCGCGACCAGTGTGAGGACCGTCTTGTAGAGCCGCACGAAGGTCGCCTCGGTCACTCGCCCGAGAATGCGACTGCCCAGCCAGGTCCCGAGCACGACGCTCGCCGCGAGTACGGCCAGGGGCGCCAGGAACCCGAGAAACGCGAAGCCCGCGACTCCGAAGATCACCGCTTTCGCCAGGTGACCGAGCGTCTGGCAGGCCGCTTTGGTGCCGATCAGCGCCCGTCGCTCCATGCCGAGATCCAGGAAGAAGGGAGCGATCAGCGGTCCCGTCGCGCCCACCACGGTGTTGAGCGCGCCGACCACGCCACCGAGCACGAGGAATCGGCGGCCGCGGTCGAGGCGGTCGGGATGGGTTCCCAGCAAGAGCAGGCCGGGCAGCCAGGTGGCGACCAGCACGAAGGCGCCGATCAAGGCGCGTGCTCCGTCCGGGGGCAGCGCGCGCAGGAACGCCAGCCCGAGGAACCCCATCGGCAAGAGCAACACGGAGTAGCGCCACACCAGGTCCCAATCGACGTAGGCGCGTTGAATCACCGTCCGTGAGCTGTTCGACACCAGCTGCACCAGACCGTGGAGCGGGATCGCGACCAGCGGCTCGAAGAACAGCAGCATCACCGTCAGCAGGACGATGCCGCCGGCCATCCCGACGATCGCCGAGAGGATGGAGGTCGCGACCGCGGTCGCTGCGAGGACGCCGAGGGTGGTCGCGTCCATCGCGCGGGCTCAGCCCGCGGCCGGTTGGGCGCGTCTCGCCAGCCAGGTGAGCACGCCCTGGACGGCATCCACGTTCTTGAGGCGCCGGGTCGCCGCGGTGGGCGTGTCCGGGCTACCGACCCGGAAGGTCAGCGCGAGGCCCGCGAGGAAGCGGAAGGCGTCCTCGTCGGTCTGGTCGTCGCCCAGATAGACCACGCGCACCGACTCGGACCAGCTCGGGCCGTAGCGGGCGCGCAGGATGTGCAGGACGGCACGCCCCTTGTCCCAGCCGATGGGCGGGCGCGCCTCGACGGCGCAGTGGGCATCGCGGGGCTGGTAGCCCGCCTTGCGAACCACCTCGTGGGCGTCGCGCATCAGCCCGGGCCGCAGCGCCTCGGGGACGCTGCGGTAGTGGAAGGTCAGGGTGGGGCCCTTTCGTTCCGTCCAGGCGCCATTCGTCGCCAGCCGGTCGAGCTCGGACGCGAGCTCCTCGGCCCGGCCGCGATAGTGGACGAGGTCTTCGTGCTCGAAGAGCGGGAGCTCGGGGCCGACGATCTCGAGCCCGTGGTTGCCCGCGTAGGTGAGGTCGGCTTCGCCGACCCGCTCGCGAATGCCGCCGAGCGCACGACCGCTCACGATCGCGACGTCGGTGTCCGCGCGATGGGCGCACCCCACTACGGCCTCGCGCATCTCCGGGGACAGCACGGCCTGGTCCGGGTGATCGCGTAGCGGTGTCAGCGTGCCGTCGTAGTCGAGGAAGAGGGCGAGCCGGTACGACTTCAGGAAGTCGGCGAACCATCCCTCGTACTCGACGTCGCTCATCGTGGGGAGCGCCTGGCGGGCCTCGACCGCCGAGGAGATGAAGGCGTGGGTCCAGGCGTCGAGGTTGTCGCGCTGCTCCCGGCGGCGCAGCGCGGCGATGCGGGAGCGCCGCTCGTCCTCCCCCATCGACAGCGCGCGGTGCAGCTCTTCGGCGGTGCCGTCGAGGTCGTAGGGATTCACGAGGAGCGCCTCGCGCATCGTCTCGGCTGCGCCCGCCAGGCGCGACAGGATCAACACGCCCGGGTCGTTCACCTGGCAGGCGGCGAACTCCTTCGCCACCAGGTTCATGCCGTCGCGGAGGGGCGTCACCAGCGCGACGTCCGAGTCGCGGTAGAGGCCCGCCAACACGTCCCGGTCGAGGGAGCGATAGAGGTAACGGATCGGCGACCAACCCGCGGTGGCAAAGCGCCCGTTGATCGCCCCGACCAGCGCATCGATCTCGTTTTTGAGATCGCGATACTCGGTGACTTCTTCGCGGCTCGGCACCGCGACCTGCAGCATCACGACGTTCTCCCGGTACTCCGGGTGCAGCTCGAGCAGCCGCTCGAACGCGCGCATCCGCTCGGGGATGCCCTTCGTGTAATCGAGACGGTCGACGCCCAGCACGACGCGCTCGCGTCCCAGCTCGGGCTGACGTTCCGCACTCTTCGCCAGCCCGTCGAAGGTCTCGAACTCGATACCGATCGGCAGCGCAGCGACCTGGGTCGTGCGGTCGCCGTACTCGACGAGCATGGTGCGGGGGTCGACGCGGGCTCCGAGGATCCGCTCGGCGCAATCCAGGAAGTTGCGCGCGTAGCCCCGCACGTGGAAGGCGATCAGATCGCACGAGAGCAGGCTGCGCAGCAGCTCGCGATCCCAGGGGCAGAGCCGAAAGACGTCGTAGGGCGGGAACGGAACGTGGAGGAAGAAAGCCAGCGACACACCCTCGGGCAGGCCCGCGCGCACGCGCCGCGGTGCGAGCATCAGGTGGTAGTCGTGGATCCAGACGAGCCCCGAACCCGGGGCGTGTTCCAAGATCGAAGTCGCGAAGCGATCGTTGATCTCGGTGTACATCTCGAAGTCGCGCCGATCGAAGCGGCTGCGTCCCGGCATCGCGTGGAGCAGCGGCCAGAGCATGCCGTTCGATGCGCCGTGGTAGTAGAGCTCGAGTTCGTCGTCCGTGAGGTGCAGCGGCGCAATGTCGTAGGGCCGGTCGGGGACGGGCACCGATTCGTCGCGGCGCAGCTCGATACCCGGCCATCCGAGCCAGGTGCCACCGCGCTTGCGCAACACCGGGTCCATCGCGGAGACGAGGCCACCCGGTGCGGGTTGCACCAGCAGGCCGTCGGGGCCGCGCTGAATCGTGAACGGGAGGCGATTGCTGGCGACGACGATCGGTCGCTCGGCGTTCGAGTTGGTGTCCAGTTCCGACACGCGGCGACGATACCGGGGTTCCCGCAGGCGCGCTCGGCGGAGCAGGCCGGTATGCTCCGCGCGTGGATTTCACGGCCCTGGCGCTCTGGTACGTCGCGCTGCTCTTTTCGCTCGTGTGCCACGAAGCCGCACACGCCTGGGCCGCGCTTCGCGGCGGAGATCCCACCGCGTACCACGGCGGCCAGGTCAGTCTGGACCCGCGTCCCCACATCCAGCGGGAGCCTTTCGGAACGATCTTCGCGCCGCTGCTCGCCTTTGCCTGGGGTGGTTGGATGATCGGTTGGGCGAGCACCCCCTACGATCCGCGCTGGGCAGCCGCTTATCCGAAGCGGGCGGCTTGGATGGCGTTGGCCGGTCCGGCCGCCAACGCGCTGCTGATGGTGTCCGCCGCGATCGTGATCCGGATCGGCTTGCTCCTCGGCTTCTTCGAAATCCCGATCGACTTCGACATCGACCTGTTGGTCGCCGGCACGATGGGGGGTCTCACGGACACGCTGGCGAGCTTCGTGTCGATCGTGTTCGCGCTGAACCTCTTGCTCTTGATCTTCAACCTGATCCCGGTTCCGCCCCTGGACGGGGCAGGCGCGCTGCCTCTGGTGCTGCCCGACGCGCTCGCCCTGCGTGTCCGAGTCGCCTTCGCCAACCCGATGTGGAGCTTCTTCGGGATTCTGGTCGCCTGGATCACGATCCGGCAGCTCTTCGTGCCCGCGCTCGTGATCGCGCTGCGCGTGCTCTACCCGGAACTCAGCTGAGCCCGCCGCGGTAGACGAGTGCCGGCGGATCCGCCTCGGCCGCGTCGCGTGCCTCGACGATCCGGCCGTGGGCCGGCGCCAGGCTGCAGGCCGGGTCGGTGGCGGCCGCATCGCCGGTGAGCGCGAAGGCCTGGCAGCGGCAGCCGGCGAAGTCGCGCTGGCGCTCTGGGCAGGTGCGGCAAGGCGGCTGCATCCAAGCATCGCCGCGGTAGGCGTTCATGCCGGGCGCTTTGCGCCAGCAGTCTCCGAGCGCGCGCTCGGGAACCCGCCAGAACTCAAGACCCGGCAGTTCGGCGGCACCGTGGCACGGCAGCACCTTCCCGTCGGGCGCCACCACCACGATGCGCTGGCCCCAGCCGCCCATGCAGGGTTTCGGCCGGTCGCTGAGATAGTCGGGAAGGACGAACAGGATTTCGAGCTGCGGGTACGCGGCGCGCATCCGTTCGACGGTGGACGCCGCGGCGTCGAGCGCCGCTCGGGTCGGAAGCAGGGCGTCGCGGTTGCGCAGGGCCCAACCGTGGTACTGGGTGTTCGCGAGTTCGAGCCGCTTCGCACCGAACTGGTCGGCGAGTCCGACGAGCTCGGGGACCTCGTCCAGGTTGTCGCGATGAAGCACGACGTTGACGGTGAGTGGCAGGTCCAGTGCGCGGACGTCCGCTGCGAAGCGCGCCTTCTGCGTCGCCACGTCCACGCCGGCCACGCGTCGCGCCGTATCGGCACGAGCGCTCTGGATCGACAGCTGCACGCTCCGAAGGCCGGCGCGGGCGAGCGCCTCCAGGCCTTCTCGGTCCAGCGTCGTGCCGGCGGTCACCAGGTGCGGGTACAGGTCTGCGTTCGCCGCCGCCGTCACGATCTCGAGCAGGTCCGGGTGGAGCGTGGGCTCGCCACCGGTCAGCCCGACGTGCACGACGCCGAGGGCCGCGGCTTCTTCCATCACCACCGACCACGCCGCGCCGTCGAGCTGCTCCCGCACCTGGGCGTACTCGAGCGGGTTCGAGCAGTAGACGCAGCGCAGCGGGCAGCGGTAGGTCAGCTCCGCCACGAGGTTGTAGGGTCGGGGCGCCGTCACCCGTGCAGGCTAGGAGACGGGGGTGACTCCCGCATCGGCGTCGGGAGCGACCAGGACGCCGAGGCGGGTCATCTCTCCGAGGAAGGCGTGGACGTCGTCGGCGAGCTGGTCGACGTCGGGATGACGCGCGCGCAGGGTGTCGACGATCTCGATCGCACTGCGCTGACCGTCGCAGAGCGAGAGGATCTCGCGGCCGCTGCCACCGAGCCGGACCGCCCGCTCCGGAAGCACCACCATCGGCTCCGCGTCGTCGAGGCGGGGCTTCGCTTCCGGTGCGAAGGTGGGTCGCGCGTGGGCGGCTTCGATCGCGTCGAGCAGGCTCCAGAGGATCTCGCACTTGCGCTCGAGAGCCGCTTCGCAGCGCTCCTGATCGGCGCGGCTGCGCGCTTCGCGGGCGACGAACTCCAGACCGAACCGCGCGTCGTTCGGCGCCTGGACCGTGCGGTTGCGGAAGTAGCGCAGCCCGTCCGCGTCGACCCACGGATAGTGGGCCTCGAAGGCGGCGATCCGGGTGCCCATGATGTCACCAGCGAAGAGCTCCGTCAGCGAAGCGGCGACGCTCACGAGCAGGTCGTGACCCTCGACGAACTCCACGTAGGCGTCGCACGCGCGCCGCACCCCGGGCAGGACCCCCGCGAGCGACTCCACGTCGGTGCGGTCGAGGCCGACGGCGTCGGCGAGCAGGAGCCAGAGTTCGAGCCCGCCCGGCGTCTCGGGCGTGCCGTCGTGGTCGTGGATGCGTTGGATCCAATCACGTCGGAACGCGGGCGCCGGTGACTTCGAGAGGATCAGCCCGTCCTTGATGGGGATGCGTGTCTGGTAGTAGTACCGGTTCGCCACCCACGTCCGGAGTTCCTCGCGGGACAGCCTGCCTGCGTGCATGCGCAGGTTGAACGGGTGGCGGTGGTGATAGCGCTCGTCGCCGATCGCCCGAAGCCGCGCTTCGAAGGCTTCGGGGGAGAGGGCCTCGCTCACAGCTCGAACTCCAATCCGTCTTCGGCGATGCGCACCCCGGTGCGTTCGACGCGGGCGCGCTCTTCCGAGGCACGGTCGAGCACCGGATTCGTGTTGTTCATGTGGATGTAATAGGTACGGCCGGGCAGCTCGGCCAGCGCGGCGAGGCTCGAGTCGGGACCGGTGATCGGCAGGTGCCCCATGGCGAATGCGTCGGGGGCTCCCGGTCGGAGCTCGCGCAGCTCGTCGGCGACGAAGAAGGTGCCGTCGACGAAGCGCAGGTCGGCGGCGGCGAGCTCGGCGAGGCTGGCCGAGTCGAGCGCGCCGAGGCCCGGCAGGAAGACGAGGCGCGCACCCGTGGCCCGCTCGGTGATGCGCAGGCCCGTGGTGGTCTCGGGAGAGGGTTTCTCGATGTCGCGCGCGAAGGGCGGAATCTTCGGCGTCACCGGGAACAGGCGCGCTTCGAGCGCTCCGTCGCGATCGAGTGGAATCGGCTGGTCGAGGCCCACCGTGCCCCAGGCGGGTTCGAGCAGGCGCCACGCCGCGTTGTGATCCAGCAGGGCGCGTCGCACCCATTCCGTCGACAGGATCCGGTAGGAGAGGGCTTCGCGAAGCACCAGCAGTCCGAGCGCGTGATCGAGCTCGGCCGAGGTCAACACTACCGTGTCGAGCGGCACGTCGCGGGTGCCCGGACGCGGATGCAACCCGGGAAAGTCGGCGAGCTGCAGCCGGATGTCGGGGCTGGCATTGAGGATCGACCAGCGCTCCCCGTCGGCTGAAACGGCGAGGGACGGCTGGGTCTGGCGGGGCACGTCGGGGTCGCCCGCCCGGGCGCGCACCGAGTGGGTGCCGCCGCAGTTCCATTGGGGGAGGCCACCCCCGGCACACGAGCCGAGGACCCGAACCTTCATGCGGTCGTGACGCGCGCCACCAGACGCTGATCGAGCTCGACGCGACCCTCGGCGTTCTCTTCGATCCGGCGCGCGCCGTGCTCGACGGCGAGCATGCGGCGGCGGATGTAGCCCTCGGCGACGTCGACCCGGCTCGGATCGGCGCCGGCCTGCTTCAACAGCTCGGTCGCCGCGATCACGTCGATCACCATCTCGGCCATCATGCGCGCGCGCAGCAGCGCGTAGCCCATATCGGAAGCCAGCGTTCCGAGGGTCTGCTCGACCTTCAGGATCACGTCCCGGACGCGGGCGGCCAGGGCGGCCCGGTTCGGATCGGCGTCCATCTCTTCGAGCTCGGCCCGCACTTCGCCGAAGACGACGCCCAGCGCGCCCTTGCCCATTTCTTTCAGCGCGAAGGAGGCCTGGATCTCACTCGTGCCCTCGTAGATCGTCATGATCAGGCTGTCGTTGTGGAGCTTCCCGATGTCCGAATCCATCGTGAAGCCCACGCCACCGAAGACCTGGAGCGCATCCATCGTCAGCTTCGTGCACATTTCCGTCGCGGAATACTTCGAGAGCGGCGTCAGCAGGCGCACCCGGGTGAGGTCGCGCTCGAGCTCCTTCTCGAGCTGGGAGCGCTCGGTGTCCGAGAGATCGTCGCGCTCGAGTGCGCGCTCGCGGGCGATCGTCGAGTCGAGCAGGGCGTAGGCGCGATAGAGCAGGGCCCGGACCCCCTCGGTGTCGACGACCATGCGCGCCAGCATGTCGCGCACCAGCGGCTGCTCGGAGATCGGCATCCCGAACTGCTTGCGCTGGCGCGCGTAGGTGACCGCGTCGTGCATGGCGCCGTCGGCGAGGCCCAGCGCCTGCGACGCGACGCCCAGCCGCGCGATGTTCATCAGGTCGAGCATGGCGCGGAAGCCCTCGCCCTTCTTCCCGAGCCGCTCACCGCGGGCGCCCTCGAAGACCACTTCGCAGGTGGCGGAACCGTGGATGCCCAGCTTCTTCTCGAGGCGCGCGACTCGGACGCCGTTCGGCGAGCCGTCATCCTTGTGCCGCGGCACGAGGATCAGCGAGAGGCCGCGCGTCGTTCCCTTCGACTGGTCGAAGGTCTCGTCCTCGCGCGCGAGGACCAGGTGGACTTCGCCGCCGCCGTTCGAGATGAAGATCTTCTGCCCGTCGACCCGGACCCCGTCGCCGTCTTCGGTGACGCGGGTGAGGATCCCGCCGAGGTCACTGCCGGCCTGGGGTTCGGTGAGGTCCATGCAACCCTCGACCTCGCCACTGGCGAACTTCGGCAGCCACTTCTTCTTGATCTCTTCGTTGCCGTAGGTCTCGATGTCGCTGGCGGCGCCTGCCTGGAGGCCCACCACCATCATCAGACTGGCGTCGGCGCGCGAGATCATCTCGAGATAGATGCCGTTGAGCAGAGCGGGCAGGCCGTAGCCGCCGTAGGGCTCGGTCACCGGCAGGCTGACCAAGCCCGCCTCGGCCAGCTGATCGTAGGCGCGGCGGATGTGGGGCGGCGAAGTCGCGCCGCCGTCGTCGGTGAGGGTGGCCTCCTCGGCCCAGTGCTCCCGCGCCTCGGCCTGGAAGCTCTCGGCCAGCTGGGCCGTGGTCTCGAGGACCGTCCGGTAGGCCGCGACCTCGGCATCGATGTCGACGGCGGTGCCGCTGCGCAGGGGCAACAGGCTCTCCCAGTCGACGAGCTCGTCGAGGTAGAGGCGCATGGTGGGAACGAAGTAGTCGGCCATGGGAAGGCTCCTCGGTGGGGTCCGGCCCGAGTGGGGGCCGCTGGGGGCTCATCGTCCAGTCGATGGTCGAACTCTAGTGGCTGCCTGGAATCCCGCGGCGGTCTGGGCCCGAGTCGCTGGCCGGAATCGCGTCGCTCGCTGGATCGCGGGTCCGGGGCCGGGTTCCGTGGACGGAATCCCGGGGCGAGCGACGGGAACTGGAACGGGGCCAATGGTAGCTTATGCGCCCCATGAAAAGCGGCGGCGGATTCGAACGTGTGGCACCGGTCGTGCACTTCCCTGACGCCGAGTCACGTATTCGCGCGTTCTGGAACGAACGCGAGATCTTCGAGAAGTCGCTCGCGCTGCGTCGCGATGCGCCGCGCTTCGTGTTCTATGAAGGTCCGCCCACCGCCAACGGGATGCCCCACAACGGCCACGCGCTCACCCGCGTGATGAAGGATGTGATCCCGCGCTACAAGGCGATGCGCGGCTATCACGTGCCGCGCCGGGCCGGTTGGGACACACACGGGCTGCCTGTCGAGATCGAGGTCGAGAAGGAGCTCCGGATCTCCGGCAAGGACGCGATCGTCGACTACGGCGTCGAGCCCTTCGTGCGTCGCTGTCTCGACAGCGTCTTCCGCTACACCGAAGAATGGCAAGGCTTCACCGAGAAGCTCGGTTTCTGGCTCGACATGGGCGATGCGTACGTCACCTACCACCAGTCCTATGTCGAGAGCGTGTGGTGGGCGTTGTCCCAGCTCTTCGAGCGCGGGCTCCTCTATCAGGGACACAAGGTGGTGTGGTGGTGGGCCCAGGGGGGCACGGTGCTCTCGGCGGCCGAGGTGGGCGAGGGCTATCGCACGGTCGACGACCCCTCGGTCTACGTGCGTTTCCCGCTCGAGGACGATCCGGACACCTCCCTGTTGGTCTGGACCACCACGCCCTGGACGCTCCCTTCGAACAGCTTCGCCGCCGTGAACCCGGCGGAGGAGTACGCGATCGTCCACGACGGAGAGAAGCGGGTCATCGTGGCGGCGGCGCTTCGCGAGACTCTCCAGGAAAAGATCGGCCGCGAGCTCCCCGTCGAGCGCATCTGCTCGGGAGAGTCCCTGGTGGGCCGCGGCTATCGTCCTCCCTTCGACTGGTTCCGCAAAACCCACGCCGACGCCGGTCTGTGGCGCGTGGTGCCCGCCGACTTCGTCGAGCTCGACGCTGGTACGGGGGTCGTCCACATCGCGCCGGCCTTCGGTGAGGTGGACTTCGAGCTCCTGGGGAAGGAGCGCGAGACGGACCCCACGCTGCCGCTGCTGTGCGCAGTGCGCCCCGACGGCAGCTTCGACCCCGAGGTGGCGGAAGCCCACTACGCCGGTACCTGGGTGAAGGACGCCGACCGCGACCTGACCCGCGCGCTGCGCGAGGCAGGTCTCTTGTGGCACGCCGAGCAGATCCGGCACGACTACCCCTTCTGCGTGCGTTCCGACGACGATCCGTTGATCCAGTACGCCCGCCCCGCCTGGTACGTACGGACCACGGCCCACGTCGACGCCTGCCTCGAGAACAACCGGGCGATCCGCTGGCTCCCCGAGCACATCCAGGAGGGGCGCTTCGGGGACTTCCTGCGCAACAACATCGATTGGGCACTCTCTCGCGAGCGCTTCTGGGGCACGCCGCTCAACATCTGGGTGAACGACGAGACGGGGCGTGCGGAAGCACCCGGCTCGGTCGCCCAGATCCTCGAGCGCAACCCCGACGCATTCGCCGCCTTCGAAGCGGCCCGTGAGAAGGATCCCGAACTCTCACCGCACCTCCTGGTGCACAAGCCCTGGATCGATCAGGTCACCTGGACGCGCGAGGGTGAGCCCGGCGTCTACCGGCGCGTGCCCGAGGTGATCGATGCCTGGTTCGACTCGGGCTCGATGCCTTTCGCCCAGTGGGGCTATCCGCACCAGAACCGCGAGGAGTTCGAGGCGAGCTTCCCCGCCGATTTCATCTCCGAGGCGATCGACCAGACCCGCGGCTGGTTCAACTCCCTGCTCTGGATCTCGACCCTGCTCTTCCCCGAGGAGACGAAGCCCCATCCCTACAAGAGCTGCATCGTGCTCGGGCACGTCGCGGACCGCTACGGGAAGAAGGAATCGAAGAGCAAGGGCAACTACACGCCCCCGGAAGTGATCCTCGACCAGGTGCGGCTCGAGTTCGCCGTCGTCGAGTCTGCCGATCCGGTCGACGTGGGCGTCGCCCTGCTGCCGCGCGAGGACTACGAGGGTCTCGACCTTCATGGCGACGCCGCAAAGGTGCGCGTCTACCGGGACGATCGCCCCGACGCGGCGATCGAGCTC
Organism: Myxococcota bacterium; assembly: GCA_039030075.1. Taxonomy (NCBI): domain Bacteria; kingdom Pseudomonadati; phylum Myxococcota; species Myxococcota bacterium. The sequence continues at coordinate 108,574 of JBCCEW010000004.1, read as the reverse complement.
GAGGCGCGCCCGGCGAAGATCCCCCGCCGCGTGATCCAGCTGTCAGCCGCCGACGCCACCGCATTGGCGGTGAAGGCGAAGCCGGCGGACGAGACGATCCTGCCGCGGGAGGTTCCGGCGCTGCCCGCCGATGCGAAGCTCTGGGTCGATGATCCCAGCTCGCCGGCGCCCGGTGCCGACGCCTTCCGCTGGTTCTTCTACTCCCAGAACCCGCCCTGGAACCCCACCCGTCACTCCCTGTCCGGCGTGCGGGCGGCCCAGCGCGAGCTTCCGCTCAAGCTGCGCAACGTCTACGCGTTCTTCACGATCTATGCCGACATCGACGGCTTCGATCCCACCGCCGGCGCGTGCGTCGCGGGCCGCCGTCCCGCCGCCGAGCGTTCCCTCCTCGACCGCTGGATCCTCTCGGAGCTCGCCCTCACGACGCGCACCGTTCGCGCGCAGATGGACGACTTCTTCGTCTACGAGGCCACCGGCGCGCTCACCGACTTCGTCGACGCGCTCTCGAACTGGTACGTGCGGCGCTCGCGCGATCGTTTCTGGGCTCCCGGCCTCGAGGCCGACAAGCTCGACGCCCACTGGACGCTCTACGAATGCCTCACCACGCTGTCGCAGCTGCTGGCGCCCTTCCTGCCCTTCGCGACCGAAGAGATCTGGCAGAACCTCGTCACCCGCGTCGATTCCGATGCCGCCGAGAGTGTGCATCTCACCGATTATCCCGAGCCCGACACCGCGGCGATCGACGAGGCGCTCTCCCAGGAGATGGCGGCCGTGCGCGAGATCGTCTCGTCGGGGCTCCAGGTGCGCACCGCCAACAAGCTGCGCGTTCGTCAGCCCCTGTCGGCGGCAGAGATCGCGCTGGCCGACGCCGAGCTCGCCCCGCGCGTGCTCGCCCACGAGGGGCTGATTCGCGACGAGCTCAACGTGCACGTCCTGCGTATCGCCGACGACGCGTCGGCCTACGTCACCTACCAGGTGAAGCCGAACTTCCGGGCGCTGGGGCCTCGCGTCGGCAAGCAGATGCCGAAGCTGAAGGCGGCACTGGCGGAAGCCGACGGTGCGGCGCTGCTGCGCGAGTTCGAGGCGAACGGCGAGATCGCGCTGCCCTTCGAGGGCGACACGCTCACCCTCGGGCCCGACGAGATCGCGGTCTCCCTCGAAGCGAAGGAAGGCTTCGCGGCGGCCGCCGGGAAGGCGGGGGTCGTGGTGCTCCACACGACCCTCGACGACGCCCTGCGCGAAGAAGGACTCTTCCGCGAGGTACTGAACCGCGTCCAGAGCTTCCGAAAGCAGCTCGATCTCGAGTACACCGGTCGCATTCGGCTGCATCTGGACGGGGCGGAGCGCGTGCTCGCCGCGGTGCGCCCGCGCTCGGAGGAGCTCGGGCGCGAGACCCTGGCCGTCGAGGTGCACGTCGGTGCGGCGCCTCCCGCCGGAGCCGAACTCCACGAGGCGACGATCGACGGCGAGCGTCTGCAGCTGGGAGTCGAGCGGGTCTAGCGGGGCCTCTGGCTGGTGCTGGCGGCTCTCGGGAGTCGGATACACTGGCCGCCATGCCCCTCGATCCCCCGCTCCTCGAACGGCTCGCCGAAGCCCACGGCACGCCGTACTTCGTCTACGACGCCGACGTCGTCCGCGCCCGACTGGCCTCGCTCTCCGACTTCGACGTCGTGCGCTACGCCCAGAAGGCGAGTTCGAACGTCCATCTCCTCCGCTTGCTGCGCGAGGGCGGCGCCTGCGTCGACGCGGTCTCGCTGGGGGAGATCCAGCGGGCCCTGCGCGCTGGTTTCTCGGGCACCACCGAACCGGCGGGCGTGGTTTACACCGCCGACCTGATCGACGACGCCACCCTCGATTGCGTGATCGAGCACCAGATCCCGGTGAACGCCGGCTCGGCGGACGTGCTCGAGCAGCTCGGGCGCCGTGCAACCGGACATCCGGTCTGGATCCGCGTGAACCCGGGTTTCGGCCACGGGCACAGCCGCAAGACCAACACGGGTGGCGAGTGGAGCAAGCACGGGGTCTGGCATGCCTACCTCGACGAGGCGCTCCGCCACGTCGAGAAGTACCGACTCGATCTGGTCGGTCTGCACATGCACATCGGGTCGGGCACCGATTTCGAACACCTGCGCCGCGTCTGCGACGCGATGGTCGAACAGGTGCGCGCCCTCGGTGTCGACGTGCGCGCCATCTCGGGAGGCGGCGGCCTGCCGATCCCCTATCAGAACAAGAGCGAGACCCCGCCCTTCGATACCCAGGCGCTCTATCGGCTCTGGCACGAGGCGCGCCAGCGCATCGAAGGCCTGGTGGGGCACCCCGTGCATCTCGAGATCGAACCCGGCCGCTACCTGATCGCGGAGGCCGGGAGTCTCGTCGCCCGGGTGCGCGCGGTGAAGCGCGAGGGCCCGAATCGCTTCATCGTCGTGGACGCCGGCTTCAACGATCTGGCGCGCCCCGTGATGTACGGCGCCTATCACGAGATCGAGGTCCTGCGCGCCGGCAACGTGCTCGCAGAGCCGACACAGCCCACGGTCGTGGCGGGTCCGCTCTGCGAATCGGGCGACGTCTTCACCCAGGAAGAGGGGGGCGTCGTGGTGCCGCGCGATCTGCCCGATACCGCAGTTGGCGACCTCGTCGTGATCCGCGACGCGGGGGCCTACGCGTCCTCGATGGCCAGCAACTACAACACGCGACCTCTGGCGCCCGAGATCCTCGTCGAGGGCGGTGAACCGCGCGTGATCCGGCGCCGCCAGACCGTCGACGAGCTGCTCGCCCTCGAGGACTAGTCGGCGGGGTCGGTCAGGCTGCAGCGACGGTGAGGGGCAGTTCTTCGAGGCCGCGCAAGAGGATGCTCGGCCGGTAGCGCGGCGTGAAGTCCGGGGCTGTGTCGAAGTGCCCGACGCGTTCGAGCCAGACGTCGAAGGCCACCTGCATCTCCTTGCGCGCGAGCATCGCGCCGAGGCAGAAGTGGATGCCGTGACCGAAGGCGAGATGGGCGCTGTGGTTGTCCCGGTCGAGGTCGACGGCGTCGGGCGACGGGAACACCTCGGGATCCCGGTTCGCGGCGCCGTAGCGCAGGAGCACCATGCTGCCCTCGGGAATCTCGACGCCGCCGAGCACCGTGTCGCGCTTCACGCGTCGCCACATGTTCTGGGTGGGCGAGGCCAGGCGCAGCACTTCCTCGACGAAGCGCGGCGTCGCGCTCGGGTCGCTGCGCAGTCGGGCCGCGACGTCGGGGTTGCGCACGAGCAGCAGCAGCCCCTCGGCGATCGCGTTTGCCGTCGTCTCGTTTCCGGCGACGAGCAGCTGCTGCAGGATCGAGAGGCTCTCGGCCATGTCGAGCGGGCGCTCGCCTTCGAGACGGGCGCGCACCAGGTCCGAGAGGATGTCTTCGCGCGGATTGCGTCCGGCTTCTTCGACGCGGCTCTCGAAGTAGCGCTGGAACTCGAGGATGCGCCGCTGCGCTTCGATGGCGTCTTCGCCGACCGCGAGTCCCGAGAGCTGGGCGGTGAAGCCGTCGGTCCAGCGCTTGAAGCTCGGGAGGTCCTGGCGCGGGACACCGAGCTGGTCGGCGATGATCGTGAGAGGTAGGCGCACGCCGTAGTCGTTCAGGGCTTCGCAGGTGCCGCGCGGCAAGAGGTCGTCGATGAAGCTCTCACAGAGCTTCCGCATCTCCTGGTGGATGCCTTGAATGCGCCGCGGGGTGAACGCCTTGTTGACCAGGCCGCGGAAGCGCTTGTGCTCGGGCGGGTCGGCCGTGAGCATGGTGTCGACCGCCGGGTGGGACTCGGCCCGCAGGGTGGCGAGCTCCGGGTCGATCTCCTCGCCACCGCCGCCACCCATGGCCGCCGCGAAGCGGTTGGAGAAGGTCTCGGTGTCGCGCACGGCTTCGAGGACGAAGGCGTGAGAGGCGACCAGGAAGAGGCCGGTATGGGGGTCACGGTAGACGGGGGCTTCCGCGCGGAGCTGCCGGTCGAAGGCGTGGGGCTCCGCGAGGACCCCCGGATCGAAGGGGTGGGTGTCTGCCAGCGCCATCGCGCCAGTATACGCCGCGGCCTCGATGCGCGGGTCAGGCGTCGATCAGGTAGCCCCGGGCGAGAGCCTCGAAGCGCTCCACCTCGGCGTCGGCCCACGCAGTGTCGCGGTCGAGCTCGCGGGCCAGCAGCGCCGCTGTGCGGGGGGCCGCGCGCATCGCGCCCCGCGCATCGAGCAGCAGGAGTCGGGTGCGGCGCGAGAGCACGTCTTCGACGGTCCGCGCCATCTCTTCCCGCGCCGCGAAGACCACGTGCCCACCGTGGTAGGGCAGTCCCTCGAAGAGGGGATCCGCAAGCCCGGGCTCCTTCGCGACGATGGCTTCGATCTGCGTCTGGTCCGAGCCGTAGGCGCGCAGGGCTTCGAGCTCCGGCTGGCCATCGTCGTCCCGGTCGATCCAGCCGTGGAGCTTCAGCTCCTCGGTCACGCAGGGCCGTGACGGGAGCCCGCCCACGGCGATCGCGTCGACCATCGCGTCTTCGGCCATCTTCCGATAGGTCGTCCACTTGCCACCGAGCACGGTCACGAGCCCCGAGTTGCTGACGAAGACCTCGTGTTCGCGGGAGATCTTCTTGGTGGCGGTGCCTTCGGCTTTCACGAGCGGTCGCTGTCCCGCAAACACCGACAACACGTCTTCCGGGCCCGGGTCCTTGGTGAGGTAGCGACTGGCATTGCGCAACACGAAGTCGATCTCGTCGGGCAGCGCGCGGGGTTCGAGCTCGGCTTCCGCCATGGGCGTGTCGGTCGTCCCGACCAGCATGCGGCCGTGCCAGGGAATCACGAAGAGAACGCGTCCATCGTCGGTATGGGGCACCATGATCGCGTTGTTGCCCGGCAGGAACGACGAATCGAGCACCAGGTGAATGCCCTGGCTCGGCGAGGTCATGCGCGTGGCGTCCGGGGCGTCGAGCCAGCGCACGTTGTCCGAGAAGATCCCCGTCGCGTTGATCACGACCTTCGCCAGCACGCGGTGGAGCGCTCCCGTCTCGGCGTCGCGGGCGACGACGCCGCAGGTGGCGCCGTCGTCTCCGGCCTTGAGCAGCTCGACCACCTCCATGTGGTTGAGCACGACGGCGCCGTGGTCGGCTGCGGTCATCGCCAGGTGGAGCGCCATGCGCGCGTCGTCGAACTGAGCGTCGTGGTACATGGTGCCGCCGACCAGGTCTTCCTGTTCGACGTTGGGAATCGCCTCGACGGTCTCGTCGCGATCGAGTCCGCGGCTCGTCGCGAGGTTCAGGTCGCCGGCGAGAGCGTCGTAGAGTTTGAGCCCGATGCCGTAGAACGGTCCTTCCCACCAGCGATAGCGCGGGACCACGAACCCCAGGTTGTGGACGAGATGAGGCGCGTTGCGGTAGAGCAGGCCGCGTTCGCGCAGCGCCTCGCTCACCAGCGAGAAGTTCAGCTGCTCGAGGTAGCGGACGCCGCCGTGAACCAGCTTCGTGCTGCGGCTCGAGGTGCCCTGGGCGAAGTCGTGGGCCTCGAGCAGCAGGGTGCGATAGCCCCGACTCGCGGCATCGACGGCGATGCCGAGGCCGGTGGCGCCGCCGCCGATCACGATGATCTCGAACCCTTCGTTCGAGACCCGAGCGATCATCGCCTCGCGCTGCATCCGGCTTCGCGTTCCCCCGACGGCCTTCGCCACGCTCCGACAGCCGGGAGCGTCTTCGCCGCGGACGCTACTGCACTCCGTCCTCGCCGCCACGCCGAGCGAGGTACCCTGCGCCCATGACGCGCGCGCTGGTGACTTCGACCCAGTCCGGGACGCGTCTCGTCCGGGCCCGCGCCTGGCTGGCTGCACGCGCCCCCGCCGAGCCGGTGTGGGTGATCGGCGCCTCCCAGGACGCGTCGGCGGAACTCATCCGCCACGTGGCGACCGAACAGGGCGGGGCGTTCGGGTGGGAAGCGACCACGTTGCCGCGGCTCGCCGTCGACACGGCTCTGCTGGGACTGGCCGAGCTCGGCCGGGTTCCGATCGGAGCGATCGCCGCCGAGGCCGTGACCGCCCGCGTCGTGCATCGACTCGCGGACGCCGGCGAGCTGGGGCGGTTTCGCGAGGCGGCCCAGGGGCCCGGTCTCGCCCGGGCGCTGGCGCGGGTGCTCGACGAGCTGGCCGCCGCTGGCGTCGGTGCCGACCGCGTGGAGTCGCGCATTCCCGAGCTCGCGGCGATCGCGCGCGGCTACGCAGCCGCCCTCGAAGAAGCCGGCCTGGCCGACCGGGCACAGGTGGAGCGCTTCGCGGCCGACGCGAAGTCCAGCGGCCGACCCGCCTCGCTGCTCTTCCTGGACCTGCCCGCGCCGAGTCAGCCGCAGCAGGCGTGGCTCGCGGCGCTCGTGGCACGTGCGCCCCACTGCCTGGCGACCCTGCCCGCCGGCGACGGACGCGCCGAAGCCGCCTTCGCCCCGCTGCTCGGCACGCCGTCCGAGCGCCTCGACGTCGCCGAGACCCCGTTGGCTGGGCTCCAGCAACACCTCTTCGAACCCAGCGCGCCGCTCCCTGGCACCCGCTGCGAGGCCCTGCAGCTCCTGAGTGCGCCGGGCGAGAGCCGCGAGTGCGTCGAGATCGCGCGGCGCATTCACGCCGCGGCGGCAGAGGGGGTGCGCTTCGATCGCATGGCGATCCTGCTGCGCGCCCCCGAGGCGTACGGACCGTTTCTGTCCGAAGCGCTGCGGCGCGCCGAGGTTCCCGCCTACTTCGCGCGTGGAACGCGCACGCCCGATCCGAGCGGGCGCGCCTTGCTCGCGCTCTTGAGCTGCGCGGCCGAAGGCTTGTCGGCGCGTCGCTTTGCCGAGTATCTGTCCCTCGGCGAAGTCCCGGGACCCGATGCGACCGGCGCGCCTCCAGAGTCCGGCTCCGGCGGTGAGCGCTGGGTGCCGCCCGACGACAGCGGTGTCGGGGACTCCCTGGCCCGGGCGAGCGCGGCCGCCGATCCCGAGGCGAACGACACGGGCGGTAGCTTGCCCACGCCGCGGCATTGGGAGCGTCTCCTGGTCGACGCGTCGGTGATCGGCGGGCACGACCGCTGGGCGCGTCGGCTGCGGGGTCTCGACGCCGAGCTCGAACGCCGCGCGCAGGCCCTGGAGGATCCCGACGGGCCGGCGGCGAGCCGCCTCGCCCGCGATCGCGAGGCCCTCGCGCGGCTTCGCGACTTCGCGCTGCCGCTCGTGGCCGACCTCGCCGCGCTCCCCCGCAGTGGCGACTGGGGCGCCTGGATCGACGCGCTCTCGGCGTTGGCGACCCGCGCGCTGCGACGCCCCGAGCGCTGCCTCGCCGTGCTCGCCGAGCTGGCACCGATGGCCGATGTCGGCCCGGTCGGACTGCGCGAAGTGCAGGCGGTGCTGCTGCCGCGCCTGCAGGAGCTCGCGACGCTGCCCACCGGCTCGCGCTACGGCCGCGTCTGGGTCGCACCCATCGAAGCCGCGCGCGGCCAATCCTTCGAGCGGGTGTTCGTGCCAGGACTCGCCGAGAAGGTGTTTCCGAAGAAGATCTCCGAGGAACCGATCCTGCTCGACGCGGTGCGGGCCGAGCTCTCGCCGGCGCTCGAGCGCAGCGAACAGCGGCTCGAGGCCGAACGCCTGGCGCTGCGCCTGGCCGTGGGCGCCGCGGAAGAGGGCCTGGTGCTGTCGTTTCCGCGGCTGGACCTCGAGGCCTCGCGTCCGCGCGTGCCGTCCTTCTACGCCCTCGAAGCCCTGCGCGCTGCCGAAGGCGAGCTCCCGAGCTGGGATGGGCTCGCGCGACGCGCCGAGCGCGAGGGCGCCGCCCGACTCGGTTGGCCCGCGCCCGAAGCGCCGGAAGACGCGATCGACGCAGCGGAGTACGACCTCGCGCGCCTGGCCCTGCTCGACGGCAGCGACACTGGGGAGAGTCAAGGCGCGGCCCGCTATCTCCTGGGCGCGAACCCGCACCTCGCCCGGGCGCTGCGGTTCCGTGCGCGTCGCTGGCTCGACGCCTGGACCGTGGCGGACGGTCTCGTGAAGCCCGGCGATCCCGGACGCGACGCGTTGCAGGCGCACCGTCTCGAAGCCCGCAGCTTCTCGGCGACGGCGCTGCAGCACTACGCCTCGTGCCCTTACAAGTTCTTTCTCTACGCGGTCTGTCGTCTCGCACCGCGCGAAGCCCCCGAGCCGATCGAGGAGCTCGACCCGCTCCAGCGCGGCTCGCTGGTGCACGACACCCAGTTCGAGCTGCTGAGCGAGCTCCGGGAGGCGTCGCTGCTCCCGGTCACGGCCGAAACGCTGGGGGAGGCACGCGACGCGCTCGACAGCGTGCTCGAGAAGGTCGCGGCCGAGTACGCGGATACGCTGGCGCCAGCGATCGATCGCGTCTGGCGGGACGGCGTCGAGGGCGTGCGCGCGGATCTGCGCGAGTGGTTGCGACGCGCCAGCCTCGACGACAGCGGCTACGTGCCGGCGCGCTTCGAGCTGGCCTTCGGACTGCCCGGTCGGCGCGAAGCCGATCCGGGTTCCCGCGACGCGGCGGTGCCGCTCGACGTCGGCGTGCAGCTGCGCGGGTCGATCGATCTGGTCGAAACCCACGCCGAGGGCCGGCTGCGCGTGACCGACCACAAGACCGGCAAGGAGCGCTTCGCGGCAGGGGGCATCGTCGACGGTGGCCACGCCCTCCAGCCCGTGCTCTACGCGCTCGCGGCCGAGCAGCTGTTTCCCGACGCGGCCGTCGAGAGCGGTCGGCTCTACTACTGCACCTCCGCCGGCGGGTTCACCTCGCGCGCGGTGCCGCTGGACACGCGCGCGCGCGACAGCGCGAAGCAGGTGGTCGACGCGGTCGGCGCCGCCCTCGACGAGGCGTTCCTGCCAGCCGCCCCGGAGCAGGGCGCCTGCCGCTGGTGCGACTACCGCGCCGTGTGTGGCCCCTACGAAGAACTCCGCACCCGTCGCAAGTGGCAGCCGGCCCTCGCCGGGCTCGATGCGGTTCGGAAGCTCGCATGACCGCGCCCCTGGCCGATGCGACCGAGCGCCGTCGGATCCTCGAGGATCTGGATACCACCTTCGTCGTCGAAGCGGCGGCGGGTACGGGAAAGACCAGCGCGCTGGTCGGCCGCATCGTCGCGCTGATCGAGAGCGGGAAGGCGCGCCTCGACGCGGTGGTCGCGCTCACCTTCACCGACAAGGCGGCCGGCGAGATGCGCCTGCGGCTGCGCGCGGCGTTGGAGCGAGCCCGTGCGGCCGCCGATCCCGAGGGTACCGTGCACGCGCGGCTCGTCGCGGCGCTCGAGACGCTGGAGCTGGCGCGGATCGCCACCATCCACGCGTTCTGCGGCGATCTGCTGCGCGAGCGTCCGATCGAGGCGGGCGTCGACCCGGTCTTCGAGGTGGCGGCACCCGACGCCTCGGCACGCTTCCTCGAGGCCGCCTTCGACGACTGGTTCCAGGCGACGCTCGCGGATCCGCCCGAAGGGGTGCGCCGCCTGCTGCGACGTCGGCCGCGGGGACCCGCCGCCCGCGGCGCGCGCGAGACGTTGCTCGGTGCGGCCCGCAGCCTCGTCGAGCACCGCGACTTTCCCGCGCGGTGGACGCGCGCCCCCTTCGCCCGCGAAGCCGCGATCGACACGGCGATGCAAGGGCTGGAGACGTTGGCCGCGCTCTCGGAACGCGCGATCGATCCCCAGGACTGGCTCGCGAAGAACCTGCAGAACGTGGCGCGTTGGGTCGCCGAGAACCGCCTGCGCGAGGCCGTCCGAGGTCGCGACCACGATGCCCTCGAGGCCGAGCTGCGCGAACTCACCCGGGATCGCCGCACGGGGTGGCACTACAAGGGGCGCAACCGCAAGGAGTTCGCGAAGGGTGTCCTGCGCACCGACGTGCTCACCCAGCGCGACGCCCTCGTGGTCCAGCTCCGACAGCTCATCGACGATTGTGACGCCGACCTGGCTGCCTGTTTGCAGCCCGAGCTGGAGCCGGTGATCGCCGCCTACGACCGACAGAAACGGGCGACGGGCTCCCTCGATTTCGTGGATCTGCTCTTGCGCGCCCGCGATCTGCTGCGGGAGGACCGCTCCGTCCGACGCGACCTGAAGCTGCGCTTCACCCACTACTTCGTCGACGAGTTCCAGGACACGGATCCGCTCCAGGCCGAGATCCTGATGCTCCTCGCCGCCGAGGATCCCGAAACGACCGACTGGCGCGCTGCGCTGCCGGCGCCCGGTGCGCTCTTCCTGGTCGGCGATCCGAAGCAGTCGATCTACCGTTTCCGACGCGCAGACGTGGCGATCTACGAACAGACGAAGGAACACCTCGTCGAACACGGCGCCGAGCTGCTGCGCCTGCGGTCGAGCTTCCGCGCGGTCCCCGAGATCCAAGAGGCCATCAACGCGGCGTTCGCTCCGGCGATGGAGGTGGGTCCGCCCGAGGTGCAGGCACGCTACGTCGGGCTCGAGCCGGTGCGGGAGAGCGAGCCCCGTCAGCCAGCCGTGGTGGTGTTGCCTGCTCCCCAGCCCTACGGCGACTACGGGACCGTCGTGCGCTGGAAGGTCGAGGAGTCGTTGGCCGACGCCACCGGCGCCTTCGTGTCGTGGCTGGTGAACGAGAGCGGTTGGACGGTGGACGAAGGGGGCGAGCGGGTCCCCGTCCGGGCGCGTCACGTGTGTCTGCTCTTCCGGCGCTTCAAGAGTTTCCGCGAAGACGTGACGCGGCCGTACGTACGTGCGCTCGAAGCGCGCCAGGTCCCCCATGTGCTGGTGGGCGGTCGCTCCTTCCACGATCGCGAAGAAGTGATCGCGCTGCGCAACGCCCTCGAGGCGATCGAGTGGCCGGGCGACGAGCTGGCGGTCTACGCGACGCTGCGTGGCCCGCTGTTCGCCTTCAGCGACGACGTCCTGTTGGCGTGGCGCGCGAGCGGTCGCTCCCTGCATCCGTTGGCCCCGCGCGACGAAGCGCCCCCGGCGGGTTCGGAAGCGCTGGCCGCGAGTCTCGACCTGCTGGCGGCCTTGCACCGCGGTCGCAACCGGCGGCCGATCGCCGACACGCTGGGTCAGCTGCTCGAAGCCGTCCGCGCCCATGCCGGTCTCGCGATCTGGCCGACCGGCGAACAGGCCCTCGCGAACTGTCTGCGCGTGGTCGATCTCGGACGCCGCTTCGAGCGCGGCGGTGCCGCGTCGTTCCGCGCCTTCGTCGAGCGGCTCGCGTCCGACGCCGAGCGCGGAGAAGCCGAAGAAGCGCCGGTGGTGGAGGAAGGCACCGAGGGAGTCCGCATCATGACGGCCCACCGGGCAAAGGGGCTCGAGTTTCCCGTCGTCGTGCTCTGCGAGCCGACCTGCCGCGCGACGCGCGAGGAGCCCGGACGTCACATCGACCCGGCGCGCGGACTCTGGGCCGAGATGCTGGCGGGCTGTGCTCCGCGCGAGCTCCTGGATGCGCGCGAAACCGAGCTCGCGCGCGACGCGGCGGAAGCGGTGCGGCTCGCCTACGTCGCGGCGACGCGGGCGCGCGATCTCCTGGTGCTGCCCGGCGTCGCCGACGAGGAGCTCGAGGGCGGCTGGCTCGGGGCGCTCGATCCCGCCCTGTATCCGTCGGCGCGGAGCGCCGGCGAGGGGGAGCCCGCGGTCGGTTGTCCCGGCTTCCAGGGCACCGCGGTGGGGCCGCGGCCGAGCAACGCGCGACCGGGTAACCGAACGCCGGTCGCTGCGGGTGCACTGCAGCCGCGCGTCGGAGGACACCGCGTCGTGTGGTGGGACCCGAAGCAGCTGGACCTGGGCGTACAGGAGCGCGTCGGCCTGCGTCAGCAGGCGATCCTCGAGGTCGACGAAGGAGACGTGGCTGCCGCCGGCGAGCGCGCCCATGACGGGTGGATGCGCGCGCGATCGCAGCGCCTCGCGGCGGGCGCGACGCCGCGCTTCGAAACCCAGAGCGTGACCGCCGCGTCGGAAGCGCTGGCGGAGTCCGCCGCCGAGGTTCCGATCGACGAGGTCGCGCGCGCAGCGAAGCGGCCCCATGGCCGTCGCTTCGGGACGCTCGTCCACGCGATCCTCGCGGTCGTTCCGTTGACGGCGAAGCGCAAGGCGATCGAGCGCTCAGCCGGGCTCCAGGGGCGGTTCATCGGCGCTTCGCCCGACGAGTGCCGCTCGGCGGCGCGCGCCGTGGAGAACGCCTTGGCCCATCCGCTGATGCGCCGCGCCGCGGAGGCGGACGAGCTGCGCCGCGAGACCGCCGTCTGGTGGCCGCGTGCCGACGGTCGCTTCGGCGAGGGTGTGGTCGACCTGGCCTTCCGCGAAGGGCAGGGCGCCGACGCCGCCTGGACCGTCGTCGACTTCAAGACCGATCTCGAGCTCGGCGAACGCGCGCCCCGCTACGCCGCTCAGGTCCAGCTCTACGCCGAGGCGATCACCGCAGCGACTGGCGCGCCCGCGACCGCCCGTTTGCTGCTCGTCTAGAACCGGCCGCCGCGGGACCGGGGAAGGCCGCTAGGCTGCGCCCCACAGGAGGAACGCCCGTGGAGCGCTTGCTCGAGATCATGGCCCGGTTGCGCAACCCCGAAGGCGGATGTCCGTGGGACCTCGAACAGACCTTCGACAGCGTGGCGCCGTACACGATCGAGGAGGCCTACGAAGTCGACGACGCGATCCGGCGCGGCGCCTGGGACGAGCTCCGCGACGAACTCGGAGACCTGCTGCTGCAGGTGGTGTTCCACGCGCGCATGGCCGAGGAGGCACGCCACTTCGCGTTCGCCGACGTGGTCGAGGCGGTGTGCGACAAACTGGTGCGCCGCCATCCCCACGTATTCGGCGACGCGCGGATCGAAGACGCGGACGCCCAGAGCGACGCCTGGGAGGCCCAGAAGCGCGCCGAGCGCGAACACCGCGGCGAGACCTCGGCGATGGACGGCGTGCCCCAGGCTTTCCCCGCGCTCTTGCGCGCACGCAAACTGGTGTCGCGGGCCGCGCGCGCGGGCTTCGCCTGGCCGGACGCCGCTGCGGCGCGGGGGAAGGTGCAAGAGGAACTGGCCGAGGTGGACGCCGAGCTCACGGGCGGGAACGCAGAGGCGCTGCGCGAAGAGCTCGGCGATCTCCTCTTCGCCGTCGTGGCGCTGGCCGAGCGGGCGAAGGTGGAACCCGAAGAGGCCCTGCGCGACGCGAACGCGAAGTTCGAGGGACGCTTCCGCACTCTCGAGTCCGACGTAGCCGGAGAGGGGAGCACGATCGCGAGCCTCGACCGCGACGCCCTGATGGCGCGCTGGGAAGCCGTGAAGCAGCGGCACGGCTAGACCCGACGGGCCCGGGGTCTCCCCGTACTGCAGCCAGTCGAACCCGCTTACTCAGGCTGCAGCTTCTGCAGCCGGTCGAACGAGTCCACGTACTCTTCGACGATCTGGTAGATCACGTCGCGGACGGCGAGCTTCTCGGTCATGTTGCCGACGATCTGACCGACGGGGTTGAAAGCCACGCTCTGGGCCGGCTTCGGATAGCGGTGCACCCGTGACATCGCGTCTCCCACCAGCATGCCCTGGAGCGGCATGCCCAGCGGGTCGGGGGTGTCCTCGGCGCCCCACGCCTCGGTCCAGTCGTTCTTCAACATGCGGCACGGCTTCCCGGTCCACGACCGCGAGCGCACCGTGTCGCGGCTCGTGGCGACGAAGTAGGAGTCCATCTGCTCGGGCGACGCCTCGGCCTCTTCGACGGCCAACCAGATCGAGCCGGTCCAGACGCCTTGCGCCCCCATGCCGAGGGCCGCTGCCACCTGGCGTCCGCGTCCGATGCCGCCGGCCGCGAGCACCGGGGTGGGAGCAACCGCATCGATCACCTCGGGCCACAGCACCATCGAGCCGATGTCGCCGGTGTGGCCACCGCCTTCCGTGCCCTGGGCGATGATGATGTCGACGCCCGCCTCCTTGTGCTTCAGCGCCTGGGGCGCGCGTCCGCAGAGCGCCGCGACGAGGCGTCCCTGATCGTGGATGTGATCGATGATGTCCTTCGGCGGCGTACCGAGGGCGTTGGCGATCAGCTTCACCTTCGGGTGTTGCAGCGCGACTTCCACTTGAGGCGTCGCGGTGGCTTCGGTCCAGCCCAGCAGCTCCCCGCGTCGCTCTTCATCGGCGGGCAGCTCCGGCACGTCGTGCTCGGAGAGGATCTTCGACGCGAAGGCGCGGTGCTGCTCGGGGATCATCTTCTTGAGCTGCTCTTCGAGCTTCTTGGGGTCGGTCTCGCCCATCCCCTCGTACTTGCCGGGGATGACGATGTCGACGCCGTAGGGGGCGTCACCGATGTGCTCGTCGATCCAACGAAGCTCCACCTCGAGCTGCTCGGGCGTGAAGCCCACCGCCCCGAGGACGCCGAAACCGCCGGCTTGTGACACCGCCACGACGACGTCGCGGCAGTGGGTGAAGGCAAAGATCGGGAACTCGATGTCGAGCTGGTCGCACAGGTCGGTATGCATGGTGGGGGCCTCCGCTAGAGTGGACAGCGTAACCGAGGCGCGCCGCCGGCGTCGGAATCGTCGGGCGAGCGTGATGGTTGGGTCGCGCTGACGATCGGACCGCTCGCCGCTCTGCCGCGACCGGCCGAGCCGCGGCGGCAACCACCAGGAGACCACCATGGGATTCTTCTCCAAGAAGCTCGAATTGCCCGCGCCGGGGGAGGCGCTCCCGGGGCGCGACGCCCAGATGCCCGTGGCCGAGAAGCACGCTGTGCTCCGAACGCCCATGGAGCCGCCGTTTCCCGAAGGGCTCGAGGACGTCTATTTCGGGCTGGGGTGCTTCTGGGGGGCCGAGCGGAAGTTCTGGGAGGCCAGCGGGGTCTACACCACCGCCGTGGGCTACCAGTCGGGCCAGACCCCGAACCCCACCTATGAGGAAGTCTGTACCGGACGCACCGGCCACAACGAGACCGTCCGCGTCGTCTTCGACCCCCGGGCCATCGACTTCGACGCCGTGCTGCGGATCTTCTGGGAGAGCCACGACCCCACCCAGGGCATGCGCCAGGGCAACGACGTGGGCACCCAGTACCGCTCGGGCATCTACGTGACGAGCGCTGCCCAGCAGGAGCAGGCCGTGGCCTCGCGCGACGTCTATGCCCAGCGCCTCGCGGCCGCGGGCTACGGCGAGATCACCACCGAGATCCTCGAGGCGCCTCCCTTCTATTACGCCGAGGACTACCACCAGCAGTACCTGGCGAAGAACCCACACGGCTACTGCGGGCTGGGTGGCACCGGCGTGTCCTGCCCGATCGGTCTCGAGGTCTAGGTCGCCCTGAACGCCTGGCCACGGGTGTTCGAGTCAGAAGGCCGGCAGCGTCGCGCGCGCCCGCGGTCTCGGCGACACTCGCGCCGGAGTCTGCGTGCCCGAGCTACCCGAAGTCGAAGTCACCCGCCGTCGCATCGCGCCCCACCTGGTGGGGCGCCAGATCGCGCGCGTCCGGACCACGCCGCCGAGCTACTTCTTCGTCACGGCGCCCGATCGGTTGCGGAAGCGCTTGACCGGGCGCGACGTCGTCGCGCTCCATCGTCGCGGCAAGTATCTGCTCGCCGAACTCGATGACGCCTCGAGCCTGCTGCTCCATCTGGGCATGACCGGACAGCTCTTTCCCGCCGGTGCGTCGAGCCTGCGTCTGTTGTCGGCCACGAGCCGCGCAGCCCTCGCTCCCGAGGACCAGGTGCGCTTCGACCCGGACGACCACACGCACTTGCGCTTCGAGTTCGCCGACGACGGGCCCGAGGTGTACTTCCGCGACGTCCGGAAATTCGGGAAGGTGGCCTGGATCGCCCCGGGCGAGACCCATCCGCGTCTGGCGCGCCTGGGGCGCGACGCACTGGAGGTCGATGGTCCCCATCTGTTCGCGGCCACGCGCAAGCGGGCCGTCGCGATCAAGTCGTTGCTCCTCGACCAGGCGGTGCTCGCCGGTGTCGGCAACATCTACGCCGACGAGAGTCTCTTCCTGGCGGGAGTCCGTCCCGGACGTCGGGCCGGCCGGGTGACCCGCAAGGAGTGCGACGCGATCGCCGATGGCCTGCGCCACGTGCTGCAGCGATCGATCGAGACTGGTGGGTCCAGCATCAGCGACTACGTCGCACCGGACGGCAGCGACGGGGCCTACCAGAGCGAGCGTCGGGTCTACGCGCGCAAGGGCGAGCCCTGTTCGACCTGCGGGACCCCGATCAAGCGGATCGTGCTCGGGCAGCGCGGAACGCACTACTGTCCCCGCTGTCAGAGGTGAGGACGTGCTGAGCCTACGCGAACTGGAACGAGCGGCCGTGATCCTGCAGCGCGGCGCCGCAGGGCATCGCATTCAGGGCGTGTCCCAGCCCGACCCGACCAGCATTGCGCTGGAGCTCTACGGTGGAAGCGCCGAGGGCGGCAACCGCCACTTCCTGCGGCTCTCGTGCGATCCGCAGGGCGCCCGGGTGGGCGCGCCCGACGACATGCCGAGCGGAGCGCCCGGGACGCCGCGCTTCGCCCAGTACCTGCGCGCCCACGTCCGAGGGTCGCGGCTGCGTGCGGTCGAGATGATCGACGGCGATCGCCAGCTCGCCCTTCGCCTCGAAACCCGCGAAGGGCCCGCGACCCTCTTGCTGGCCATCTTCGGGCGCAAGAGCAACGTGGTGATCCTCGACGCCGACGACCGCATCGCACTCACCCTTCGCCCGCTCAAGGACACGCGCCCCGAACTCGTCCAGGGCGAGTCCTGGCAGTCGCCCGCGCGCACGGTTCCCAAAGTGGGCGAGGATCGGTTCGCCGAGGTCGAAGACGGCGCCTTCCTCGCGGCGATCGAGAACCACTACGCCGGGCGCGAGAGCGATGGCGAGGCCCAGGCGCTGCGCCGCCGTCTGGAGCAGGCACTGCGCAAAGAGGGGAAGTCCCTCGATCGGAAGCTCGAGAAGCTCGACCGCGAGCTCGCGAAAGCCGAGTCGGCGAGCCAGCTCGAGCGGCACGGGGAGCTCTTGAAGAGCGCCCTCGATCGGGTGAAGCGCGGCGACACCGAGGTGGTCGTCCGCGACTGGGACAGCGACGAGGACGTGCGCATCGAACTCGACCCCACGCTGGGGCCGGGCGAGAATCTCGAACGGCTCTTCCAGCGCTACCGCAAGGGGATTCGCGCGCTCACGAAAGCCGGCGCCCAGCTCGACGGCGTCCGCGCGTCACGCGACACGGTGACCGCACTCGAGGCGGCCTTCGCGGAGGCTGCCGACGACGCCGCACTCGCAGCCTTTGCCGAGCGCAAGGACGTCGCGAAGCTCCTCGGGAAGTACCAGCCTCCGCCCCCGCCGAAGAAGCGCGCCGATGCGAATGAGGCGAAGCTCGCGGGGCGCAAGCTGCCCGCGAAGTTCGTGCCGCGCCGTTACCGCACTGCCGAGGGGCTGGAGATCTGGGTCGGGCGCAGCGACGCCGCGAACGACTACCTGTCGACGCGCCTCGCACGCGGGAAGGATCTCTTCTTCCACGTCGCTGCGACGCCGGGGAGCCACGTGATCCTCCGTACCGAGGGGCGCGACGATCCGCCCTCCGACGCGATCCTCGACGCTTGCGAGCTGGCTGCCCACTACTCGAAGGCGAAGAAGGCGAGTCGGGTAGACGTCCACGTCGTGCCGATCAAGAACGTCCGCAAGCCGAAGGGCTCGAAGCCCGGTCTCGTCGAAGTCCACGGCGGAAAGAACGTACATCTGCGCCGGGAAGAGGGTCGGCTGCGGCGCGTGCTCGACGCGCGCATCGAAGACTGAGGGAGTCGGGCGCCGCCCCCGAGCTTCAGGGTTTCTCGACCGGACGCCCCGCCTCGCGCCAGGCGCGCATGTCGCCGGTGAGGTGGCGCACGTCGGTGAAGCCCGCTTCCAGGAGCTGGTCCGTGACCCGGCCCGCGCGCCGGCCCGACTCGCAGTAGACGACGACCGGCTGGTCGCGATACGACTCGAGCTCGCCCAGACGCGCGGCGACGCTCTCGTGGGAGAGGTTCGTGGCGCCGGGCACGTGACCCGACGCGAACTCCTCGGCGCTGCGGACGTCGAGGATCAAAGCTCCGGCGGGCGGCGTGCCCAGCAGGGCGTCCGCCGAGATTTCGCTCACCTCGCCCGGGGCCGCCGAACAGGCGACGGCGAAGAGGAGTCCACCCGCTGCGGCGATGCGTGTAAGGACGTGCATGGCGCTCCCTCCCTGGCGGCCGGTCTGGGGCCGCCCTCCCGGGGAACGATGGTTTACCCTGGGGCGGCCTTCAACCAGGAAGCCTCCATGCGCATCACTCCGCTCGCCGGCGCCTTTGGCGTCGAACTCCACGACCTGGACCTCGCCGATCCGCCCGACGCTGCCGAGGTCGCGAAGCTCCGGGCGCTGCTGCTCGAGCACCGCCTGCTCGTCGTCCGTGGCCAGCAGCTCGACGCGCCCCGATTGCGGGAAATCGGCGCGGGCTTCGGGTCCCTCGATCGGCACCCGTTCATCGAGGCGGTCCCGGGGATTCCCGAGGTGATCGCGGTAGTGAAAGAGGCCGACGAGAAGCAGAACTTCGGCGGCGGTTGGCATTCCGAAGTCAGTTTCTACGAGCAGCCTGCCATGGGCACCCTGCTCTATGCCGTCGAGGTCCCGGAGGAGGGCGGCGACACGCTGCTCGCCGACGCGGTGCGGGCCTACGCAGCGCTCTCGCCCGCCACCCAGGCACGCATCGCCGACCTCTCGGCAGAGCACAGCGCCGCCCACATCTACGGCGCCGGTGGTTACTACGACCAGCGCAACCAGGGCAGCGCTTCGACCCGCACCAAGGCCGCGGAGCTCGCTCAGGGGAAGGTCCAGCACCCGGTCGTGCGCACCCACCCCGAGACCGGCGAGAAGATCCTCTACGTGAACCTCGCCTTCACGGTGGGCATCGCCGACCTGCCGGAATCCGAGTCCAGGGAGCTCCTGGGGGAACTCGTGCAGCACGTCACCGACGACGCGTTCGTCACCCGCCTGCACTGGGAGCCCGGGACGCTCGCGATCTGGGACAACCGCTCGACCCAGCATTACGCGCTCAACGACTACACCGGACACCGTCGCGAGATGCTGCGCGTGGTGATCGAGGGCGATCGCCCGGTCTGAGGCGCGGCCCGGCCTCGGCTTTCGACCCGGTCCCGGCGCGGTATCCTGCTCGCCTTCTCATCGCATCGGAGGACCCCATGAGCGAAACCGTCACCCTCGAAACTTCCGGCGACGTCGCCGTCCTGCGCCTCGATGACGGCAAGGCGAACGCCCTCGGGCCGCCGGTGCTCGACGCGATCAACGTGGCCCTCGATCAGGTCGAAGAGAGCGGGCAGGCGCTGCTTCTGACCGGACGACCGAACCGGTTCTCTGCGGGCTTCGATCTCGGTGTGATGCGCGAGGGCGGGCCCGAAGCGGGACGCGCGATGGTGACGGCTGGCGGCCGACTGGCCATCCGACTCGGACGCCTGTCGGTGCCCGTCGTGATCGCCTGCAACGGCCACGCGCTGGCGATGGGGGCCGTCCTCTTGATGGCGGCAGACCATCGGGTGGGCTCGGCCGGTGACTTCAAGGTGGGCTTCAACGAAGTCGCGATCGGGATGACGACGCCGCTCTTCCTCTTGGAGCTCGCCCGCGAGCGGATGTCGAAGCGCCATTTCCTGCGCGGCACCGTCGAAGCCGAGGTCTATGGGCCGGACGAGGCCATCGACGCGGGCTTCTTCGACGAGGTGGTCGCCGCCGAGGCCAACTTCGAGACGGCCCTCGCCGCCGCCGAACGGCTCGGCAAGCTCCCGCGGAAGCCCTTCTTGAACACGCGGGCACGCGCCCGCGGTGGACTCCTCGACGAGATCGAGCGCGGGCTGGAAGCGGACGTGGCGAAGGCGTTCCCGGCCTAGCGGCGTTGCGTCGGCTCAGCCGGCGACTTCGACGAGGACCTTGAGGACGTCGCGCTCTGCCGCGCGCGCCAGGGCTTCGTTCGCTCGCGCGAGCGGGAGTCGCGCGTGGATCAGGGGCTCGACGTCGACGCGCCCGTCGCGCAGGGCCTCGAGTGCGGGCGCGAATGGCCCGCAACGCGATCCCACCACCTGGATCTCGTGAATCACGAGGGGCGCGAGGTCGGTGGCGATCTCGTCGGCCACGGTGCTCTTCAGCACCAGGGTCCCGCGCGGTCGGGTCGCCGCGATCGCCGCGCGGAAGCCCGCCGCGCTGCCCGTCGCTTCTACGACGAGGTCGGTGGGTTCGGGGGACCAGTCGCGCGCCAGCCGGCTTCGGATCCCGCGGGCTTCGAGGAGCGCGAGCTTCTCCGGGTGATGGCCCACGGCGAGTACGTCGGCGCCCGCCGACGCCAGCACCTGGGCCACCAGGAGGCCGAGCTTCCCGTCGCCCAGCACCACGCAGCTCGCGCCGGGTTCGACCGTCACCTGCTCCAGGATCTCGAAGGCGGCGGCCAGCGGCTCGGTGAACACCGCCTGGGTGTCGCTCACCGTGTCGGGCACCGCATGGAGATTGGCGACGGGAACGGCGACGTACTCGGCCAGCGCCCCGTCCGCGTCCTGGATTCCCATCACCCGTCGGGTGGGGCAGTGGCGTCCGAGCCCGCGCGCGCAGGCGTCGCAGCGACCGCACGCGAAGTTGATCTCGCCGACGACGCGACGGCCACGCCAGCCGTCGGGGCCCGCTTCGACCTGCCCGACGAACTCGTGGCCGAGCACGCCCTGAAACCCCATGTAGCCGCGGGCCAACTCGAGGTCGGTGTTGCAGACGCCGGCCCACGCCACCCGCACCAGGGCTTCGCCTTCCCCGGGTTCGGGCGGCGGTCGCTCCTCGACGCGCGTGGTGTTGCCGTCGAGGGTCAGGGCGAGCATTGGGCGTCCTGCATGTGGGCCCAGGGAATCGCGCTTCGGCGCGCCGCGCCAGGGGGCGGGTATGCTCTCGCGCGATGCGTCATTGCGCCCTGGTTCTCGTGTTCGCGCTCGTCGCCGCCTGTGGCAACGGCGCGCCGCCGCCCATCGACGGCTCGGAGCTGCCCGTCGAGTGGCTGCGGATCGGAACCCACCGCATCAGCGCCGAGATCGCCCGAACGCCGGCTGAGCGCAACCGCGGCCTGATGTTCCGCGAGAGCCTGCCCACGGATCACGGCATGCTCTTCGTCTTCCAGGACGATCGGGTGCGCGGCTTCTGGATGCGCAACACACCGTTGCCACTCACGATCGCGTATGCGGACGCCGCCGGTCGCATCGTCCACATCGCCGACCTCGAACCCCACGTCGAAACGCCGGTCAGCAGTCGCTACCCGGCGCGCTACGCGCTCGAGATGCGCCGCGACTGGTTTCGGGATCATGCCGTCTTCCCGGGCGACCGGATCGAGGGCATTCCGAAGTCGTCGCCCTCGGGCTCCTAGAGGATCACCTCGAAGCCCTCGAACTTCGGATGCTCGAGGTAGGTGCCCTGGGGAGCGCGCGCCTGGGCGTGCGCCTGCTTGAAACTCTCCGACTCGGTCCAGGCGCGAAACGCTGACTCGTCCTTCCAGAGACTGTGGGACGCATAGAGGGTCGCGTCGTCGTCGCTCTCGCCGCGCAGCAGGTGGAACTCCTGGAACCCCGGCACGCCATCGAGGTGAGACTCGCGTTCGCGCCAGAGCTTCTCGAAGGTCTCTTCCGCGCCGCGCGCGATCCGGAATCGATTCATGGCGATATACATGGGCAGCCTCCCTCGTGCGGCTCGCAGCCGCGCGGCGACCCTAGCGCCCCGCGCGCTCCCGCTCCATGGCGGTGCGCTCGTCCTGCTCGCGGCGGGCGGCGGCGTGGCGCTCGTCCCCGGAAGCGCCGACAGGCCGCTGCTCGAGCTCGGCGATGCGCGACGCGCGTCCGTAGATCACGAGCTGATCTCCCGCTTGCAGCTCCGTGTCCGACGGTGGCGCCCCCAAGAACCCTCCGCCCGGACAGGCGACGGCTAGCACGCGGACGCCCTCGTCCTCCAGCTTCAGTTCGCCGAGGGTGCGCTCGCAGATCCAGTCGTCGGAGGTGATCCGAAGCTCGTGGATGCTGTAGTCGTCGCGCAGGTGGAGGACGCGCGCGTAGTCGCGGAGGTCGATGTCGGAGAAGCGCATCAGACCCCAGCGGATCGCGGCGCAGAGCCAGCCATCGACCCAGCGACTCGTCGCGAACCCGCATAGCGCCAGAAGCCCCACCGCGAGCGCAGCGGGACGCTGCCAACCGCCGGCTTCGAAGCTCCACATCGAGACGAGCAGCGACGACACGGCGGTCACGATGCCGACGTTTCCCGCGAGCATGAGGTGTCCGACGATGCGACGACGCAGCGGATGCGAAACGATCGCCTCTGTCTCGGCCGTCGTGAAGCCGGTTCCGGTGAAGGCCGAGCGCGCCTGGAAGCGCGCTGCTTCTTCGCCGAGGCCGGTATGCACCAGCGCCACGCTGGCGATGCGCGTGACCAGGACCGAGAGCAACAGCACGACGAGCAGGGTCGCGACGGCGAGCATGGGGCTCCTCAGTGTTCGAGTAGCTTGAAGGCGACGGCTGCGAGGAAACCGGCGAGGGTCGAGAGCCCGACCAGCCGGCCCGAGCCCGCGAGGTGGACGGCCTCGGGGATCATCGTCGATGCGATGGAAGCCAGCATCGCGCCGGCGGCGATTCCCTCCACCGCGACGAGGGTGGCATGCGTCGTGGACGCGCCGAGCACGTAGCCGAAGCCCGCGCCGACGGCGGTGACGGCAACGAGACTGCCCCACAAGAGATGAATGCGCGTGGGGGAGAACCCCTGGTCGCGCATGGCCACCGAGCTCGACAAGGCCTCGGGGAAGTTCGCGAGGAACAGACCCCCGACCAGCGTGAACGGAATCACGTTCGCGAACGCCACACTTCCGTTCGCCGCGAGCTCGGCCGAGACCAGACCCAGGAGGCCGGCACCGATCACGAAGCTCTCGGGGATTCCATCGATCAGCAACCCCAACCACACCGCCAGGCCCGAGCCTGTGTGGTTCTCGGCCTCGCGTCGCCACTCGGTGGGAGTCGGTACCCGGCCCCCGGTCGCGAGCGCATCGATCGCACGCATCGCCCAGTCCTCTTCTTCTCGACTGCGAATCGCGTCGCGCTGACGCACGTCGCGGAGGTGCTCGGACCCGATCTCCCGGAGCGCTGCGTCGAAGGCGGGATGGCGCGTGCGCCACGCCTCGATCGCGGCGCGGGGGATCGTCAGGACCTCGACTTCATCGACGGCGGTGGCGGAGAGGCTGTGCGGCCCCTCGGTGAGTACGGCGAGCTCGCCGAGGATCGCGCCCGGCCCCACGGTCCCGATGCTCCCGCCCGCGCGCCAGAGCCGGACCTCTCCGGAGCGCACGATGGCGATGTGGTCACCGGCGTCGCCTTCGGCGAAGAGCACCTCCGACGGCGCATAGGTCAGCTCGGCGACATCGTGGACGGCCTTCGAGACCTCGCGTTCAGGGAGCGTCCACAAGAGCGGGATGGCGCACAGCTCTCGCACACGGGTCGCATCGCGCTCGCGGTCGAGGGCCGCGAAGTGCATCATCGTCGTCGAGACCTTGCGCAGGAAACCGCCGCGACTCGCGAGCATCCGGTCGAGGAGGGTGAAGAGCACGCCGCCGATCCCCGAGGCCACGAGCAGCGTCACCAAGACGCCGGCGCCATGGGCGTCGTGTCCGAGCTCGGCCACGGTCGGGGCGACCAGTTCGAGACTCAGCGCTGCGATCAGGGCACCGGCGCCGAAGGACGCGAACACGGCAGTGGCCGCGGGCGGAAGCCGCAGGGTCAGGCCGAACCAGGCGCCGAGCGGCAGCGCCGCGGCGCTCAGGGCGCCGAGCGCCACGGCCCATAGCCAATGGCCCTCGCTCATCGGTGCCTCGGCGGCCAGGTCAATCCGGTTTGGGCGGGCTGCCGCGAACGGCGTGCTGGGCTGCCGCGCATCTCGATATTCCTTCGCATGGAACCTCCCCGCCCCCGCTTCGCTGGGGCTCGTCTTCCGAGATGCAGGGGACCATCAGAGGTCACGCCAGCGCGCGTGATAGGATGCGCCCGAGCCCATGGGCGACGCGCGCGACCCGAAAGATCCTCCTGGCCCGAGCGGCCCGGCGACCGAGTCGGCGCTGGTCGCGCGCCTACGAGAGGGGGATGCCGCCGCTTTCGAAGAGCTGGTCCGCGCCCAGGGCCCGCGCATGCTCTCGGTGGCCCAGCGCTACCTCCAGAACGAGGATGACGCGCGCGAGTGCGTGCAAGAGGCGTTTCTCGCGGCCCATCGATCGATCGGGCGGTTCGAAGGGCGCGCGCTCCTCGGGACCTGGCTCCATCGGATCGTCGTCAACGCCGCGCTGATGCGGCTTCGCTCCCGCCGGGCGAAGCCCGAAGAGCTGCTCGAAGACTGGCTCCCTCGCTACGACCGCTACGGGTTTCGGGAAGGTCCGGTTCACACGAACGATCTCACCCCCGAGGAGCTCTACCGCCGCGCCGATACCGCGAAGCACGTGCGCGAAGCGATCGAGCGCCTGCCCGAGAGCCACCGCACCGTGCTCTTCCTGCGCGACATCGACGGCTTCTCTACCGAAGAGACCGCCGAGTTGCTCGGAACCAGCCGCGGGAGCATCAAGATGCGTCTCCACCGAGCGCGATCCGCCTTGCGCACGCTCCTCGCGCCACTCTTCGCGGAGGACGCCGACTGATGTGGTCGCTCCTCTCCAGACTCCTGATGCGCGCGAAGGGCGGCGGTCCGCCTCCGCCGTGGAAGCGCCGGATCGGCTCGTGGATGCTTCGCCGCGTCCCCGGGATGCTGACCTGTGAAGCGTTCGAGTCGTTCATGCACGACTACTACGAGGGCCACTTGCCGAGCTCGGTGCGATCTCGCTTCGACATCCACATGACCCTGTGTCCGATGTGCCAGGTGGCCTTCCAGGACTACCTGCGCGCCATCGAGCTCGGCCAGCGTCTTTGCGAAGACGACGACACGTTGCCTGCTGCGATGCCCGAAGAGATGGTGGGCGCGATCCTGTTGGCGCGCGACACGGACCGCTGAGCGGTGCGGCGCTAGGGCGCGTTGGGCTCGCGCTTCGGGGCGTCGAGTAGGCGCCAGAGCAGGTTGTCGCTGAACGACGGGTCGCGCGTCATCGCGAGATGGTCGCTGAACACGAAGTTCACGTCGCTCCAGGCGATCGGTGTCTCCAGACCCGGCTCCCAACGATCACGGCCCACGCGCTCGTCCATCACCGCGCTGGTGCGCAGCACCCGCGAATCGCCGGCGTCGGATTCGACCAGCGTGAGCGCACCCTCTGCGTCGACCTGCATGCGCGCCGCAGTCTGGACGGCATCTCCCGAGAAGAGGTGGAGGGAGGTGTGGGCGGGGGGCGCTGCCGGTCGGTCGAGGGCTGCATGGAATCGCTGCGCACGCCGCAACGACTTGGCGAGGTGCTCGCGCGCGACGCGTCTCCGCGCCTCTTTGCTGCTCTCATCGGGCAGCAGCACCTGAAGCGTCGCATCCGCCTCTTCGGCCATCAAGCCCCAGTCGTAGCGCTCCCAGGTCGTCGGATCGAAGAGGTCGACACCCCGACCCGATGCGTCGACGACGGCCTTGTGCCGGTTGCGCGGCAGCAGCTGATAGATGGCCGGCATGGTCCCGAGGATGGGCGGGACGTAGTGCGGCAGGAAGAAGGCGAGTTGGGTGCCGTCGACGAGGTTCGAGAGCCCGTCGAGCGACCCCGCGTTCGGCGTCCCGACCATGATCAAGCGTTCGACGTGTTCGGTACCGGCCCAGGTAATCTCGGGAGCGCTCCCGTCGGCGGGGAGATCGCGGGCTCCGTAGCGGAGGTAGTACCGGCTCAGCAGGCCCCCCATCGAATGCGCGACGATGTCGAAGCGCACGTCGCGCTCCACGCCGTAGATTTCCTTGAGGCGCGCTTCCACGAAGGCCTTCTTCTCCAGGATGAAGGCGTGGAGACGCTGGGCGTTCTCGATGTTGTCGCGTCGCCAGTCGTAGGCGAACTGGAAGCAGGTGAAGTGATCGGTGCCGTAGTCGATGGCGCCGGCTTCGGCGAGCTGCTGGTCCCGGTAGCCACCCGCTCCCAAGGTGCGCAGGATCGAGATGTACGCGTGTTGTTCCACCGGCAGCCCCAGCAGGCTCACGGTGACACTCTCGAGAACGCCGTCCGGTTGGACCTCGTCGGTCAGCGTCGAGAGCGCCTGACCCTCGGCCATCGGGAGGGCGACCAGGCGCGCGTCGGGACCGAAATCGGGATTCGCGTAGGTGCCCGCGAAGCTGCCCCACACCACCCGCTGGCTCTCGGCGTCGCGCAGCACGGTTCCGAGTACGCCCGGCATGACGATGATCGGGTTCCGGTACAGGTCGCCGAAGCGAGCGGCGCGGTCGTAGATCGTGCCGAGATTCGGGCCGGGCTTCAGGCTGGTGGTGCAGCCCAGGGCGAGCAGGGCTGCGCCGAGCAGCCCCACGACCAGGCGTCGATTGGGTCGCATGCGTCCTCCCCGCGCCCTCGGATGCCGCGTGCGCTGCGCCGTCACTTCAGTACCAGCCCAGCGTGCGCACGGTCACCGCCGCGGCCGCCGAGAGCGTCCAGAAGCCCACCACCAGGCCCGTGGCCAGGCCTAAGCCGTGCTGGCGCCACTCCCGGACCGCGATGTCGACGCCGATCCAGAAGGCGATCAGGATCGCCGCCACCGCGAAGAAGTTTCGCTCGACCACCGCCAGCAACAGGCCCGACGCGCCGAACACCACGAAGATGGCGATGGCGGCGAAGGTGACGGGCCAGAGGCTGGAGTCGCGAAAGAAGGTCAGCAGCCAGTCGGGTGCGCCGCTGGCCTCGGGCCCGGGTTGCTCTTCAGAGGGCTCGTTCACCCGCACAGCTTAGCTGGGCCCTGGACGGCGTCCGCGGCCCCCGGATGGCCGAACCGAGCCGAGCGGCCCCTCGGTGCCTGTGGCAGCCTTCCAGAACGCGCCAAGCCCACGCGCCGATCGGAGGAACCATGCCGGACACCACCTTCACGCGGATGCAGGACGCGACCCGCGAGGACTACCAGGTCATCGGGAAGCACAGCCTCGACTTCTTCCAGGGACTTCCCGACCGGGTGCTCCGGCATCTCCAGATCCTCGACGGCGATTCCGGTGGCTATGCCGTGAGTCGGCTCACCCACAGCCTGCAAACCGCCACCCGCGCGGAGCGCGACGGACGTGACGACGAGTACGTGGTGTGTGCGCTGCTCCACGACATCGGGGACACCCTCGCCACCGCCAACCACGCCGATCTTGCGGCGACGATCCTCGAGCCCTTCGTCTCCGACGAGAACCACTGGATCGTGAAGCACCACGCCATCTTCCAGGGGTACTACTTCTTCCACCACCTGGGTCTCGACCGAAACGCGCGGGACGCATTCCGGGACCACCCGCTGTTCCGCGAGTGCGCCGCGTTCTGTCAGAAGTACGACCAGAACAGCTTCGATCCCGAATACGAGACTCTTCCGCTCGAGCACTTCGAGCCGATGGTGCGCAAGCTCCTCGCCGCGCCGCGCAAGTCGATCTACATGAACGACGAGGGCGGGGGGCTGGGGGCGGCCCAGCAGTAATCGCCGTAGCGGGTCAGCGGCTGGGCGCGAGCGCGCTTCGGGCCGCGCGCGCCACGCGCCGCTCGAGCGTGTCGATGTCCAGTGCCTCGATGCCGGCCAACGGCTCGGCGAGCGCAGCGCCGCCGACCCAGAGCCCGGTTTCATCGGGTAGGGAAGCCCGCAACTCGCGCAGATAGGCCCGCGCCCGGCGCGGGTCGAGGGTGACAACGCCGAGTGCCACGGCGATCGGGTTCGACTTTCGCGTCGCGCCGATCACCGCAGAGACCGGGAGATTGGGGCCGAGGTAGGTCACGGCGGCGCCGGCGCCGGCGGCGATCACCGCGGCACACAGCGATCCGAACTCGTGGGGTTCTCCTTCCGGAGTGGAGAACAGGAGCTGAGGGGCCTGCGGAAGGCGCGGCGTGTTGCGGAGTACCACGCCCAGCAGCGCGCGGGTGGTGCTGCTCAGCAGGTGCTCGGCTTCGACCGATCCTTCGCCGCGGGCCCAGCGGTCACCGACTTCGCGCATCAACGGCAGGATCACGCGACGGACGCAGCGACTGGGCCCGAGCAGATCGAGCTGGTCGGTGAGGAGCTGTTCGATCCCCGGCGCGTCCAGCGCCTCGAGCGCTTCGAGTGCGCCGCTCAGCGTGTCGACCGGCGCACGCGCGATCGGCTGCAGGTGCAGCTCGAGGTCGTCATCGCTCAGCTGTGCGATGTCGCTGATGCGATGTCCTGCGTCGACCGCCGAACGCAGCAAGCGCAGCCGTGACACTTCCTCGCGGCTGTAGCGGCGCGTGCCGCGCGGTGTGCGCGCCGGAGCGACGGCGCCGTAGCGGCGCTCCCAGGCGCGGAGGGTGTGGGCGGTCAGGCCCGTGAGGCGCACGACGGCGCCCAGAGAGTAGGGCGTGGCGTCCGCCTCGATCAGCGAGACGGGTTCGCTGCGATCGATGTCTTCGAGTGTCATGGCGCGCCTCGGCCGCTGGCGTTTCGTCCGCTCAATGCCGGCGCCCTCCCAGGATGCGGTGGGTCGCCCGGCGTCCGAGGATCCGCACGGTTCCCGACTGGACCAGGTCGTCCAGCGCCTCGGCGATCTGTTGGTCGTCGAGCTCGAGGTCACGCATCCAGTCGAGCAGTTGCCGGAACGTGCACGGAGCGGCCGACACCGGCAAGGTGGAACGCTCGGATCCCCCGGGGGGATTCTGGCTTTGTCGAGTCTGCGGAGAGGTGGGATTCATCGAGGGCTCCGGGCCGGGGAGTTTTTTCAGAATAATGTCTGTCTAGGTCTTGTCGAGAAAAAATCTAGATTTAATATAGACAGTGCGCGCAACACTGAGGGGAACCCCAATGGACCACCACCTCGATTCGACCTCCGAAACCCGCGACCTCCCGCTGGCCCTGGAGCCGGCTCCCGAGGCCACCACCCAACCCTCCGACTCGGGGAGCGGCGCAGGGCCCGATGCGGTCGGCCGCTACCTCGAGACCCTGCGGCGCCTGCCGCTGATGAAGCCCGGCGAGGCCACCGAACTCGCCCACCGGATCCGGGCGGGGGAGGAAGCCCTGCGGGCTTCTCTCGCCGAGATGCCGGCAGCGTCGCGCCTGGTGGTCGAGCGCTGGCAGGAGCGCCGGCGCGACGGTCGGGTGACGGGCACGATGGCGCACCGCTACCGGGAGAACCCGAGCCACGACTGGACCACGCCGTTCGACGCGCACATGGAGGCGCTCGAGCAGCACCTCGCGTCCTGGCAGGAATCGGTCGACCGCCACGGCCGCAGCGCGACGCAGACCCAGCGCGTCGCGGAGAAGATCGGCGCGGAACTCCAGGAGGCGCACGTTCTCCTCGAGATCCTCGAGGACGTGCACACCGAACTCGCCGCCGTACTTGCTGCACCGGCCACCCGCGAGATCCGGGCGCGCCGCAAGGCACTCGGGCTGGCGGCGTGTGACCGGCGCTCCGCCAAGTCCGCGGCCAGCGCCCGCGGCGATCGTTCCGAGGCGCGACAGACCTTCGCGAGCCGCAACCTGCGCCTCGTGATCAAGGTGGCGAAGCGCTATCGCAAGCTGGGCGTGCCCTTCATCGACCTGATCCAGGAAGGCAACGTGGGTCTCTTGCGGGCGGTCGAGAAGTTCGATCCGGATCGCGGTTTCCAGTTCTCGACCTACGCCGTGTGGTGGATCGAGCAGGCGATGATCCGCGCGATCCAGCACCACTCGCGAACCGTTCGACTTCCCTCGAACCTCTACGATCAGGAGCGAGCGGTACGTCGCGCGCGGGAGAGCCTCCTCACCCGCCAGGCCGCCGAGCCCGATTCTCTGGACCTGGCCACCGCGCTGGATCTCCCCTTCGAGACCGTCGACCGGATCGCGGGCGTCACCGCGCGCGCGAAGTCGATCGACGAGCCGGTGACCGAAGACGGTGAGGTCACCCTCGGCGACCGGCTCGCAGAGGAAGAGGAAGATCCGGCTTCGGGGTTCGACATGCGGCGCGTGCACCGCGTGCTCGGCGATGCGATGCGAGCGCTCAGCCAGCGCGAGCAGAGCGTCCTGTCGCTGCGCTTCGGCTGGGCCGACGGCAACCCGCTCACGCTCCACGAGATCGGCGACCGGATCGGCCTGTCGCGCGAGCGCGTCCGCCAGCTCCAGATGGGCGCGCTCGAGAAGCTCCGCGCCTCGGGTGAGGTCGCGCGCCTCGCCGAGTTCCTCGAAGCCGGCGTCTGATCCCAGAGGCGCCCTGCCACTCCCGGGTTCGTCGGATCACTCCTCTCCGGCGACGAGGCGCCCGCTTCATCCGGAAGCGGGCGCCGGACCCGGCGGGTTCAGCCGGCCATTTGCAGCGCGAGTGGAGTCTTCGAAGGTCTGCGGAGGGCAGTGCCGGTCGCTGAGACCGCCTGCCCGCGGGGCGGCCGTCGATCGGCCGAAATCCGGCTCCCGAACGCCGCCGCCGTCGACAGGCGGTCCGCCCGTTTGCGTCCAAAGCTGCGCGCTCCCGAGGGCGTCGCGGGAAAGTGTCGCTCCCAGCGATTTCTGCGCGACACCCACTCGGCTTCCGGGGTTACCTACGAGAAACCCGCCGGCGGACCCTCTCCGGGTTCGCGGGCATCCACCTCGTCCCTTCCCGGAGATCCCCCCATGAAACCCTCTGGTCGTTCTCTCGAGATCGTCGCGGTTGGCCTCGGTCAGGCCGGCGGCAACATCGCGGCCGAGTTCCACCGACGTGGATACCGCGGCCTGGCCTTCAACACGGCCCAAACCGACCTCACCTCCCTCGGGGCCAGCCGCCTCGCCCTGCCCGAATCCCAGCGCATCTACATCGGCCTCGAAGGCTCGGATGGCGCCGGGAGCGATACCCACTACGGCACCGAGTGCGTCACGGAGAACGCCGATCTCATCCGCAAGGCAGTCGAAGAGCATGCCGTCGGCGCCGACGTCGTGGCGCTCTGCGCCGGCCTCGGTGGGGGCACGGGTTCGTGCGTCGCCGAGCTCACGAAGGTGATCGAGGATCTCTCGCTCCCCGTCGTGATCCTCACCGCGCTGCCCCACCACCACGAGAGCGGCATCGCCAAGGTGAACGCGCTGCGCGCGATTCGCGACCTGTCCGCGACGCCGGCCTACGGATGGGTGCTGATCGACAACGCG
This sequence comes from Myxococcota bacterium, assembly GCA_039030075.1. Classification (NCBI taxonomy): domain Bacteria; kingdom Pseudomonadati; phylum Myxococcota; species Myxococcota bacterium. The sequence goes on along the minus strand of JBCCEW010000004.1, from coordinate 77,452 downwards.
CGTCTGGCGCAGGGCCACCAGGACGTCCCCCTCGATTCGTACTTCGAGACCATCAACCGCGAGATCGTCGAGCCGATCGACGTCTTCAACCGCCTGAACGATCGCGACTCGGCACAGGCGATTCGCACCCTCGATGGTGAGGACTTCCGCACGCTGCTCTTCTCGGGTGGTGTGCTGAGCTACCACACCGAGGAGCTGCCCGAGCTCAACGCCGAAGGCGTGCTCGATTCGGTGCGCGGCGCGATCGGTGAGAACCCGATGATGCCGAAGGACTCGGACATGAAGGACGTGTCCTACCTCGGTCTCGTGATCGAGGCGTCCGAGCGCGCTCTGACGGCGAGCCCCTTCTCTCTCTACGAGAAGATCGTCGAGCAGCTGAAGCGCGAGACGGGCGGCGCTGCCGTGTACATCGGCCTGTACCGCAACATCGCGTCCGACGACGCGACTGCGACGGTGCGGATGATCTCGGCATCCCAGGCGCTCCCCGCCTCGATCGACGACATGCTCGAAGAGGCGACGCGCGAAGCCGACACCATCCAGTCGAAGGTCCAGCAGACGGTGAAGGCGATCGATCTCGGTAGCCTCGACCAGCTCCGCCTGCGCCGGCATGCGGTGCCGCGCGGGCCGCGCGTCCCGAATCGGCCGGCCCCTCTCGCCGAGAAGTCGACGAAGGCGCCGACGAAGGACATGCCACGACTGGCGGATGTCCTGCGCCAGCCCGGTGCCGAAGCCGAGGCCGAAGCGGCCCCGGATGCTCCGGAGAGCGCCACCACGGTGGGCGAGCTCTACCGACGCCTGGGTCGTCGCGGTCCGAAGTCGAAGGCCACGGCGGCGCGCGAGAAAGCCGCCGCGGCGAAGCCACGCGCTAGGACCCGCAAGGTCGACGAGCTGCGCCGGATGGTCGCGGTCGGAGAGCCCGAGGCTCCGGCGAGCGAAGCGCCGGCCAGCGAGGCGCCGGCCGGCGACGGCGGCGGTGTCGTCACGAGCGATGGCGCGGTGCAGGATCGCTACGAGCGACTGGCCCACGCCTTCCGCGACGCGAAGAACGAGAAGCGGCGCCTCGACGTGGCCCGTGAACTGGTCGCGGCGCAGCGTTCGGGAGATCCGACCGAGCGGTTCTACGCGGTGAACGCCATGACCCGAGTCGACGCAGCGTACTTCCGTGACGCGCTCGCCGACGCCGCCAAGGACGACAACCGTCACGTCGCCGGGCTCGCCCAGCGCGCCCTCGACGCCCTGGCCGACGTCGGCTGACGGAGCGTCTCGCAAACAGCAACGGCCCCGGTGGCGACCTCGCCATCGGGGCCGTTCGCGTTTCGGGCGCCGGCTACTGCAAGAGCCGGGTGTTCGGGTAGGCCGCGTACCAGCCGAACCAGAAGGCCCGGTGCGCAGGGAGTCGGTCGAGGCGCGCTGCCGCGTCTGGCGTGTTCCGCACCAGGGCGTCCTCGGTGAGCCGCCAGCTGCCGCCGACGTTGTCGACGGCCGTGCGGTCGCCATCGAACGAGCGGAACTGGTGCTCTCCGCGCGCATAGACGCGACTCGCTCCCGACGTGTCGGTGAAGATCACGTAGGGAACCCCGTTCTCGGTGCCCTCGAGCGTCGGCGTCGCGGCGAGCTTCTCCACGGCGATGGCAGTGGGCGAAGCGCCCGCTCCGAAACGCAGGGCGAGCACCTCGGACTTGTTCGCGAGGCGGCGATCGAGGCTCGGCACCTCGAACATCAGCTCGTCGGTGGCGAAGTAGCTGCGGTAGGCGACGCCTTCTCCGTAGTCCCGCTCGTGGCCCGTGTCGAGGGAGAGGACCGTCGTCTCGGGGTGAAGGGCCTGCCAGCGTTCCCAGGTGGTGGTGACGACGTGGCGCGGAGTGAGGCGGATGCCCTTTCCGACGAGCGGCCCGATCGCGGGCTCGCCACGCAGGGTCGACCACAGGGACTCGGTGGCGTGGTCGTACATGAGCTTGTTCGAGCGGTAGAGGAAGCCGCTGGTTCCGAGCTCGTGGTGCGTCCCCTCGAACTCGGTCTCGTAGACGATCATGCTTCCGCAGAGGGTGCAGTAGACGCCCGCGACGCTCGTGCCGCCGATCGTGTCCTTGAACATTTCGTGCCAGGCGAGAATGCGCTTCGGGTAGGCGCGTGCCTCGCCGCCGAGCGCGATGCCGAAGACGACGTTGTCGGGAGCGAGGTAGTCGGCTTCGGCGGCCGGGATCATGCGGGGGCGGTCGAGGGGCGGGATTCCGTCGCGGGCGACGCCGCCCCACCGCACCTCGTCGAGACGGATGCGCGCATCCTCGGTGTGATCGTCGAAGTAGGCGGCGAAGTCCGGGTCCAGGTACTCGTAGAGTCGCGCTTTGAAGACGCCGTAGTCGGGATGCGGCGTGATTTCGCGCGACCACACCCAGCGGAAGGCGGCGTCGTGATCCGTGCCGAAGCTCGTCTTCGTCCCGCGCTCGAGAGCCTCGAAGATTGCGGAGCGGTGGCGGCTGAAGCGGGACACCTCGAGGAGCATCGGGGCGTAGCCGTCCCGCCAGTCGCTCGTAATCAGGTCCAGGGCCTCCTTCGCCAGTAGCGGATCGTTCTGGACGAGGGCGAAGAAGATCTCGACGGGGATCGGCGGGCGCGCCTCACTTGCCGCGGGCGCTGTAGGTGCCTCCGCGTCCGGGACGGCCTCCACGCTGCAGGCGACCCCGACCCCCAGGGCCAGGATCAGAGCTGCCGCGCGCAGAAGCGGGCAGTGTCGAGGAGTGGGAAGCGGGGTCGCTCGGGTCGGGCTCGGGTTCGGCACGCTCCTTCGATGATCGGTCGAACGAAGCGTTGCGCGTAGTCTCTGCGCTTTTCGAGGACTCCGGGCCTACGCGCTCTTCCGCTGGTCTTCGGGCGTGTACCGCACCCGGAGCTCGGAGACGCTCCGGACCAGGGCCGACGGCGCGAACTTGGGGCCGCCGTTCGAGTACTCCATGTCCGGGAAACGGCGCAGGATCTCGCGGAAGGCGACCCGCATCTCCATCCGCGCGAGGTTCGCGCCCAGACAGAAGTGGTTGCCGATGCCGAAGGCGAGGTGTTGAGGCTTGCGGTCGATGTCGAAGACGCCCGGGTTCTCGTACTGCCGGGGGTCGCGGTTCGCGGCGCCGTAGATCATCAGCACCTTCTGCCCCTGGCGAATCGGGGTGCCGCGCAGCTCGGTGTCCTGGGTCGCCGTGCGAATGAAGCTGAGCACGGGCGAAGTCAGGCGCAGCATCTCCTCGACGGCATCCGGGATCAGACTCGGGTCCTCGACCAAGCGCTGGCGCGCTTCCGGGTTCTCGATCAAGAGCTGGAGCCCGCCCGAGAGGCCGTTCCGCGTGGTCTCGTTGCCCGCGACCATCAGCAGGATGCACATTTTGATGAGCTCGTCGTTGCTCATCTCGCGCGTCTCGTCGTCCCGGTCGAGGGCCGTCTCGATCGCCGACATGCGCCCCTCGAGCTGCTTGAGGACGCCGTCGTCCTTCGCGCGGACGAGGATGCTGATCAGGTCGTCCTTGGGCTCGCGGCGGCGGTCTTCGATCACCTGGGTGACGTAGCCGATGTACTCGACGGCGGCCTGGCCGGCTCGCGCGGCGATCTCGGGTTTGTCGAAGTTGCCCTGGGCCAGGATCATGTGATCCGACCACTGGTGGAAGCGATCCCGGTCTTCTTTCCGAATGCCGATCATCTCGGCGATCAGGATCAGCGGCAGCGGAACGGCCACGTCCTCGACGAAGTCGCACTCTTCTTGTCGGGCGATGGCGTCGAGGGCGTCGTCGGTGATCTGCTGGAAGACCGCTTCCCACTTCTTGACCATGCGCGGGGTGAAGCCGCGGTTGATCAGGCTCCGCATCTCGCCGTGGCGGGGCTCGTCTTCGTCGATCATGCCGATCTTCGGGCTCGCAGCGCCGGGCAGCACACCTTCGCCCGAGCAGAAGATCTCGTTGTGCTTCGAGACGTGGATCACGTCCTCGAAGCGCGTCGCGATGAAGGCACCGGTCTTCTCGCTCCAATAGACCGGGTGGTTCTCGCGCAGGCGCTCGAGGCGCGCGGGCATCTCGGCGTCCCAGCTGGAGGAGTGAGCGAAATCGACATCGGGTTCCATGGCCGTTCCTTCGTGGCGGGGCGCCGGGCGCGCGACCCGCAGATGAGAGAGGGTCGATCAGTCGCGTTGGGCGAGCGTCGACAAGACGAACTCCGTCGCGTCGAAGAGTCCTCGCTCGACGGGGTAGTGGGGATCCGCGAGCCAGCGCGTGATGGCGGAGTTGAGCATGCCCACCGCCATCTGCGCGAGGAAGGCGGGGTCTGCGTCGTCGCGCATCTCGCCGCGCGCCTGGCCAGCGGCGATCAGCGCCTCGAAGGGCTCGTGGACGCGGTCCAGGTACGGGTGTGGTCCGTCCGGCGTTGCGTCCTGGCGCATGAACTCGAGCAGCACGTCTCGGGCGACGCCGCGCTGGGCGGCGATCGCATCGGTGGCCGACGCGACGAAACGTCGCAGCCGCTCCTCGCTCGGTGCGTCGCCCAAGAGGTGGGCCTGCATCAACAGCTGCAGCTTGTCGACGACCTCCGTGGCCATCCATCCGAGCAGGCTCTGCTTGCCGGCGAAGTGGTTGAAGAAGGTGGCCGTCGCCACGTCGGCGAGTTCGGCGATTTCGTCGACCGTCGTCGCGTCGAAGCCCTGCTTCGAGAAAAGCTCGCGCGCGGCGTTGTAGATCCGCTCGCGCACCTCGCGCTTGCGGCGCTCGCGCCGACCGGTGGGGGCGGTCTCGGGGGCTTCGTTCACCGTGAGTGACCTTCGAGGCTCATCCAAGCTTGGAGTCTATTCCAAGTTTGGAGCCGCGTCGAAGGTGGCCTGCAATCTGGACTCAACATCCCGTAAAGGTTGAGGATTCTGAATCACTCGGGGCCACGAGCAGCCGGAGCTTCCGACCTTCGCAGGTACTTCGGCGAGACGAATGTCGTCGGGCCGGTGCGGAAGCGCATGCTCGAACAGATCCGACGCTTCCCGCGCGAAGCGCAACCCGAACGACGCGGGCGCCGCGACTTCGATGCGGACCTGGTCGCCACCGTGATGTCGAGCATGTCCGAGCGCGCTACGAACCGCGGGGTTCGTGGCGCAGCGCTGCGCCGTTGGGCGGACGCCTGCAGCGACATGCTATGTCGCCAGCTGCGCAGCGCAGACGAGAGCTCAGCCGGGGGCGTGGCAGACCGCCTCGACGTTGTTGCCATCCGGGTCCAGCACGAACGCGCCGTAGTAGTGCTCGTGATAGATGGGCCGCGGCCCCGGGGTGCCGAAGTCGCTGCCGCCGGCGGCGAGCGCAGCCGCGTGGAAGGCGTCGGCGGCCGGGCGATCGGGAGCGAGGAACGCCACGTGCCGCGGCGTGTACTCCACCAGGGTCTCGACCACCCAGAAGGCCGGCTTCCCGGGTGGCCCGAAGGCGCACAGCCGGCGCTCCGGGAACTCGGTGTCCCACGCGGCGGTCATCTCCATCTGCAGCGTGTAGCCAAGGGGCGCCAGGGCTTGCTCGTAGAAGGTTTTCGTCCTGGGGAAGTCGGTGGCGTAGGTGCTGAGGTGGTCGAGCATCGACTACGCGTTGATCCCGAGGACGATGAGCCAGACGCCGCAAACCAGGCTCACCAGAAACACGATCGTGCGCAGTATCGGCTGGTCAGCGAGGTAGGCCGCTGCGTGTCCCAGGCGGGCTGCGACGTAGACCATCGCGAGGGTGGCCGAGGTGCCCGGCGCTCCCCCGGCGAGGTGATTGATCACCACCGCGGTACCGAAGAAGCTCACCGCCTCCCAGGCGTTCTGCTGGGCCGCGTAGGCGCGCGCAGCGATTCCGCGCAGCTCCTGCGCCTGCACGCGCGGATGGTTGTTGTCGAGGCTGCCGAGTTGCTTCACCCGGAGCGCTCCGCCCAGTCCGGCGAGGACGTAGGGCATGACCAAGACGATCAACAGGCACCAGAAGGGTGTCGTCATCGGATTCCTCCCCGGCCGCGCGAGTCACGGCGCGGTGTCATCCTATCACCGTGCCAAGCTACGCGTGGGCTAGAAGCCCAACGCGGCGACGATGGCGGCAATGAACGCCAGGACGGCGATTGCGGTGCGTCCCCAATGCCAGAGCGACCAGCGGCGCAGCTCGGCCGCGACGTCCTCGGGTGCAATCTCGCCGGAGGCGAACGACGCATTCGCGCGTTGGAAGTAGAGCGGGAACGACGCCACGACGAGCACGGATGCGCCCGTCGCGACCGCGAGGGCTTCGAGCCCCGGAGCCTCGACGCTCAGAACGCCTGCGACCGCGAGGGCCGGCATCAGCACGGCGGCCACCTCGAGCGGTCCGAAGAAGCGCAACAACAGGTCGGCATGCTTCGCGTACCAGTCGAGGAAGTCGCGCGGCGCGAGGCCCCGCCAGAAGGGGACGAGGATCGCGCCCTCGGCGATCAAGGCGCCCGCGGCGATTCCGAGTACGGCGACACTGACCAGAACGAGTGCGTCGACCATGGTCGGAACAGCCTACCAGTTTGGCGGGGACGGAGGCGGCACGGGCGGATCGTCGATTCGAATCACCGGAGCGAATCAGCCTGCGGGAAGCGTGAGCGGCATCTCGGCGTAGCGATGCCAGAGCAGCATCTTCTGGGGTTCCAGCGCATCCGCTCGCGGGGCAAGGCGGGCTTCGGGAAAGCGCTCGATCAGCGCCTCGAGGGCGATGCGCGTTTCGAGTCGCGCGAGTTGCGCGCCCAGACAGAAGTGATTTCCGTGGGAGAAGCCGAGGTGCGGGTTCGGGTGGCGGGCGATGTCGAAGCGTTCGGGCGCGTCGAAGGCGTCGGGGTCGTGGTTCGCCGAACCCAACAGGGGGATCACCGCCGACCCCTTCGGGATCTTCACGCCGGCGAGCTCGACCTCTTCGGTGGCGTACTGGAGCTTGGTTCCGTGAATCGGACCGCGAAAGCGCAGGATCTCTTCGACGGCGGTCGGCCAACCGTCGGGATCTGCGCGGAGTGCGCGCCAGGCCTCCGGGTGCTGCAAGAGCGTGCGGACGCCGTTGCCGATCAGGTGCGTCGTCGTCTCGAAGCCCGCCACCACCAGGAGGAAGACCATGCTCACCACTTCGTCCTCGGTCAGCCGGTCTCCTTCCGCTTCGGCTTCGAGGAGGCCGGTCAAGAGATCGTCCCCCGGGTCCTTGCGCTTCGCTTCGACGAGCTCGCGAACGAGGGCGATCGCGCGTCGCAAGTCCCAGGCGAACAGCCGCAGCACCATCCATAGGGAGAGGCCGCCGGTGAGCGCGCGCACGCTCTCCTGGAAGCGGGGCATCATCGCGCGCGGCACCCCGACGAGCTCGCCGATCACTGCGACGGGAATCGGCGCGGCGAAGTGGCGCAGCAGGTCGACCTCGCGTTCGGGGTGGCGACGCGCGGTGGCTTCGAGGTTGTCGAGCGCCTGCGCGGTGAACGCGCGGATGCTCGGCTCCAGCCGCGCCACGGCGCGGGGCGTGAATGCCTGGTTGACGAGGTTGCGCAGCCGCCGGTGCGCCGGATCGTCCTCGGTGATCATGCTCTGGGCGAGCAGGGCCACCGACCGGGGGGTAGGGAAGGGCATGCGCCCGCCTCCCGTGGCCGTCGAGCGGTTGCGGACGAAGCGCGTGTCCTTCAGGAGATCGAGGCAGTCCGAGTGCCGCGCGACCACGTAGATCGGGAGGAAGCCGGCTCGGGCCCGGCACACCGGGGCCTCGGCCCGCAGGCGCTCGTAGTAGGCGTACTTGTGGGTCGCGAACGCCTGGGTCGCGAGCGGGATCGGCTTCGAGAGGTCGAGGGGCGGGGCAGGTCCGGCCATTCCCCGGAGAGTGTGGCCTGCGAGGGGCGCCACCACCGCTCTTTTTGCGCGCGGGGACCGTTTCCAGGCGCCGGAGGGTAGAGTCGAAAGTGCATTCTTTTCAGGGGTTTGGAGGAATCCCGGTCGGGTCCTTGGGATTTCCCTCGCGGGCTGTGAAGTGCTTCACACCTCCCGGGCACCGGCCTGCGGTTCCTTGGGGTCGTGCCCGAGAGGGGCCGCCCCGGAGGATCCCATGACCATTACCTTCCCGATTCTGTTCCTGGCCTGGTTCGTGTTCGTGTCCTTCGGGATCGGCGTCCTCGTCGCGGGAGAGCGCTCCTGGTCGCGCGTACGCGCGCGCCGCACGGTCCGTTCGGTACCCGCGCTCACCCCGGCCCGCGCTTAGGTCACCCGGTTCGGGAGCGCCGGCTCGCTTGTCGGCGAGCAAGGCGATGCAGGACGAGTACGGCGGTGATGCCCGCGAGGGCAGACAGCGTCCCTGCCGGTTCGGGCAGGAACTCGAAGGTGAGCGTTGCGGTGCCCGCCGAGCGGATCCCCCAGAACGGAGGGGTCACGTTCGCGATCCAAGGGGACACCAGCTGAAGCGTTCCCATACTGGAGTTCGGGCCGCTTCGGTTGTCACCACCGGTTGCCGTCCGGACCGTCGAAATCGTGCCGAGCTGCTCGATCGCCCGTACGCGACCCGTGGTGAACGGCAGGTTCCAGACCATCACCGTGATCGGCGCGTATCCCATCGTCGCCAGGTTCGTTGCAAACCCGGTTGCCGTCACGATCTGGGTCGGAGTTGCGCGGTTGTGGCCGACCATGTGAGGTCCGCTCAGCCAGCCCAGCTCGATCACGATTCCGGCCGACGCGTTTACGCCAAGCCGCTTCTGCACGGCGCCGCTGGCGCGCCAACCGCCCCCGAAGCGCGCCGCACCCGCCTCCAGCACCGCCATCAAGGGGACCCCCGCAGTCGGCGTCGGCACGCTCACCGTCCGATTGCCGGGCCCGAGGCCGGCTCCGACCCGATGCTCCTCCCGCACGCTGCCCTGCTGAAAGATGCGCATCCCGGAGGCGGTGGTGCTCGTCGTGATCTCGAACTCGGCAGGAGCGGCGAAACTGCTGAATTCCGTGTAGTGGGCCGGCCCGAGCAGACTCGTGGGGATCGCCACTGCGCATGTGCTCATCGCGTATCGCGCCATGCCGTTCGGGCCGGGGGCACCGGGCTTCGCCACTACCGTGACGTTCGCCGTCGGGTTCGGCGTGCCGTACTGGAAAGGACGCAGTGCACGCAGCGAGCGCGGCGCGCTCGATCCAAGCTCGGCGACGCCGTGTCCAGGGACCGCACCGGTCGCATGGGGAGCCAGCCCCTGGTTGCAGCGTGGGCGAGCGCCGATCCGTTGCGTGTAGCTGAACGGATTCCCGGCACTCCCAACACCGGCGGCGTAGGTCGAGTCGAATTCCACGACCAGGCCCGCGGCGCTGCCTGGGAACACCAGGAGCGGGAGAAGTCCAAAGGCCTTTCGCGCGACGTCACGCAACCGCACAGGCGACCTCCCTCGACGGGGTGGCAGACACCACCAGCCTACTCCGAGGGCCGGCTGGCTCGGAAGCCCGAAGTTCACGAGCGCGCAGCAGCCGCGCTTGCGGCCCCGCGGGCCCGGACGCCGGGCTCGGAACACGCTTCTCTCGATGGGCGCCTCGCGTTACGGTGATGCGTCCCTGAACCGCCAACGAATGGAGTGAACTCGATGCGTCGTTTCTTGCTCGTCCTCTTCGTGTGTTTCGCGATGTCCGCCTGTGTGCGGGCGCCGGGTGGCGTGGCCCCGTCCAACATCCCCCTCGAGCCAGGTGGCTACACGGTGATCGGTCCGGTCGCCGGCAAGGATTGCAAGACCATGCTGCTCGGACTCATTCCGATCAGCGGGGGCAATCAGGTGGCCGACGCCATGAAGGCGGCCAAGACCAAGGAGCCCGGCACCGACGCCCTGGTCGACATCACGATCGACATCGTCGGCAAGAATTTCATCCTCTTCACCCAGACCTGCACGGAAGTGCGGGCGATGGCGGTGCGCGTGCCGTAGCACTTCGCACGCATCCACGGAAACGAGGACGGCCCATCCGAGCGCTCGGATGGGCCGTCCTGTTTCGCTCGTGTGAACGCGTTCTAGGCGGCCGACTTCTCCAGGATGTGCACGCCACAGGCCGAGGCCAGCCCGATTACGTGGGCCAGGCCGACCTTTGCGCCCTCGATCTGGCGCGGGCCCGCTTCGCCGCGCAGGTGGTGGCAGACCTCCCAGATGTTGGCGATGCCCGTCGCCGCGATGGGGTGGCCCTTCGACTGCAGGCCGCCCGACACGTTCACGGGCATGCGGCCGTCGCGCCAGGTGGCGCCCGACTTGAAGAAGTCGACGGCCTCGCCCTCGGGGCAGAGCTTCAGGTTGTCGTAGTGCACGAGCTCGGCGGTGGCGAAACAGTCGTGCAGCTCGACGAGGTCGAGGTCTTCCGGCCCGACGCCCGCCTGCTCGTACGCCTGCTCGGCCGCGCGTCGCGTGAGGGTGTTGACGTCGGGCAGCACCTGGCAGGCTTCCTGGTAGGGATCGCTGGTCAGGATCGACGCCGAGATCTTCACGGCGCGGCGCTGCTGCTCGAGCGAGAGCGTCTTCAGCTTCGCGTCGCTCACGACGACCGCGGCCGCCGCCCCGTCGCAGTTCGCCGAGCACATCGGGCGCGTGTTCGGGTAGGCGATCATGATGTCGCCCATGATCTGCTCGAGCGTCATCTTCTTCGTGTACGCCGCGAGCGGGTTGAGCGTCGAGTGAGAGTGGTTCTTTTCGGAGATCTGGGCGAAGAGCTCGAAACTCGCGCCGCCGTAGCGGTGCCCGTACTCCATGCCCACCTGGGCGAACACACCCGGCATCGTGTCGGTGCCGATGCGCCCGTCCACCGGTGCGACGGCGCCGAAGCGTCCCGATCGCTCCCAGGTGTCGCCGTCGTCCTTGCGTGACCCGCCGACCAGGAGCCCCGCCCCGGCGAGCTTTTCGACGCCCACCGCGAGCCCCATGTCGGCTTCGCCGGCCTTCACCGTCAGGGCGGCGACGCGCAGGGCGGTCGCGCCCGTCGCGCAGGCGTTAGCGACGTTGTAGGCCGGGATCCCGGTCTGGCCGACCTGCTTCTGGATCTCCTGGGCCACCGAGCCGCGGCCCATCAGGTTTCCGGCGGCGAGGACGCCCATGTCCTGCATGGTCACGCCGCCATCCTTCAGCGCCGCCAAGGTGGCTTCGGTCGCCAGATCGAGGATGTCCTTGTCGTGGTGCTTCCCGAACTGGGTCATGTTGATGCCGAGGATCCAGAGGTCTTCGCTGGCCATGGTGTTTCCTTTTCGAGCGGCGACGGGTCGCCAGATGAGTCGAGTGAAAATTCGCCGGATGAGTCGGACAAGAAGCGAGGGCCCGAGGGTTACGGGATCGGTTCGAAGCCGAAGTTGATGGCTTCGGTGCCCTCGCCGTCGGACCCGATCGGGAAGGTGGTGAGCCGCACCTTCATGCCGAGCTTCACGTGCTCGGGGTCGGCCGGGACGTTCACGATGTTGGCGCGGACGCTGGTGCCCTGGCAGTCGACGACGCCCGACACGAAGGGCACCGGGATGCCCGGCGCGGCGAAGGCGACGATGGTGAAGGTGCGCAGCTCGCCCTCGGTGGCGATCGGGACCTGCTTGAACTCGGTGCCCGAGCACTGGGCGCAGGCACTGCGCCGATCGAAGTAGCGCGCGCCGCACTGGGTGCACTCGTTGGCGACCAGGTGGGGTTGGTCACCGAGGACCAGATAGTCGACGAAGGGGATGGGTTCAGCCAAAGGGGGTCTCCTGTGGTCGCGCGGAGCGACGGGTCCGGTCGGGGCGAGCCGGAAAGCCTGTGATCGCCAGTGTATGTCGAAGCAGCGGGCCCTCGCACGAGGCGCCTCGCCACTTCTCAGGGCGTGGTCGCAGGCGGCCGGCGACCATGCAAGTCGTTGGAACGACGCCGTAATCTGGCGCAGTGGAGCTATGAAAAGCGCTACCCGGGACGGTGTCGGGGCCCGTATGCTGGGATCGTGCGTACCCGGCCGGACGGGGCGAGGAAACCCGGTCCTGTCATGGAGGATTCCCTCATGCGGCGATGCCGAGCCGGAGCGGTCCGTCTGGGCCTCTTGGCGTTCTCGATGCTCTGGGCGACGGCCGCTCCTGCCGCGACCTACTACGCGGCCACCACCGGAGACGACGTCAGCGGCGACGGCAGCGAGGCCAACCCTTGGGCCACGGTGAAGTTCGGCGCCGCGCAGCTCCAGGCCGGGGACACGCTGCTCGTGCGAGCCGGTATGTACCGCGAAACCACCGTGACCTTCGCGAACAGTGGGACGGGGGCTGCGCCGATCACCGTCAAGGCGGCTCCGGGCGAAGCCGTCGTGCTGTCGGGCGCGATCGACGCGTCGGACCCGCTGCTCTGGGAGCCCGCGACCGACGTGATGAGCATGCCCGTGCCCGGCGTGTGGAAGTACATCGGCTCCCCCGACTGCTTCTACAACGTCACCGTCGATCTCGATTCGTTCCAGATGGCGCAGGACGCCCTCGGCCTCGCCTACGACGGCCTGGCCGAGCACATCACGGGGCCGGGCTTCTGGACGCGTTCTCGCGAGACCGGCTGCATCGATGCTTTCGCCTGGGTGCAGGTGCAGGGCGGTGGCAACCCGGGACTCACGAATATCGAACTCTCGCGCGCGGCGCGGGTGATCGACATCGTGGATGGAATCGATCACATCGTTCTCGAAGACCTGACGATCGAGAACGCGAACGATCCCGTGCGCGTCAGCGGCGACTACTTCACCGGTCGTCGCCTCACCTTGCGCAACTCGTTCCAGGACGGGCTCAAGATCAACGGCTCGAATGGCGTGAACGATCTGCAGAGCGTCCACGGCCTCCTCGAGAACTCGGACATCTATCACTTCGGTGAGAACGGCGTGGACATCACCGGTGGCGATTTCTGGACTGTGCGGAACTGCTCGATCCACGACGGCGTCCCGATCCGCGACCCCGATCCGTCGCGACACCCCGATGGCTACCGCACGAACGGCGTGTCTGCGAAGAACGAGAGCATCCGAATCCTGGTCGAGGGCAACCGCTTCTACGACCTGCGCACCCGCTTCGCCGTCGTCGCGATCGGTGGGAACAGCAACGTGTCCGGGAAACCCGTCGTGCGCGAGATGATCGTGCGCAACAACCTCTTCGACAACGTCGTGGCGCCTTCGGTCGTGAACTTCATCGGTGCGCTCAACTCGAAGTTCGTCAACAACGTTGTCGTCAACTCGGACGTCACGGCGAGTGGTCTCACCAATGCCAACGAAACCCTCGTTCAGTTCAGCGAAGGGTTCGTCAACGACACGGATCCGAAAGAGAGCATCGAGAGCCTGAACAACGAGGTCTCGAACAACGTCTTCTGGAACAACACGGCGACCTACAACTACCGCGAACGCATCGTCAATTGCGTTCAGTCGCCGCCGACGCCTTGTGACAACGACACCGGGACCACGATCGATCACAACGTCGTGGAGGACCGCCAGAGCGAGTTCGACACGAACCTCTACGCGGACCCCGCAGCGCTCCTGGCCGGTAAGGGGTACAGCGCGGCCTCGGATACCGGCGCGCCGGCCTTCGTCTCCGCGCCCGACGGCTTGTATCGCCTGGCTTCGATCAGCCTGGGCGCGAACACGGGAGTCGATCTCGCCGAAGCGCCCTACGACTTCCTCGGGCTCTCGAGGCCACAGGGAGCGTCGACGGACCGCGGGATCTACGAGAACCCGGAGCTGCCGACCGGCCTCGAGGACGTCCTCGGGTGGTGGCCCCTCGAAGAGGGGCGCGGGACGATGACCGAGGATGCGTCCGGTAACGGGCGCCATGGAGCGCTGCTCAACCTGCCGACGACGACACCGCGAGATACCCCTTGGCAGGCCGCGTTGCGCGGGAAGGGCCTGCGGTTCGGCGCCGCGGCCGGGAGCGAAGTGCAGATCGCGGCACCCACCGCCTCGTTTGCACAGGGGCTCTCGGTGTCGCTCTGGGCGCGCTTCGATTCGATCGATCCGTCCGAGAACCTCAAGGCGCTCGTGTCTGGTTTGACGGGCGAGGTGCGCACGCGCCTGTTCCAGCGCACGGGCACGTTCCTCGAGTTGCAGTGGGAGGTGGACGGGAGCCTGCAGAACCTCTTCACGACACCCGGCACGCTCGAGGCGGGAGCCTGGACCCATCTCGCGGCCACCCTCGACCCCGTGGCCGGCGAGGCGCGCGTATACGTGAACGGTGCCCTCGACACCACCGATCCCCTCGGTGGAAGCGTGCTCGACACCGGGCCCGATCCAATGCGGATCGGCGGCGACGGTCAGATCGTCCACGATTCCAACGGCGCCATCGAGGGCGTCCGCGTCTACGGCCGTCCGCTCTCCGCGTCCGAGGTCGGAGAGCTGGCGTCGGAGACGAGCTTCCTTCCCGAGCCGGGCGGCGTCCTCCCCCTCGTGCTGGGGGGCGCGTTCCTCGTCACACTGAGGCGTCGACGCCGAGCGTGAGGCGAATGCCGCTCGCGCTGGTGGTCCTTCTCGGCTTTGCTGCGCTTGCGGCCGACGCCCAGTCGCTGCGCTTTCGCGGCCACGGTGGCAGCCCGGGCGAGAACTTCGTCTTCCCCGACCGCGTGAAGATCGACACGCTGCCCCCTGCCGCGGTGAACATCGGGGTTGCGGATTTCACGATCGAGTTCTTCCTGCGCGCGAGCGCTGCCGACAATCCCAACGGTGGCTTCGCGTGCGGTTTCGGGATCGACTGGGTGAACTCGAACATCCTGATCGACCGCGATCGTTTCGGTCAGCCCCGGAAGGTCGGGATCGGTCTGCTCGACGGCGCGGTCGCCTTCGGCGTTGGAGACGACTTCGTCGACTACACCCTGTGCGGCAGTGTCGTCGTCGCCGACGATGCATGGCACCACGTGGCGGTGGAGCGGCGCGCGTCCGACGGACGGCTGCGAATCTGGGTGGACGGCGTACTCGATACGGAGGGGCCTGTTTCCGGCGGCCCCACGGGCGACGTCAGTTATCCGGTCGGCGCCGTCCCGGGCACGTTCTGCAGCCCGGATGGGGGCTCGGGGGCTTCGCCCTGCGACAACTCGGACCCGTTCTGGGTCTTCGGTGCCGAGAAGCACGGGTTCGCAGGCATCAACTACGACGGCTTCCTCGACGAGGTGCGCTTCTCGACGGTGCTCCGCTACACGACGCCGTTCCCCCCGCCCACGACTCCGTTCGCCCCCGACGCCCAGACCGCGGCGCTCTACCACTTCGACGAAGGAGCGGGCGCCACCACCGCGGACGCGACCGGAAACGGCGGAACGGGGACGATCTTCTTCGGCGGATCCGCTCCGCCCGGACCCGAGTGGGTGGCGGAGACGCCGTTCGCGTTCGCCGTGCCCAGCATCGCGCCGCTGGCGCTCGGTGCGCTCGCTGCCGGGCTCGGCTTATGCGGAGCGGTGGGTGCCTGGCGCGCGGTCGCGCGTCCCCGCCGGCGCTGAACCCGGTATTCTGGGCTCCCTTTCTCTCATGAGGAGTGCCGACGTTGGAGCGTCCGATCCGGGTGATTCAGTGGGCGACGGGGAGCGTGGGTCGCCACGCCATTCCGGCCATCGTCGAGGATCCGGCCCTCGAACTCGCCGGCGTCTGGGTGTTCTCGGAGGAGAAGGAAGGTGTGGACGCCGGAACCCTGGCGGGGATCGAGCCGCTGGGCGTCGCTGCCACCCGCGACGTCGACGCCCTGCTGGCACTGGGCGCTGACTGCGTGTTGTACGCACCGCTGCTCACGGACCTCGACGAGATGTGTCGGCTCTTGGCCTCGGGGCTCGACGTCGTGACGCCTTCGGGCTGGGTCTACCTCAAGGAAGGCAAGGCGAAGCGAAAGATCGAGGCGGCCTGCGCGGAAGGCCGGAGCTCGCTCCACGGCACCGGCATTCACCCGGGCTTCGGCGGAGACCGTCTTCCGATCGTCATGTCGGGCCTCTCGCGCCGCATCGACCGCATCCGCGTGATCGAGGTCTGCAACATGAGCGTGATGAGCGAGAGCCCCGAGATGGTGATGGGCGCCCTCGGTTTCGGCGCCTCGGCCGACGCTGCGCGCAAGCGACCGCCGATGTTGCTCGGCGTGATGAGCAAGATCTTCTTCGAGTCGATGGACCTGATCGCCGCGGGGCTCGGGTTCGAGCTCGACGACCACAAGAGTTCCTTCGAGTTCGCGGTGGCGAACGAGGATCTCGAGGTATCCGCCGGGAAGATCCCGAAGGGCCACGTGGCCGGTCAGCACTACGAGTATCTCGGGCTCGTGGCGGGCGAGCCGGTCATCGAGTTCCAGACCTACTGGCGCATGTCGCACGACATCGAGCCGAACTGGCCCTACGACGCGGTGCTCGAATACATCGTGGAGATCGACGGCGAGCCGCCGCTGCGCTGCTCCTTCGGCCCGGTGACCGACGGCGAGTCGACCGAGTTCGGCCTGCAGTGCACGGCGATGAACTGCGTGAACGCGATTCGCCCCGTGTGCGAAGCCGCGCCGGGCATCCGCACCACCTTGGACCTGCCGCCGATCACCGCGCGCGGGCGCTTCGCGCTGCCCGGGACCCGCGCGTGAGCCGTTTCCCCTTCGGCATGCCCCAGGGCTGGTACCCGGTCGCGTGGAGCGACGACCTGGAGGTGCGCGGCGTCTTGCCGCGGCGCTACTTCGGCCGCGATCTCGTCGTCTACCGCGGCGAGAGCGGAGCGGTCCACGGCTTCGATGCCTTCTGTCCGCACCTGGGCGCGCACCTCGGGCACGGCGGCCGCGTCGAGGGAGAGACCCTGCGCTGTCCGTTTCATGCCTGGCGCTTCGACAGCGACGGGAGCTGCATCGAGGTGCCCTACGCGAAACGGGTTCCCCCCGGTGCGCACGTCGGTCGCTACCCGCTGCGCGACCAGGCCGGCATGCTCTGGGCCTGGTACCACGCCGATCGCGCCGAGCCGACCTGGGAGCCTCCGATCGTCGCCGAGTATGGCGCCGAGGGCTGGACGACGACCTGGACCCGCTACGAGTGGACCGTGCGTACCCACCCGCAGGAAGTCGTCGAGAACAGCGTCGACTGGCCCCACTTCCAGCACGTCCACGGGATGGAGATGCCCCACTACCGCGACGTGCGCTTCGAAGCCCACGAAGTGCTGTGGGAAGCGAGCACGTCGAAGAACATCGAGACGCTGGACGGGGCCGTCGACCAGATTCACGTCGTCGGGCGCAACCCGGGCCTCGGCAGCAGCTACGTCCGCTACTCGGGAATGCTCGACACGACCATTCTGATGGGCATGACGCCGATCGATGACGAGACGACGCATCTTCGCTTCGGTGTGCTGGGCAAACGGCGCGGGGGAACCGAGGAGTCCTTCGAAGCCTTCCACCAGAAGTACGCCGACGAGTTGGCGCGGGCCGTGACCCAGGATTTCCCGGTCTGGGAGAACAAGGCCTACCACGCGAAGCCCCTGCTCTCGGACGGCGACGGCCCGGTTCCGGAGTTCCGTCGTTGGGCGGAGCAGTTCTATCGGTAGGTCGGCGCGTGAGGTCCGCGGTCGTTCTGGCTACGCCGTCGCGACGAAGCGACTGATCGTCAGCATCTCCTGCTGGGCCCAGCGCGACAGCATCTGCCGCTCCTGTTCGTTCGGATCGCGGTTGAAGCGGCCGCGACACTGGACGATCACCCGGTTCGGGCTGACTTCGATCGTCTGGCGCTTCTGGACGCCCTCGAAGCTCCAGAGTTCCATGGTCCAGATCGACGCACTCCCCGATGCGCACGCGCCGGCGTAGCTGGCGACACAATGGCGCAGCACGCTGCCTTCGCGGCGCAGCTCGGAGGCCGACAGGAGTTCCCGAATCCGCCAGACGCGCAGGCTCTTGCCGGGGACCCCCGTCTCGAAATCCAGTGCCCCGATGCCACTGGGCTTCCAGCGGATGCTGGCTCCCGGACCGCTCCGCGCGAGTTCCCGATGCCAGCGAGCGACCTGACGCAACAGAACGGACAGTCGGCGTCCCTTCATCGACAGGTGAGGCTGAGGCGCCGGAAGCCGACGTCGTTCTCCGCGGGCTACGAAGACGTCCCGCTCGACGAATCGCTGGTGGTGCAGGTAGTCGACGATCGGGCCGACCTGGCTGGAGTCGAGTTCCGGGTTCCTCGCGAGGAACGCGAGGACGGTCGCCCAGAACGCTTCGTGCTGGAAGTGGTCGCCGAGCCTCGTTCCGGCGACGGCGTCTACCAGACGGTCGTCGCCTCCCGATGCGCGGATCTGTCCGCGGCGCAGGGCCTGCTCGATCGAGTAGTGCTCGGGTGCCCCCAGGAAGTGGTGCACGATGCGGTGGCTGAGGGTGATGGGTGCGGCGACCCGTCGCAGGCTCCGTCCGTTTCCCACGCGCACGAACCAATCTCGGTAGGCGCCCGCGGCGCGGTCGTCACGTAGCCAGGCAGCATCGAGAAACGCCGGCACGGGGTAGCGCGCCAGGAGGTGTCGACTGAGCGAGGCGAACTGCCGCCGCGCGTTGTGGGTGCGCACGCACCATGCCTGGGGGGAGCGCAGCCAGGATCGATGATGGCGGCTGAGACCGATCAAGCCGTCGACGAACGCGTAGTGGGCGTGCCCGAAGACTCCTTCGGCGAGGAGCAGGTCGCCCTTGCGATCGCAGATCTCGACGAGCGTGCGCAGTGCGCGACGTGCGGCCGGAGCCAGCCGGGCGCGCTCGATCCGCTCCGCGAGGCTGCGCCACCGGGGCCGCGCGAGATCGCCCGCCACCGCGCGCCCCGCGCAAACATCCGCGATCATGCGGCCGGGCTTGCGGTCCTTGCGATAGCGAAAGCGCGCGCGAACGAGGTCGCGACCGTGGACGCACCACTCCTGTTCGAGCTCCGCGAAGCTCTTTTGCACACACGCGCGGAACCCCCGAGCGCGGCACCAAGCCAGGTAGTCCGCCGCGTCGTAGAGTCCGAGCCGCTCGATGTGCTTTGCCACCCGGTGCGGTACCGCTAGCCGCGGTCGCAGCCGAGCGCGTCGTCGACGCTTGGCCATGCCTCGTTCTCCGGGCGCGCGGGAATCGCGCGCCGGCGTTGCAGGAGTTCCGACGCCCCGGGGTGGCCCCCGGGACGCCGGAACGGTTGTGGGTCTTCACGACGTCGGCTCAGTCGCCGTCGCCCAGCTTCACCAACTGGTGAAGCACGCCGTCGAGACCACCGAAGACGGTGAGCTTGTCGATCCGCTCGGTGACCTTCTCCAGCGCCTCCAGCTCCTTGAGCCGGAGCAGCGTCGGGCTTCGCTCGAGCATCTTCGCCGTGTTGTGAAGCGACCGCGTGGCCGCGGTCTCCTCCCGGCGGCGGATCAGGTTGGCCTGCGCCTGCTTCTCCGCCTCCACCACCTGGTTGAGCAGTGTCTTCATCTCACCCGGGAGGATGATGTCCTTCACACCGACGCTCGACACCTCGAGGCCGACCTCCGTCGCACGCGCTCGGACCTGTCGGTGGATCGACTGGCCGAGCTCGTCCTTGCTGGCGAGGATCTCGTCCAGGGTCTGTGTACCCACCGCCTCACGCAGAGCGAACTGCAGCTCCTTGTACAGGAAGTCCGCGAAGTCCGGCACCGCGTGGAAGGCGCGCTCCGGGTCAGTGACCCGGAAGCCCGCCGTCAGGTTGAGACGCAGGCTGACCTTGTCCTTCGACAGGATCTCCTGGCCCGACACCTCCAGGCTCTGGAGTCGCAGGTCCAGGTGTCGCACCTGGAGCCCACGGCCCCACTTCCAGAAGGCGTGCGCGCCCGGCTCGAGCACGCGCTCGAGCACGCCGTCCACCAGCAGCAGGCCCACGTGGCCGTCCGAGACGTGCGTCAGCTCGACCGCCTTCGCCAGCCGCGTCAGCGGTAGCGCTCGACCTAGCAGACCCACGATCTCGCGCGGCACGGCGAAGTCGTCCGACACGTCCTGGACGTGGACCCGCACCTTGTGCAGGCCCTTCCAGAAGATCGTCCGCGTCGCCGGCGCCAGCACGTCGGCGAGCTTGCCGTCCACGTGAGCGAGACCCACCTCACGGTCACCCAGCTCGACCACCGTCAGGTGATCCGCGAGCTCCGGGTGCGTCTTGACCAGGAACTCATCGATCGGGTGCTCGAACACCGGATTCGTGAGGTCGTACTTGTCCACGTGCATGCGGCCCAACGGGTCCGCGAGCCGGTGCGTACCCGGCATCAGCACGCGGACGAAGTTGTCGCGCTGAAAGAGCAGACCGCGCTCGTGATCCGCGATCTCCCACTTCGTGTAGAGCTTCCACAGCTTGCGCATGTTCTCGACCTCCAGGGTCTTCGTGTGTGGCGAGGTGCGAGACCCTCTCGCTCCTCGGAAATCGTTGGGTTGGGAGGCCCTCCACACCGGAGCGGCGGGCCCTGCGCTTGCTCGCGCCGGATGAACCGTTTGTGGCGGTTGCGGAGCCGACCAGTGGGGCCGGGTCGGCTCCTCGCCGCCGGCTGCGACCGACCAGGCTCGGGCAGCGGCGCGGGCTCGGGGCCGCTCCGGTGCTGCGTCACTCGCATCGCCACCCGGGCGGCGAGCGCCAGGACCGCGTCGCCACCCGACCGACTCCGCGCCGTGACGCGGGAGGGCCTCCCGTTTCTTTCTCTTGTTGGTGGGGAGTCGAACCCCGCGGCGGGTGCCGTGACCATTGGACTGCTTCGAAGGCAGT
Source organism: Myxococcota bacterium (assembly GCA_039030075.1). Classification (NCBI taxonomy): domain Bacteria; kingdom Pseudomonadati; phylum Myxococcota; species Myxococcota bacterium. The sequence goes on along the minus strand of JBCCEW010000004.1, from coordinate 56,854 downwards.
GGCGCTTGGAGTCGGATTCGAACCGACGACCCACGGTGTGACAAACCGTTGCTCTTCCACTGGAGCTATCCATGCCGGCAAGCGCTGCGTCCGTCGCGGGTACGCGCCAGAGCGATTCTCAGCTCCCGCGCGCCAGGCCGGCATGCAGAACCGGCTCCGCTGGCGACGATCCGCCCACGCTGACCTCGTTCGTGTCTCCTTCTCGCGCGCATCGCGCGGTGTGGTTGGTTGAGGCGGTGGGACTCGAACCCACACCCCACCGATTAAGAATCGGTTGCTCTGCCTTCGAGCTACGCCTCAGCGTGTCTTTCGGGTTGGGGCGGTCGCCGGGACTCGAACCCGGGTCTCCGCAGTCACAGAGCGGCACTCTCGCCCGTTGAGCTACGACCACCGTGTTCTTGGCAGGGTGCGAAGGTGTCGATCCCTCCTCCGCGGGATTTGGAGTCCCCGGGCCGCAGCCGACGGGCACCCTGTGCGTCTTTGGATGGGGGCCGGGGAGTCGAACCCCGAACCTTCCGGGTCAGATCCGGATGCGCTTCCGATTGCGCCTGCCCCCAGGAGCGGACGGCGGGCTTCGATCCCGCGGCCTCCGGCGTGGCACGCCGGCGCTCTGCCACCTGAGCTACGTCCGCCTGGCATGGAACCGTCGGGGGGATTCAAACCCCCATCCTCCGCGTCCGAAGCGCGGCGCTCTATTCGTTGAGCTACGACGGTGAAGTGTTCTCCTCTGTTTCGAATCCTGGTTGGCGAGGAGGGCCTCGCACCCCCGACCTCCGGCATATCAGACCGGCGCTCTTTCCTCTGAGCTACTCGCCAGAACTGGTGCCCACGGCGGGGTTTGCACCCGCGTCTCCGGGGTGAGAACCCGGAATCCGTGCTGCTGGACCACGTGGACGAACTCGCGGAGGCGGGAGTCGAACCCGCTCCCCCGGCTCATGACGCCGGGTCGACTCCGAGTCTCTCCGCATGTTTCAAACGACTTCTCCAATCGATCGAATCTGGTCGCGCAGGCTGGAGTCGCACCAGCGCCTCCCGGGCTTCAACCGGGCGCTCTGCTTCCTGAGCTACCGCGCGTGTTGTGGAGCCGACACGAGGACTTGCACCCCGCTCTCCTGGTTACGAAACAGGTGCTCTGCTCGATGAGCTATGTCGGCCTGGCTCCGTGGGCAGGCCTCGAACCTGCAAGCCCGGTGTCGGGCGCCGGGGTAACAACCCGGTGCGTCTGCCAATTCCGCCACCACGGAACGAACGTCTCCTCTGTTGGGATCCTGGTATCGGCGGCAGGACTCGAACCTGCGGCCTCCGCCTTCGCAGAGCGGTGCTCTGTCCTCTGAGCTACGCCGATGAAAACTGGTACCGGAGGTGGGATTCGAACCCACACTGAACGGTGTCTAAGACCGTCGCCTCTGCCGATTGGGCTACCCCGGCCTGGTCAGGGTGGTTGGATTCGAACCAACGACCGCTTCCTTCCGAAGAAAGAGCTCTTCCCGACTGAGCTACACCCTGGTGAACTGGCGCCGCATGCGGGATTCGAACCCGCGCTCTTCCGCTCGACAAGCGGATGCTCTAGCCACTGAGCCAATGCGGCGTATGCGTAGGGCTGTTCTGTTCGCCGCGGCGACGCCGCCAGCGAGCCCGCGCCTCGAGCGCGAACACAACCCGAAAGAGAGAAACCTCCTTCGCGCCGATTCCGGCGCTAGGAGGTCCTGGCTCCAACGGGAATCAGACGCGGATCGCTACTTCGGATCCACCAAGGCGAACGGGCCGACGAGTGCGGGCGCGAAACGGCCGGCATGCGGAGTTCGCCAAGAAGCACCGCAACCGAGCGAGCGCGCGATCTCTTCGCCCGCCGCGTTCGCGGCGATCGAATGGCGCTTGTACGTCGATCGGTTCTTCATGGAACGGTGCTCCCCTTGTGAGCGCGCGGCAGAGTAACGAGACTCATTCCGGTGTCAACTGTGTCGGCACGAAAAAGAGCTATCGCAAACACATTTGTTGATTCGAATGCAGCGATGGATTCGCGACGGGAAACCCACCGCAGCCAACGCAACGCGCGGTTCCGGTGGAAAGCTGCACGCGCGAGAGCCCGCAGGTTGCGAGAGCGGGTGCGACGACAGGTCGCGTCGCGCCCGCGTTGCGGTGCTCGCGCCGGTGGCCCGTGCCCCGATCTGGATGCCACCCAAGGCCCCGAGGAGGTCCGCTGCGCAGAGAGCTGTGTCCGAGCCCTCGTGCGTGCACCGGTAGACGAGGAGAGGCCCGGGCAGCGCCGCCACCCGGGCCTCGCGGTGGGTCCATCTACTGAGGAAAGGACGCTTCGGCTAGCGGCGGCGGCGGCGCACGCCCAGGTGCAGCGCGATCACGCCGAGGACGCCCGCCGCGAGCAGGGTCGTCGGCCCTGGCTCGGGCACGAACTCGAAGCGCACGGTGCCGGTCCCGCCGAAGTAGAGGTTGGCCGCACCGCCGAGGAACGGGATCAGACTCGCCGTCCAGGGCGTCACCAGCAAGAGCGTTCCCATGCTGGAAGACGGGCCCGTCCGGTTGTCGTTGCCCGTCTGGCTGCGGATCGTGATGAACTGGCCGCCGTTGTCCTCGGCCTTCACCATGCCCGTCGTGAAGCGTGCGTTCCAGACGCGCAGCGTCACGGGCGCGACGCCCATCGTCGCCAGGTTCGTGAACAGGCCCGTCTGGGTGACGAGCTGGGTATTCACCGCTTCGTTGTGACCGAGCTTCCGGGGGCCGGTGAGCCAGAAGCCGGAGATCACGACACCGGGTGCCGCGTTGACCGCGAGGTTCACGCGCCCTCCGCCCGAAGCGCGCCAGCCGCCACCGAAGGTGTTGGCGCCGGCGGTGCCCATGATCGTCTGCATCGGCGAGAGGGCGGGGTCCACCTTGAAGTTGAAGTTTCCGGGACCCCCGCCCGCGCGGAGGTGGTGGGATTCGAGTCCCATGTTGGTGACCATGAAGTTCATCTTGCCCATTGGGGTCACGGTCGTCGTGATTGCATCGTCCGCCGGTCCGGTGAAGCGAGACAGCTGAGTCCGACCGGCCAGGATCGCGGGCAAGAAGGCCGCGGGGAACGGAACGACGCAGGTGTTCGAGGCGTACTGCGGGAAGCCGTTGACGCCCGGCTCCCCGGGCCGCGCCATGATGGTGACGTTGCCCGTGGTCATGCCGGCGTCCCCGTACTTGAACGGGCGCACCGCCATGAGTGAGCGTGGCCCGACTGCACCGAGCTCGGCGAAGCCGTTGCCCGTGATGGACGCGTTGAGGTGGGGCTGTAGACCCTGGTTGCAGATCGGTAGGCCGTTCGGCGAGTTGTCGATCGTCGCCGGGTTGCCGCCGTCTCCGAGCCCGGCGGTGTAGGTGGCATTGAACTCCACGATCGCTGCGGTGGCCGGCAGGCCGAGTGTGATCAGGGCGATCGTGAAGGCTGCCACGACGGCACGGTGCGTGAAGGTTCGTTCTGTCTTCATGCGATTCCCTCCTGTGGCGCAAGCGGGACGAGCGCGCCGGTGAGGCGCGCCTCGCGTCCAGGAGCGCTGGGCTCCCGGGCCTTCGAAGAGCGGGCCGGGCACCCCCCAGCGACACGCGCCCACACTAACCCCGCGCAGTGTCGGGGCGTCCTGGGGATTCGCTGGGGGTCAGCGGGCGGCGCTAGGAAGGGTTGCCGCTCTTCTACTCTCCGCGTCGCGCTGATCGGCGCGTCGCCCGCAGACGGAAGAACGCGTGAAGGACGGAGATCGCGACCGTGCCGGCGACGAAGAGGGCTGTCGGGCCCGGCTCGGGCAGGAACTCGAAGCGCAGCGTTGCAGTGCCGCCGAAGTGGAGGTTGGCGGCGCCGAAGAGCCATGGGACCACGCTGGCCGTCCAGGGAGTGACGAGCAGCAACGATCCCATGCTCGAGTGCGGCCCGGTCCGATTGTCACCACCGGTCTGGGTCCGAACCGTGATGAACTGCCCGCCGTTGTCTTCGGCCTTCACCATGCCGGTGGTGAAACGCGCATTCCACACGCGCGCGGTGGCTTGAAGCGTTCCCATGGTTGCGAGGTTCGTGAGGATCGCGAGATGGCTGACGACCTGCGTGTTCACCGGCTCGTTGTGACCGAACTTCCAGGGGCCGGTCGCCCAATACCCCGAGAAGACGACCCCCGGGGCCGCGAAGATCTGCAGGTTGTGGCGGTGTGCACCCGATGCCCGCCAGCCGCCTCCAAAGGAATTCGGGCCAGCGGTACCTCGGATGCCCTGCATGGGGCTACCGCTCCAAGGGTTGATGGGCGCCAACGACGCCGGGAGCATGAAGCTGAAGTTGCCACCACCACCGCCCGCGCGCAGATGGTGTGACTCGAGGCCCATGGTCGTGGCCATGAAGCTCATTCGGCCCATCGGCGTCGTCGTGGTCGTCAGGGCGTTGTCCGCGGGCGCCGTGAATCGTCCGGACGGGGTCTGCTTCGGGAAGATCGCCGGTAGAAATGGCGTGGGGAACGGGATGACGCAGGTGCCCGGCGTGTACCGGGCGAAGCCGTTCATGCCCGCGATCCCGGGTTTCGCCATGATCGTTGCGTTGCCGGTGGTGGGACCCGCCTCCCCGTAGCGGAAGGGTCGCACGTCCATCAGTGACCGCGGTGCGGTGGTCCCGATCTCGGCGAAGCCGTGGCCCGGGACCGACGCATTGAGATGCGGTTGCAGGCCCTTGTTGCAGACGGGCCGACCGTTCAGCCCCACGTCGATCGTGGCGGGGTTCCCGCCGTCGCCGAGGCCAGCGGTGTAGGTAGCGTCGAATTCGACGACCAGAGCCGACGCGGAGTCGAACCCCGCCAGGAGGAGTAGGGAAGCCACGACGCCACCGAACTTCGCTCGTTCTCGTGCGCCCATCGTCTAGCGATCTCGCCGCGAGACGAAGTGGAGCGCCAGCACCGTCATGGCTCCGAGCGCGAATAGCGCCGTCGGCTCGGGCTCGGGCAGGAACTCGAAGCGCAGCGTGGCGGTGCCGCCGAAGTGGAGGGTCGTGACTCCTAGGAACGGAATGACGCTCGCCGTCCACGGGGTGACGAGCAGCAGCGTTCCCATGCTCGAATGCGGGCCCGTCCGGTTGTCGCCGCCCGTCTGGGTGCGGATGGTGATGAACTGCCCGCCGTTGTCCTCGGCCTTCACCACGCCGGTCGTGAATCGGGCATTCCAGACGCGGAGGGTCAAGGGCATGGTGCCCATCGTGGCCAGGTTGGTGAACACGCCGTACGCACTCACGAGCTCGGTGTTCACGGGTTCGTTGTGGCCGAACTTCCACGGACCGCTCAACCAATAGCCGGAGATCACCACGCCGGGCGCCGCATTGACCTGCTGCTGCTGGCGGCCTCCGCCGGAGGCGCGCCAGCCGCCACCGAAGGTGTTCGGGCCCGCGGCCCCTTGGATTCCCTGCATCGGGCTGCCGGTCCAGGGGGCGGGCTCCAGGGACTCCGGGACCACGAAGCTGAAGGTGCCCGGGCCGCCCTCGGCGCGCAGGTGATGTGACTCCAGGATCCCGAGGTTCGCCATGAAGCTGCGCCGGCCCATAGGCGTCGTGGTGGTCGTGATCGCGTGATTCGCGGGAGCGGTGAAGCGTTGGATCCAGGTGTGGTCCACCTGGGGAACGGGGAGGCCGTGGGGCGGCACCGTCACCTCGCAGGTGGCCATCGTGTAGCGGGCGAAGCCGTTCAGGCCGGCGATCCCGGGTTTTGCCATGATCGTTGCGTTGCCGGTGGTGGGCCCTGCTACGCCGTAGTGGAAGGGGCGGACGGCCATCAGCGACCGCGGTGCCGTCGCACCCAACTCGGCAAAGCCGTGACCCGGGACCGAAGCGTTGAGGTGCGGCTGGAGGCCCTTGTTGCAGATCGGCCGTCCATTCGCCCCCACATCGAGCGTGGCTGGGTTTCCACCGTCGCCGAGGCCGGCGGAATAGGTGGCATCGAACTCCACGACCAGGGCGGACGCAGGAAGGGACCACGCGAGAAGGTAGAGTCCGATCACGATCGCGGCACGCGCGCTTCGAGCCTGGAGCAGCGTTCGTCTCATCGGTCTCTTTCTCTTCGGGCGACCCTGTGGAGCCCCAGCACCAGGGCGACTCCGAGTGCGAGGAGCGCCGTCGGGCCGGGCTCGGGGAGGAACTCGAAGCGAAGGTTGGCGGTGCCGCCGAAGTAGAGGTTGGCGGCGCCCCCGATGAAGGGGATGACGCTCGCGGTCCAGGGTGTGACGAGGAGCAGCGTGCCCATGCTCGATTGGGGGCCGGTCCGGTTGTCGCCCCCCGTCTGGGTGCGGATGGTGATGAACTGCCCGCCGTTGTCCTCGGCCTTCACCACGCCCGTGGTGAAGCGGGCGTTCCAGATGCGCAGGGTGACCGGGGCGACTCCCATCGTCGCCAGGTTGGTGAAAGATCCGACCTGGCTCACGAGCTGCGTGTTCACCAGCTCGTTGTGACCGAACTTCCACGGGCCGCTTGTGAAGGATCCCGAGAGCACCACGCCAACGCCCGCATTGAGCACGAACCGTTCACGGCCGCCGCCGGAGGCGCGCCAACCGCCGCCGAAGGTGTGGGGCCCTGCTGCGCCCATCAAGCTCTGTATTGGGCTCAGGCCCATGGGATCCGGCGCCAGCGAGGTCGGAACCATGAACGTGAAGTCGCCGGGGCCTCCACCCACCCGCAGGTGGTGCGATTCGAGCCCCATCGTCGTCACCATGAAACTCATCTGTCCCATCGTCGTCGTCGAGGTCGTGATGGCGTTGTCGGCGGGTGCGGTGAAACGACCGATCCAGGTGTGGTCGATGACCAGGATCGGGCAGCAGTTCGGAGGCAGGCTGAGGATGCAGGTCGCGGTGGAGTAGCGCGCGAAGCCGTTCACGCCCGCGACGCCGGGCTTCGCCATGATCGTCGCGTTGCCGGTCGTGGGCCCGGCTTCGCCGTAGTGGAAGGGGCGGACGGCCATGAGCGAGCGCGGCGCTGTCGCACCCAGCTCGGCGAATCCGTGGCCCGGAATCGACGCATTGAGATGCGGCTGGAGGCCCCTATTGCAGGCGGGACGGCCGTTCGGCTGCACGTCGATCGTGGCAGGGTTTCCACCATCGCCGAGGCCGGCGGAGTAGGTGGCGTCGAACTCGACGACCAGCGCCGACGCGGAGTCGAACCCCGCCAGGAGGAGTAGGGAAGCCACGACGCCACCGAGCTTCGCTCGTTCTCGTGCGCCCATCGTCTAGCGATCTCGCCGCGAGAAAAAGTGGAGGGCTAGCACCGTCATGGCTCCGAGCGCGAATAGCGCGGTCGGGCCGGACTCGGGGAGGAACTCGAAGCGCAGCGTCGCGGTGCCGCCAAAGTAGAGGTTGGCCGCGCCTCCCAGCCAAGGCGTCACGCTGGCCGTCCACGGTGTGACCAGCAGGAGGGTTCCCATGCTCGAGTGCGGGCCGGTGCGGTTGTCGCCACCGGTCTGGGTGCGAATCGTGATGAACTGCCCTCCGTTGTCCAGGGCCTTGACCATCCCGGTGGTGAAGCGCGCGTTCCAGACACGCACGGTTGCAGGGAAGGTGCCCATGGTGGCGAGGTTCGTCATGACCGCGAACTGGCTCACCACCTGGGTATTTACCGGCTCGTTGTGCCCGAACTTCCAGGGGCCGCTCACCCAGTAGCCGGAGAAGACCACCGGCCCGAAGAGGTACTGCAGATTGTCGCGATGGAACCCGGACGCCCTCCAACCCCCACCGAAGCTGTTGGGACCCGCCTCCCCTTGGATTCCCTGCATCGGGCTGCCACTCCAGGCGTTGTTCGGCTCGAGGGATGCGGGCACCATGAAGCTGAAGTCGCCAGGGCCGCCGCTGGCGCGGAGGTGGTGGGATTCGAGACCCATCGTGGTGACCATGAAGCTCATCCGGCCCATCGTCGTAGTCGTGGTCGTGATCGCGTTGTCTGCCGGAGCTGTGAAGCGTCCAGACAGGGTTCGGTCCGGAAAGATCGCAGGCAGGAACGGTGGCGGAAACGACACGACGCAGGTGTGCGTCGTGTAGCGAGCGAAGCCGTTCGCACCCGCGATACCGGGTTTGGCCATGACGGTGGCGTTACCGGTGGTGGGGCCGGCCTCCCCGTAGCGGAACGGGCGCACGGCCATCAGCGAACGCGGTGCCGTGCCACCCAACTCGGCGAAGCCGTGACCTGGGATCGATGCATTGAGGTGCGCTTGGAGCCCCTTGTTGCAGATAGGACGCCCATTCGGCGCATTCTCGAAGGTTGCGGGATTACCTCCATCGCCCTGTCCCGCCGTGTACGTGGCGTCGAACTCGACGACCAGCGCGCAACTGTAAAGGGGCCACACGAGCGTGGTGAGGGCAGCGAGGAGGGCCGCGGTTCTCCGGACGAGGAGTCCGTTCATGACCGACCGCGTCCTCGCAATGCTCGATGGAGCGTCAGCACCGCCACGACACCCAGCGCGAAAAGCGCCGTCGGGCCGGGCTCGGGGAGGAATTCGAAGCGCAGCGTCGCGGTGCCTCCGAAGTAGAGGTTGGCGGCGCCTCCGAGGTACGGGATCACATTCGCGGTCCAGGGCGTGACGAGCAGAAGCGTCCCCATGCTCGAGTGGGGTCCGGTGCGGTTGTCGCCACCGGTCTGGGTGCGGACCGTGATGAACTGCCCTCCGTTGTCCTCGGCCTTGACCATGCCCGTCGTGAACCGGGCGTTCCACACCCGAACCGTCACCTGCGCCGTGCCCATCGTGGCCAGATTCGTGAAGACGCCGAACTGGGTCACGAGCTGGGTGTTCACGGGTTCGTTGTGCCCGAACTTCCAGGGGCCGGTGAGCCAGTAGCCCGAAACCACGACTCCCGGAGCAGCGTTGATCGCGTCGCTGCGACGTCCGCCACCCGAGGCGCGCCAGCCGCCGCCGAAGGTGTTCACGCCGGCCGTCCCCATGATCGTCTGCATCGGCGAGAGGGTTGCTGGGACCATGAAGCTGAAGCTTCCCGGTCCACCGCCTGCCCGCAGATGGTGCGACTCCAGGCCCATGGTCGTGGCCATGAATCTCATGCGCCCCATCGACGTGGTCGTCGTTGCGATGGCGTGGTTGGCTGGGGCCGTGAACCTCCCAAAAAAGTCGGAGTACCTCCACAGGGGAATGAACGGCGAGAAGGTGAGGGTGCACGTCCCCGTCGTGTACCTCGCGAAGCCGTTGGATCCGGCGATGCCCGGCTTCGCCATGATCGTGGCGTTGCCTGTGGTCGGCCCGGCTTCTCCGTAGTGGAAGGGTCGGACTGCCATGAGCGATCGCGGCGCGGTCGCCCCCAGCGCTGCGAACCCATGGCCTGGGATCGATGCGTTGAGGTGTGGCTGCAAGCGTTTGTTGCAGATGGGCCGACCATTCGGCCTCACGTCGATCGTGGCCGGGTTCCCGCCGTCGCCGAGGCCGGCGGTGTAGGTAGCGTCGAATTCGACGACCAGTGCTGACGCAGGAGCGAGATCGAGGAGAAGGAGCGCGGCGGCGATGACGGCAACGACTCCAAACCCGGATCGTCTGTGCGCACCCATCGTCTAGTGACCGCGCCGCGAGAGGAGATGGAGTACCAGCACGGCGCCCACGCCGAGTGCGAGGAGCACAGTTGGCCCCGGCTCGGGCAGGAAATCGAAGCGCAAGGTCGCGGTGCCGCCGAAATGGAGGGTCGTGACTCCTAGGAACGGGATGACGTTCGCCGTCCAGGGCGTGACGAGGAGGAGTGTCCCCATGCTCGAGTGGGGGCCCGTCCGGTTGTCGCCACCGGTCTGCGTCCGGATCGTGATGAACTGTCCGCCGTGGTCCTCGGCCTTCACCATGCCCGTCGTGAAGCGGGCATTCCAGAAGCGTGCGGTCGCCGGGAACACGCCCATCGTGCCCAGGTTGGTGAATACCCCGTATGCGCTCACGATCTGGGTATTCACCGGTTCGTTGTGCCCGAACTTCCAGGGACCACTCAGCCAGTAGCCCGAGACGACCTGACCCGGTGCGACCGGGTACCACCAGTGCTCGCGTCCTCCACCGGAGGCACGCCAGCCGCCCCCGAAGGTGTTCGCGCCGGCAGTTCCCATGATCGTTTGCATCCACGAGAGGCTCGTCGGGATCATGAAGCTGAAATCGCCTCCGCCACCGCCTGCGCGGAGGTGATGGGATTCGAGTCCCATGGTCGTGGCCATGAAACTCATCCGGCCCATCGGTGTCGTCGTCGTGCTGATGGCGTTGTGGGCGGGCGCCGTGAAGCGCCCGAACAGGGTGAGGTCGAAGAACCTGGGAATGAACGCCGTTGGGAAGGTGACGCTGCAGGTGCTCGAGGTGTACCGCGCGAAACCGTTCACGCCCGCGACTCCGGGCTTTGCCATGATCGTCGCGTTGCCGGTCGTGGGGCCGGCTTCGCCGTAGTGGAAGGGGCGCACCGCCATCAACGAGCGCGGCGCGGTGATCCCGAGCTGGGCGAATCCGTGACCCGGGATCGACGCGTTGATATGCGGTTGGAGGCCCTGATTGCAGGCGGGCCTTCCGTTCGGCGCCACGTCGACCGTGGCGGGGTTCCCTCCATCACCGAGGCCCGCCGTGTAGGTGGCATCGAACTCCACCACCAACCCCTGCGCGGGGATGGCAACGGCGAGCCACAGAGCGACGCAAGCGAACTTGCGCGGAAGCCAGCGGGCTGGAAAACGCGTCTGCATGGCGGTTCCAGTGGGGCGATGAGGGACCCGCATTGTCCCCGACCCACCCTCCGAGAAGCAACGGCGCATTTCGGCGTCTCGCGCATTCCCGAAAAGAAGAGGCCCGGGCGGCATCGCCACCCGGGCCTCGGTTGGGTCACTCGCGATAGGGACGCGTTTCCGCTCCCTACTTGCGGCGTCTCGCCAGCAGGTGCAGGGCGATCACGCCGAGGACGCCCGCCGCGAGCAGGGCCGTGGGGCCGGGCTCGGGCAGGAAGTTGAAGCGGGTCGTCGCCGTGCCACCGAAGTACAGGTTCGCGGCGCCACCCAGGAACGGGATCAGGCTCGCCGTGAACGGCGTGACGAGCAGCAGGGTGCCCATGCTCGACGACGGGCCCGTGCGGTTGTCGCCTCCGGTCTGGGTACGGATCGTGATGAACTGACCGCCGTTGTCCTCGGCCTTCACCATGCCCGTCGTGAACCGTGCATTCCAGGCGCGCAGGGTCACCGGCGCCACGCCCATCGTGGCGAGATTGGTGAAGAGACCGGACTGGGTCACGAGCTGGGTGTTCACCGGATCATTGTGACCGCCCTTGCGCGGGCCGGTCAGCCAGTAGCCCGAGATCACGACGCCCGGCGCCGCGTTCACGGCCAGGTTCACACGGCCACCGCCCGACCCACGCCAGCCACCGCCGAAGGTGTTGGCGCCGGCGGTGCCCATGATCGTCTGCATCGGCGTGCCCAGGACCGTGGGGACCATGAACGTGAAGTTTCCGGGGCCACCGCCTGCGCGGAGGTGATGATCCTCGAGACCCATGGTGGTGACCATGAAGTTCATCTTGCCCATCGCCGTCGTGGTGGTGGTGATGGCGTTGTCCGCCGGGCCGGTGAAGCGCGAGAACTGGGTGCGACCGGCGAGGATCGCCGGCAGGAACGCCGTCGGGAACGGGATGTTGCAGGTGCTCGACGCGTACTGCGCCGCGCCGTTCACGCCTGCGACACCGGGCCGCGCCATGATCGTGGCGTTGCCGGTTGTGGCACCGGGCGGGCCGTACTTGAACGGGCGCACCGCCATCAGCGAACGCGGCGCGACCGTGCCGACATCGGCGAAACCAGCCGCCGGAATCGACGCGTTCAGGTGGGGCTGCAGGCCCATGTTGCAGATCGGCAGCCCGTTCGGTGACACGTCGATGGTTGCGGGGTTGCCGCCGTCGCCAATGCCGGCCGTCGAGGTCGAGGTGAACTCGACGATCACAGCCGTTGCGGGCAGTGCCAATGCCAGCAGCAAGAAGCTGGAGGCGGTGATTCGGGCGCACCGGGTGAGTAAGCGTTGGGACTTCATGAAGATCCCTCCAGGATGGGAGCGGGAAGGACCATGACGACCGAACCGACGTGGTTCAGCCGTCCAGCGAAACGCTCGGGTGGTCGAAGGAGATCTCCACCGCGGGCGCACGTCGGTCTTCCCGACTTACGCACGCCACCACCCTAACGCCAAGCGGTGTAGGAAAAGAAGCGGAATCGTCCGGCGGGATTGACGGAGGCGCGAGGGTTGAAACGTGTTCCACGAGCGGAGGGACGCAGGCCGTGTTAGGCGCACCCGAGAACAAGTTCCAGTGACACACCGCCGCTTCGCGGCACCGCGCTAGCCGCTCTCGGGCTGATACCAGATGGGCGACGAATAGGCGCGTTCCTGGGTCACCCGGGGAACCCGCTCGCCGAGGGTGGCTCCGAGCACGCGCTGGTCATAGGTGGTCCAGCGTGGCGTCGGGATCTCGAGCACACGTACGTAGTAGAACGCGGCGGCCTTTGGGTCGAAGTCGGGATCGGTCCACACGACCGCGAGCTGCGCGGCCCCGTGATTCTGCGTGTACCGCGCCCGTTCCACGTCCACCGTCGAAGGAACCGGCGGGACTACGCGATCTGGCCCTGGCTTTCGCATCCCGGGCTGACTCCACGCCACGTCGTGGACCCGCTCGTGGGTCCGGCCGTCGGCGTCGATCCAGCCCTTCACGATCTGCACCCGATCGAGATGTGCGCTGCGCGCATCCTTCGCGGCGGCAACGAGGAAGCGCGGCGCTCCCTTCGAGCGTGCCGGGAGGACGCCACCCATGGGCACGCCTCCCGCATAGCCCACCGCGGCGAGGTCCGATGCGGCGGCGTCGGCTGCTGCGTAGTCCCACCCTCCGAAGAAGCGCACGCGAATGCGCGGCCCGGTGGTGGCGTAGACCTCGCGTCGGGCGAGCGCATCCCAGATCTCCTCACGTGTGTTGTCGCGTGCCCAGACCGCGGCATAGCCCGAGGAAGCCATCATCCAGCCCGGGATCACGAACTCGCCCCGGCCGCCCACGGCATCCTTCCAGCGCGTGGGCGACGGCTCCATGTCCGCGCTGTGCTTCCCGAAGAAGTTGTCCTCGTCCGCGGTGGCCAGACCCGTGTGTGAATCGGTCGAGCCGATCATGCCGAAGCGGTAGGGATTGGTGCCGAAGCGCGCTTCGAGCTCGAGGCCGCGACGCAGCCCCGAGCGGGCATACTCGCCCGCGAGCATCGCCTTCTCTTTCGGAACCCCCGCGAAGTCGCCGACGTCCCAGGTCTCGTAGTCGGCGAAGGCGTCGTCTTCCGAGAGATAGGGATGGGTCTCGCCGTCACCCTTGATCTGGGTCACCTCGTACACCGGTTCCCAGCGCGCCCGCGCGCGAACGTAGTGCTCGTCCATCGCATCGCCGAACTCGGTCTCGGCCAACGGAAAGAGGATGCCGTTGGAAAGGTTCCCGTTGTGGGGGATGGCGAGCACCCGTCCGCCGGTCTCGCGTTCGTAGCGCGCCAGGTCGGCCCAGAGGCGACGCGGATCGCCGGAGGGAGCGGGCGAGAGGGGGAGGTGATCTCCCGCGCGTTCGGCGCCGTCGCGGTAGATCACGACTCGGTGCAGGTTCTGCCCGCCGCGCTGTCCCGTGAACTCGTATCCAACGAGGGGTGTGAACCGGCCCGGCGCGTAGTGGGCGTCGGCCAGACGGGCGAGCGCGCGCCACGCGGGTCCGCGAACGCGCTCGGCGTCGAGCTCCTTCGGGTTGTCGCGGGCCGTCTGCGTTCCTTCGAGGGCGCGACGCACCGCCCGGTCGGGAGAGCGCAGGATCTCGCGCCACTCCCGGAGCTTCGCGTTGGCCAGAAGGGTGGGATCACCGGCTTCGAGCGCGAGCATGGCACCGAGGCCGTCGGCGTGGTCGGCGACGACCAGAAAATCGAGGGGCTGTTCCAGCCGTGTCGGTTGTCCGTGGGTGGCCATCACCGTCTCGCCCTTGGCGAAGCGGTAGGCCTCCTCCGGCCCGAGGGCGGTACCGAAGGTGTAGGCGTCCATCGACAGACGCGTGTGCAGATGCGTGTCGCCCCAGAAGACGCGGTCGGGGTGCTCGGTGCGCAGTGCCGGTGCGTACACCGGATCGTCGTTGCGCTCCGGGGTCGGACCCGAGATGGCGAGCGGCGCTTCGGATCCGTCGCTTGCCGCTTCTTGCGCACGCAGGCCCGGGCACGCGGTGGAGAGGCAAGCAAGACCCAGCGTGAGCCAGAGAGGCAGGGGGCGAGCGCGAAGCCAGTTGGGGTGCATGGGTCCTCCTGGGTGCGCGGAGTGCGCCTCCCGCAGAGTCCGGTAGCGCAGCCAGGCGTTGGTGGGAACGAGCGTCGTCCAGGGTCGCGCGCGACACCTCGGCCCACCCCGCGGACCTCAAGGGGTGGGCGGGTCCGTCCGATGACTCCCGGATGCCCTCCCGGCTCGTGTCGGGGCGGGCTCCGACGCGCACCTGGCCGGCAGGGCGTGTCCCTTGCTCCTCGCAGACGCCGCCCCCATGCCCCCTTGGATCCTCTCGATCGACGACGGTCTGGATCTCCCTGCTTCGGTCTCCGACCGATTGCGGGAGGCGGACTGCGAACTGCGTCAGACCGCAGATCCCGAGGAGGCGATGCAGTGGGTGCACGCCGAACGGCCGGCGATGGTGCTGCTCGAGATCGAGAGCTCCCACTACGACGGGCTCGATCTCATGGCCGGGATCCGCGAAGTCGATGCGGGCGCCATTCCGGTGCTCGTCCTGACGCAACTTTCGCGCGACTCGGCAGAGCACGGAGAGGCCATCGCGCTGGGCTGCGTCGACTTCCTCACGAAGCCGGCTGCGGCGTCCGCCGTCCTGTCTCTCGTCAAGGACACGCTGCCGGAGCTCGCGATCGAAGCCGCCGGGCGCTCACGACGACCGGAAGCCGACCTCGAAGGGGACCTCGAAGACGTCCCCGTCCCCGAGCTCCTCGCGCGGCTGCGCAGGCGAACCGACACGGGTGTGCTCGGCCTCCGACGAGGAAGACGACGGGTCGCGGTGCAAGTGCGTCGTGGCGTGCCGATCGGATTGCGCATGCGGGCCCGACGCAATCCGACGAAGCCGCTCTTCGAGGCATTCGGTTGGGAAGAGGGCGAGTACCATTTCTACCGCGGGCGCGGCCTCGAGCCTCGCACGCTGCGGAAGTTCGACGTCGACCCGGTGGCGCTTCTGGCGGACGGCGTGCTCGATGCGGCGCCTTTGCGCCGCGTGCGCGATCGGTTGGCGAAGCGCGGGTCGCTCTATGTCTCCCTGGCCGAGGATGCGCCGACCACCCTTGGCCGCTGGTCGCTGAGCGAGAAGCAGCAGCGTGCGCTCGAAGCGCTGTCGGGCGAGGACACCCTTGCCGTGCTGCTCGATTCCGTCGTCTTCGACGACCGTGAAATCTACGCGCTGTGGGTGAGTGGCACGATCGAGCTGCGCACGACGCCCACCCTGACCCTCACCGCGCTGCTCGGCACGGAGGCGACGCCCGAGCCCGAAGCGCTCGCGTCCCAGCAGGAGGCGCTCGAAGAGCTGCAGCGCACGCGCGACGAGAGCGAGCGTGAGCTCGCGGCGCTGGCCCGCGACCGTGAGGCCCGCGAGGCCGAGATCCAGCAGCTCGCTCGCGACCGCGAGGCGCGGTTGAACGAACTCGACGAACTCGCCCGGACCCGATTCGAGTACGAACGCGAGCGCGACGCGCTGGCACCGGCGCTCGAGGAGCAGGCCGCGGAGCTCGAGCGCCTCGAACGCGCGCGCGAACGCCGCACCCGCGAGCTCGAGAGTCTTGCGGCGGCCCGGGAACGGCACGAGGAAGAGCTGGCGGAGCTGGCCGCAGCGCGGCAGGAGCGCGCCCGTCAGCACAACGCGATGGTGCCGGCCCTCGAAGAGTGTGCCCAGGAGCTCGAAGCCCTCGAAGAGGCGCGCACCGCGCGCGCTCGGGAACTCGAGGCCCTGGCGCGCACCCGCGATGAGCACGAGCGCGCCATCGAGGAGCTGGCGCAGACCCGCGAAGACCACGTGCGAGAGCTCGAAGCGCTCGCACCGGCCTTGGAGGAGCGCGCACGAGAGATCGACGCGCTGGCCAAGGTGCGGGAAGAGCATGAGCAGGAACTCGAGGAGCTGGCCGTTGCCCGGGCGGAGCACGCCGACGAACTCGAACACCTGGCACGCGCCGTGGCGGATCGCGCCCAGGAGCTCGAGGGCCTCGCCCGCGCCCGCGCCGAGCGCGCGCAAGAGCTCGAGGAGCTGACGCGGACTCGCGCCCAGGAGACGCGCGAGCTCGAGGCCCTGCGCCGGGTGCGCCAGGAACTCGAGCGGGAGATGGACGCGCTCGCCAGGACCGCGGTCGACGACGCGCCGACCCTCGAGGCCGTGGTGCCGAGTGCGCCCGCGCTCGACGCGTTGGAATCCGAAGCCGACACCCAGTCGATGGCGGCCGCATCCGACGAAGACACGGCCACCATGGTCGTCGCGGCGGCCGTCGCGCAGGCGAAACCGGAGCCGGTTTCCGAACCGGAATCGGAACCGGAGCCCGATGTCGCTCCCGAGATCGACGTCGACCTGGACGCCGAAGACCCGTCCGAACCCGCGCTTCGAGATGACGCGCCCGCGCTCGTGGCCGAGGCGCCGGTGCCCGAGCCGGCCCAGACGGAACCGCTGGACCGCGAGAACCTCGTCGTGACCATGCGCGAGCTGGCCCAGCGGCTGCTCTCGAGTGACGACTTCGAAGTGCTCGGGGTGGGCCCCGATTCCTCCGACAGCGAAGTGCGCGCGGCACACCGGGCTCGCCTCGACGAAGTGCCCGAGGTCGAGTCGACCACCGCCAACCTCGTGCTCTGCCAGCAGGCCGACCGGATCCGGGTGCGGATTCGCGCTGCCTTCGACAACCTGGGAAACGCGGAGAAGCGCCGCGCCTACGCGATGCTACGCGACGAGGAAGCCGAGGACCGCCGCGCCCAGTCGAGCGCCGAGCGGGTGCTCGAGGGCGAGCGCTGGTTCCGCAAGGGCGAGACCCACCTCGACGCGAAGCAGTACGACCAGGCGACCGAGGCCTTCGGAATGGCGTCGCATCTCGATCCGGAGCAGGGCGACTACGTCGCGCACCTGGGCTACGCGCTCTACCTCACCAATCCGAGCGATGCGGTCGTCCAGCGCGAGGCCCTCGAGAACGTCGCGAAGGGCATCAAACTGTCATCCGACCAGCCGCTTCCCTACGTCTTCCTCGGACGCATCCACAAGGCCAAGGGAGAAGTCGAGGTCGCGAAGAAGATCTTCTCGAAAGCACTGCTGCTGAAACCCGACTTCCGCCCTGCCATCCAGGAGCTGCGCGTCATCGAGATGCGCGAGCGCAAGGGGAAGGGCAAAGGCGTGCTTTCGCGCCTGATGGGGGGCTGACCCCCGGCGCCAGGTCGTTTGGCGGGTTCGACGCTGCGGGGCAGGCCTCCGCTCGGAGGCCCACCCCTGCGTCCCGCTAGCAGTCGCCCTCGCGCATCCAGCGTCCGCTCGGGTCGCAGACCATGCGGCGCTCGGTCATGCACACGGACGCGCCTTCCGAGAAGCGCCGATCCTCGTGGGAGCAGATCGCGGCAAACTCGAGGCCCTCTTCCTGGGCCGCGTGCTGGCGCACGACGTCCTCGGGGACCTGGGCGTGCAGGCTCAGGCAGCCCGTGAACGTGGCGAGAATCAGCAGTGAAATCGCGGCGATGCGCATTGAACTCCTCCAGACGCAGGCGCGCTCGAAGGGTTCTACGTCTCGGCCGCGGTGGATCTTGCGGTGCGCTCCGAGAAAAGGTGAGCGGCGCCCGCGGCGCGCGGCAGCCGCCGTGACGCGCCGCTAGTGTCGCCGCATGTCGCTTTCCCTTGCAGGGCCCAGATCCGCACGGCTTGTCGTCGCGCTCGCCGCACTCCTTCTGTTTGCCGGAGGCTGTCGCAACATCCTCGGCTACGTCGCGACCCCCTTCGTCTACGACGAGGTTCCGATCGCCGCAGCGCTGGTCAAGCGAGACGTGCCGTATCGGCTCGGTGACGATGCGGACGCCGAGAAGCACCGCCTCGACCTCTTCCTGCCCGACGCGGCAGACGCGGGCGAGGGCTGGCCCATCGTCGTATTCGTCCACGGAGGTGGCTGGACCAGTGGCGATCGCGGCTACACGGTGGGCGGCGCAGACATCTACGGGAACTTCGGGCGCTATCTGGCTTCCCACGGCATCGGCGCCGCAGTGATCAGCTACCGCCTGCAGTTCGACGTAGATTGGACCGATCAGGTCGAAGACGTCGCGCGCGCGCTCGCCTGGGTGCAAGCCCACGCCGCGAGCTACGGCGGCGACCCCGACGCTGTCTTCCTGATGGGGCATTCGGCGGGAGCTCAACTGGCGAGCTTCGTCGCTTTCGATCCGGGAACCGCCGACGCGCACGGCGCGGGTCGCGTCTGTGGCGTGATCCCGGTGAGCGGGGCCGGCTACGACCTCGCCGACGAGGCGACCTACGAGCAGGGAGCCCGTTTGTCCTACTACGAGCGTCGCTTCCGGGTCGCGGACGAGGCCTGGCAGCAGGAGGCGTCGGTGATTCCGCGCATTCATGGAGACGCGCCGCCCGCCCTGGTGCTCTACGCCGAACACGACTGGGATGCGCTGCGGCACCAGGCGGCGTTGCTCGAGCAGGCGCTCACCGACGCGGGCGCGACCGCTCGCCTGCAGCGCGTCGAAGGTCGCAACCACTACACGGTCCTACTCGCACTGACCGACGAAGCCGGACCTTCGGTCGTCGATTTCGTGCACAACACCGAATGCGGCGGCAGCGCGAGCTGAACGCCCCTCATTCTCTGGAGCCCCCATGCGTTTTGCCTACCACGCCGCCATGTGCGATCCCGACTTCTACCTGCCCCTCGCGCTGGCCTGCGAAGAAGTCGGCTTCGACACCTTCACGCTGCCCGACAGCATCTGCTACCCGCAGGAGTCGGACAGCAAGTACCCCTACAACGGCGACGGTGATCGCGAGTTCCTGGATGGCGTCCCCTTCCTGGAGCCCTTCACCGTGGTGCCGGCGATGGGCGCGATCACGACGAAGCTGCGCTTCTCGACGTCCGTGTACAAATTGGCGATCCGGCAGCCGGCGATCGTGGCGAAGCAGCTCGCTTCGGTGGCGGTGCTCACGAAGAACCGTTTCACCTTCGGCATCGGGATCAGTCCCTGGCCCGACGACTTCGCGGCGACGCAGATCCCCTGGGAGCGGCGCGGGAAGCGCATGGACGAAATGATGGAGATCCTGCGCGGGCTCCTCACCGGCGAGTACTTCGGCTACGACGGCGAGATCTTCCAGCTCGATCCGATCAAGATCTGTCCGGCGCCGAGTGAGCCGGTGCCGCTGCTGATCGGCGGGCACGCGAAGCCGGCGCTGCGCCGGGCCGCGCGTCTCGCCGATGGTTTCATCCACGCCGGCGGCTCAGCCGACGAATTCAAGGTGCTGATCGACGAGATCGACGGCTACCGCCGCGAGTACGGTCGCGAGAACGCGCCCTTCGAGTACCAGGCCATGAGCGGCGACGCGTTCTCCACCGACGGGGTGAAGAAGCTCGAAGACTACGGAGTGGCGGAGTCGATCGTCGCGTTCCGCAACCCCTACGACGCAGAGCCCGACACCCGTAGTCTCGAGGACATGGTCGGCCAGATCCACTGGTTCGCGGACAACGTGATCGCGAAGGTGGGGTAGGGCGATGCTCGCTTGCCAGCGGCGACCCGCAGAGGCCCCCACGATCGGACCGGGCTAGTCGCCGCCGGCCCCGTAGTCCCACGAGATCGCCCGCTCCGGGGTGACGCGGATGTAGACCGCACCGGCCCGGGCCTCAGTCGGCAATTCGGCTTCGGGAACGCCCCGCGCACGCGCCCCTTCACGCGCGTAGTGCAGGACTTCGTCGGGCGCGCGATGGACACGGGCGTGTCCCTGCAGCATCACGCCGCGAATGTCCGACATGGTGCTGCCGGACTCGAGGAGAACGCTCGCCCGCGAGTCACGCTCGATGTTCGCGACCTTGGCGGTCCCGTCGCGCACTCCCATCACGATCTCGTCGCCAAGCCGGTAGTAGCCGAGGGGCACGGTGTGCGGGAGGCCGTCGGCGCTGAGCGTGGTGAGGATTGCCCAACCCGGGCGGGAGTCCAGGAAGGCGTGGATCTGGTCGCGGTTCATTCGTCCAGGCATGTGCCCTACGCTAGCCCGATGCCGAAAGTCGACACCCTCCGAGAATCCCGTTGGCGCCTGCGCGAGGCGGACAGCGTCGAGATCCGCAGTGGCGCGCAGCACGTCCGAGCCGCCCTGGTATGCGCCCGAGAAGGTGAGCCTGTGGTCGAGCTCCCCGAGCCGCTTGCGTCGGAGACTTCAGTCGAGCTTCTCGGCCCCGAGGGCCTCGCGCTGCGGGGATGGCTGCAACCGGCCAGCGAATCCGAGCGGTCACGCTTCCTGGGGGTGCTCCCCGACGCCGACCCCGCGCGTCTGCACCGGTTCGAGATCCAGGAGGCGGCGCTCCTGGACGGTTCGACCGCCTCCGCGGAGGAATGGACACTCGACACGCCTGGTTGGGTCGACCAGGAGCAGTTCATTCTCGATCACATGAACGACGACCACGTATCCGAGATGCAGCTCATGTGCGCCCAGCTTCGGGGTGTCGAGGTGGCCGAGCCCAGGATGGTCGCGGTCGACCCGGAGGGGATGCATCTGCGCGCCGGCGATGCGCTGCTCTACTTCCGGTTCGAGGAGGTCTGCGACACGGTCCGCGAAGTAGCCGGTCAGACGATCGTGCTGACCCACCGTGCCCGCGCGATGGCCGGGGGGGAAGCCGAGCCGGCTGACGGGCGAGCATCATGACCGGCGTCCTGTCCATCGTGGCCGGCGTGTGCGTGGCCACGGGCTTCGGCGCGATGGTCTTCTTCTCCAGTGTGATGGCGCCGCTCATCTTCACCCGCCTTCCCGAAGAGACGGCTGGTCGCTTCATCCGCCAGGTGTTTCCCTGGTACTACGCGGTGCTCGCCGTGGTGACGGGCGTGGGCGCCCTGGTGCTGCTCGCAAGCACCGACGATCGCTTCGACGGCATCGTTTGTGCCGCCATCGCCGCTGGCTTCGTGTTGGCGCGCCAGTGGTTGATGCCACGGATCAACGCGTTGCGAGATCGCGAGCTGGCGGGCGACGCTGCGGCAGCGCAGCCCTTCCAGGCCGCACACCGGGCGAGCGTCGTGCTGAACTTCGTTCAGCTCGTGGGCCTCGGCTTCGTGCTGGTGCGGATGCTGGACTGACGCCGGCCCGGGCCCTCGCAGAAGCGCGAGCCCGAGCCGACGATCCATCGAGGTCGCCCCGCTCGCGCGCGGCAATCGATCGGCTCTGTCTACTGGCGCGACCGTCGCACTGCGATGGCGCTTGCGCCGACGAGCAGGGCGCTCAGCAGCGATACGCCCCAGGGCCCCAGCAGGGGAACCGGCAGGTTGTTCGTGATCTTGAATACGTTGTTGCTGTTGCGGCCCGCGACGAAGGCGTTGCCGGAGTTGTCCACGGCCACGCCGTAGCCCACGTTGAGCAAGTTCCCCCCGCCATCGCCGAGCGCGTCGATCACTTCGATCGTGTTCCCGGCCGTCGGGATCCGGAAGACGTTGTCGCTGGCGAACCCCGAGACGTAGACGACGCCTGCGTAGCTCACCGCGACTCCCTGCGCGTCGACGAGAATGTTGCCTAGCCCGTCGCCGGAGGAGTCGATGATCTCGGTGATGACGCCGCCCGGCGTGATCTCGAACGCATTGTCCGAGAACGCCGCGATGTACGCGTTGCCGTTGTTGGCGACGGCGATGGCACGCGGGGCGACGAGCGCGTTTCCCGCTCCGTCTCCCGTGTTGTCGATGATCTGGGTGATCGTGCTGCCAACGGGGTCGATGCGGAATGCATTGTTGCTGCCGCTGCCCACGACGTAGACGTTGCCCGACGTGTCCACGGCCACACCGTCCGGAGCGCTGAGGGTGTTGCCCGAACCATCCCCAGTCGCGTCGATGATCTGCGTGATGGTTCCGCCCAGAGTGATCTGGAAGACGTTGTTTGAGAGAAGGCCGGAGACGTAGACGTTCTCGGCGCTGTCCACCGTGATCGACCGGGGATTGTCGAAACCGTTGGTGCCGTCTCCGGTCGAGTCGAGGATCTGGGTGATCACGCCACCCGGCGTCACGCGGAAGACGTTGTCCGAGGTGCGGCCGGCCACGTACACGTTGCCCGATGCCGCGACGGTCAGGCTCTCCGGGGCATCCAGGATGTTGCCCAGCCCATCGCCCGTCGAATCGATGATCTCAGTGATGACGCCCCCTGGCGTCACCTTGAACGCGTTGTCCGAGGTCTGGCCGGGGACGTACACGTTCCCCGCGCTGTCGACGTCGATGACCCGCGGGCGGTCGAGGATGTTGCCCCCGCCGTCACCGGTCATGTCGATGATCTCGGTGATCTGGGCGCTGCTCGCAGAAGAGAGGGTGACGATACCGATGGCGGCTAAGGCAAGGGCTCGGCCAGCCAGGCTTCCTTTGGTTCTCATGATGGCTTCTCCAGGTTCGACGCCCTTCGCTTGCTGGCCCGAGCTGGCGGCTACGACCGTCGCGTTGGCGCGATTGGGGAGAGGCGACGTGCCAGGCTCCTACGCGCTTCGAGTGGTCAGATACTACTGGCGCTCCCCCAAACCGCAGCCCGCGTCGCTCGACGACACATGAGCAGGTTCGGACGCTGTTCGCACAGCTGGGTGAAAGAATCGCCGTCACGGAGGGTTCGGGCCGGCAGATGCCGGCCGTGGCGCGCTCTGCCAATGCTCACCGCCGATCCTCGCCGAAGGGCCTCGACCACGAGATCAGGGCCGGTGTGGCCAGATAGTCGGTGATCAGCGCGACGAAGAGTCCCGTGCACGCCAGGAAGCCGATGCGCGCCATGTTCGAGATGGGGGACAGGGTGAACATCAAGAAGGCGCCGCCCAGCACGATCGTCGTCATCGCGAGGTTCGTGCCGACCGTCGAGAAGGTCTCGCGGATCGCACGGTCGTAGTCACCGCTTCGCTCGTACTCGACCTTCATGTGGTTGATGAAGTGGATCGTGTCGTCGACGGCGACGCCGAGGAGCATGGGCATGATGGTCATGGTCATCATGTCGAGGGGCGAGTCGAAGTAGCCCATGTAGCCGGCGATGGCGGCGAGCGGTGCCACGTTGGGGAGCATGCCGATCAACGCCGTCTTGACGCTTCCGAAAACCAGCACCATCAGGGCCGCGATGACGACGAGTGCAGTGAGGAGTGAGCGGATCTCGCCCGAGACGATCTTGCGATTGAGTTCTGCGAACTGCACGGCGGATCCGACGACGTGCACCTCGGCGCCGGGGAAGTGGGTCTCGCCGAAGCGCTCGATCACGCGCATTTCCCGAGCGACCTCGTTTGCGTCGAACTCCCGTACCTGCACCTGGGCGCGCAGCACCGAGTAGTCCTGGTCGACCCAGCGGAAGGTCTTGGTGCCACCGGAGATTTCGTAGAGCAGGAGCAGCTGGGCGACGAGATCGCGGGTCTCGGGGACCCGGTAGAAGGCAGGATCGTCCCCATGAAAGGTCTGATTCATCTCCTTCACGATGTCGAGGATCGAGAAGACCCGGGGCACGCCCTTGTGCGACTGGGTGAGTGGGAAGGCGCCTACTGTCTCGATCAATTCGTCGAACTTTTCGAGCACCTCGGGGTCCTTGATGGCGTGGGCCTCCCCGAGTTCGACCGTGATGTTGTACGAAAGGTAGGAACCGAGCTGGGAGTGGGCGACGTCCCAGACGCGTTTCACGTAGGGCACCTCGAGACCGATGAACTTGAACATGTCCATGTTCACCTGCATCCAAGCGGCTCCCGGCGCCGTAACCATCACGAAGAGCGCGATGAGCCCCAACATCAGTGCCCGTCGCTGGATGACGAGGTTTCCGGCCGCGCGCATGCCGCGGTCGAAGGCAGAGTCGCGCGGTTGCCCCGCATCAGCGGCCGGCGCCCGGTCCTTCCCGAAGCTCATCAGGATGGGGACCAGCACCGAGACGAATAGATAGACGGTGAGTACGACGGCAGCGCAGGTAAAGCCCAGCCAGCGAATCGTCTCGATCCCGACCGTTGCGAACGACAGCACCGATCCCATCGTCGTGAGCGCCGTGAAGCCGATGGGCCAGCCGGTCTCTTCGACGGCGGCGATCGCGGCCTCGTGTCGCACCCCATGCTTGCGGTGATTGCGCTTGAAGGCGTTGACGATATGGATCGAGTAGCTGACCGAGAGCGCCATCCCGAGCAGGATCGGGAGCGTGACGAGCGTTGCGTCGATGGCGATGCCGAGCCAACCCATGATCCCGAAGACCACGACGACGCCCATCACCGTCGTGAAGACCGGGACGAGCACGCCGCGAACCGAACGCAGGAAGACGCTGAGCAGCAACACCATCAGACCGAATCCCGACACGACCCGTTTCTGGGCCTCGGCCCCGAAGTAGTCGCGTTCCTCGGTCTCGGTGTAGGGGAGCCCGGCCGCCTTCAGGGTGAAGCGGTCGCTTTCCCATTTCGGGTCGGTGACGATTGCGATCGCCGCTTCGCCGATGTCGAACATCGGTTCCTGGGCGTCCTCCTGCTGGGACCACTCTTCTTCTTCCGGGTACTCGTGGAGCTCGAGTGTGAGCCAGGTCTCCGTGAAGTCGTCCGAGAAGAGGCGGTTGGCCAGCGCCGGCCTTGAGAGCAGGAGCGCGCGGATCTCCTCGAGCCGGTCCGGATCGGTCGGGATCCCGTCCTCGAAGGGATTGATGATCTCGACGCCATCCGGTGTGCCCACCGAGATCTCGAGTTCGACGAGCGAGTTCACCGCGTCGGCGTGGGGAACGTCGTCGAGGAGTTCATTGCCGAGGGCGCGAATCGCGGTGAGCACCTCGGGGTGGAGCACGTCGGGCGCGGTGACCAGAATGCCGATCGTGTCGTTGTTCCCGAACCGGTCTTCGAAGCGCTCGGTCGCGATCGAGATGGCCTCGCTGTCGTCGAACCAGCTATCGCGCGACACGTTGATCGAGACCTGACCCACTCCCGACACGCCCACCGCCACGAGCGTCAGCGCGGCGACCAGGAACCAGAAGCGATGGCGGAGCTGGAAGGCGCCGACTCGACGGAAAGCCTGGTTGAACCGCTCGACTCTCATCGGTCTTGCTCGCGGTGGGCGGCGCTACGTCCCGAGGTGGTCCCGGTCATCCCATTCCTCCCTGAAGTCTCGGAGCGACCTCTTTGGCGAAGCGCTCGATCGAGGCGAGGGTCGCTTCGCGGTCCGCGATGGCCTCCGCGTAGAGCGCGATCCGGCGCGCTCCCGTGGTGTCGATGAAGGCCCGGAGTGCTTCCGCGACCTGCTGGGGGTCACCGAGAATCGCCCCGTCGGCGACGCCTGTGGCCATCGCTGCCCGGTCCACCGGGTTGCCGTCAGCGTCTCGGTGGCGCCCCTCGGCGCCGGGCACCGCCGGCCAGTCGCCGTCCTGGAAGGAGGTGGTCAGGGCCTCGCGGAGTCGCTCGCGATCGCGGTCGGGCTCGCTGGTGACGTGCACGATCAGGGTGTGCAGGTGTTCCGGAGGGTCGACCGCGTCCGGTCGTTCCTTCTCGTACTGCGCTTCGACCGCCACGCGCCCCTGGGCCGGCATGGCGAAGTAGTGCTGCAAGGGAAGCCCGTTCCGGGCGGCGAAGGCGAGACCCCCGGGCGAGCTCGTCGCGGCAAACAGGGGCGGACCCTGCGGCGAGAAGGGCTGCGGCTCTACGCGCATGGCACCGCCGACATCGACCCGCGCGCGGCGTTCCTCGTTCCCCGACCAGAGGTCGAGCAGCGTCGAAAGCGAGCGGACGGGCTCCTCGTCCCACCGCTTCGTGTCCACGCCGAAGACCTCGTAGTCACGCAGGTAGCCGCCGCGTCCGAGCCCGAGGTCGAAGCGCCCCCCGCTCATCTGATCCAACAGGGCGGCACGTTCGGCAAGATCGATCGGTTCGAGCAGCGGTGCCAGGACGACCGCAGTGCCGACGCGCAGTCGCCGGGTTCTTCCGAGCAAGAACCCGGCCGCCGTCAGCGCGCTCGGGTCGAGTCCGAAAGGAATGAAGTGGTGCTCGGAGAGCCAGAGATCGTGGAGGCCGAGGCGCTCGGCGAGGTCCGCCTGCTCGAGAGTGAACGCGAAGATCTCCTCGGGGCGGGCGGCGAGGTTCGCGCCCATGTTGAGGAAGAGGCCGAAACGGCAGGCTGCGCGGCCGGCGGCGGGGTCGACGGACATGGCCGGTTCCTCCACGAGGGCAGAGAGGCCAGCCCTCGCGACCCATGTTAATGGTGTTATCATGAAAATGACAATCATTTTCACCACGATCACCCGTGAAGTCTCCAAGCCACCGAGCGGGCCACGACACGTCCAGTAGAGGGATTGCCACGCGGTGCCCGCATCGGGAAGCAAGGACTCCATCAGCAAGGAGGCGCGAGCCGCGGCGCGAGCCCCGCTCAGCCAGGACGCCATCGTGCGCGCCGTGCTCGACGTGGGCGTGAACCGTTTCTCGATGCACAGCGTTGCCCGGCACCTCGGGGTGACGGCCACCGCCCTCTATCGCCACGTCGGTTCGCGCGACGAACTCCTCGCCCTCGCCATGGAGGCGTACTGTGCGCGGATCGTGCTGCCGGACGCCTCATTGGAATGGCGCCCCTACCTCGAGGCGCTCGCCCACGGGTTCCGCGACACCTTGCTCGCGATGCCGGGCGCTGCCGAGTACGGCACGAAGATCGGCCCGGCCACGCCGAGTGCCTTCGCCATCGTCGACCACGCCATCGGTGTGCTGCGCGAAGCCGGGTTCTCCGCGCTGGGCGCCTGGCGCGCCTACAGCCTCGTCGTGAACTACGCGTTCTCGGCGGTGCAGGGGCTGGAGCACTTCGCTCGGCTCGAGGCCGAGCACGGCTCCGGCGGCTTCCGCGTCTTCCAGCTGTCGGCCGAAGAACGCGCCTCGTTCCCGAACCTCGCCTGGACGACCGACGGCATCGACTTCGACTTCGACGCCACCTTCGACGCGAATCTCAAGGCGATCGTCGCGGGACTGGAGCCGGGCTGAGAAGCGTCGCATGGTGTAGGGATCCTGCCCGGCATGCTGGATGTGCGGAGGCCAGAGGCCGTAGAATCACAGGGTCATGCCCAATCCTCGCAGCGAAGCCGAGTGGATCCGTTCATCTTCCCTGTTCCGTTCCTTGTCCGACGACGTTCTCGAAAAGCTGGCGAGCGTGGCGATCGCGCGTCGCTATCCCGCGAGGACCGTCCTGTATCGGCGCAACGACTCGGGTGAATCGATGATGGTCGTGGTCTCGGGCAGGGTGGTGATCTCGTCACTCTCTCCCGAGGGAAACGAGGTGATCCTCAACCTCATCAACCCCGGCGAGGTGCATGGCGAAATCGCGCTCCTCGACGGAGGGCCGCGCACGGCAACGGCCACGGCGGACCTCGATACCGAGGCGCTGGTTCTTCAACGGCGCGACGTGAAGCCGATGCTCGAGGAATCCCCGGGTCTCGCCGTCCAGCTCCTCCAGGTACTCTGCGCGCGAATCCGCGAGACGACGGCCTTCGTCGAGGATGCCGTCCTCATGGACGTGCCCCGGCGGTTCGCACGGCGTCTCGACGTGCTGGCAACGCGCTACGGCGAGCCCACCGACGGGGGCGGACAGCACATTCGACATGGGCTCTCGCAGCAGGAGCTGGCAGAAGCAACCGGGATCACGCGGGTCAGCGTCAACAAGATGCTGATGAGCTGGCAGCGGGAAGGACTCCTCGAGCACGGACGCGGCTACGTGACCGTGCACGATTGGGAGGCGCTGCGCACGTTCGTCGACGGCGATGCCTAGCGCAAGCGGGTTCAGCGATCCGGGTCGTCACTCGAGTCGGGCGAGCGCTCCAACGCGACCACCAAGTCCAGGTCTTCCTGGTCGAGCGTGCTGGTCCTCTGTGGCTGATGCCCGTCGGCGACCACCACGAGTCCGTACTCGCCTGGGCCGGTCTTGATCGCCTGGACTGCTTCGAGATCTTCAGGCTCGGTTTCGGGCAGGGTGCTTCCTCGAAGAAGCCAACCCGACGCTACGGCGCGATCCCGCACACGGCTCTACAGATGGGCGAACCCCGGCGCGGTCTTCGGTATCCGACGGCGGAGATGGAGAAAATCACCTGCTGTCAACTCCTTGACAGCCGCGTGCGTCGCGATCTCTGATGATGACGTCTCGTACCTGACCCCAAGGAGAAACCCATGGCCAATCGAATCGCGCAAATTCACCAGGGCGGCGTGTCCGTCTGGGACGTGCTGCTCCCGCTTCGCACGGGGAACGTGCAAGCCGACCACCGCTACCACGAGAACCACACGGCGATGTTGAACGCCGCGTTGAATCGCACGGACGTGAACATCGCCGAGTTCACTTGGCAGGAGAGCATGGAAATCCTGCTCAAGTGGTTCCAGCAGCGCGTAGTGGACCGATCCTCGCCGTTCTACGACGTCAAGAGCCTGTATTTCGTAAAGCTCGGACTCCACGAGAAGGGCCGCCAGCTATTCGTGTCCTTCCAGACCGAGTTCTGGGACGAGCACGAAGACGAGCAGGACTACATCGACGAGATGTCGGACAAGTACCGTGAAGCGCTCGAGGTGTTCTGGCGGCATTGCGAGGGCGTCGACCTCGTCTTCGAGAACCCCGCGCCTGCCCACCAGCTCTCCACGGCATTCGTCGATCTGGTCGTACGGACCGGTCTCGTCGACAACCACAGCGACAAGCAGGCGCTGACCTTCTTCGTGCAACACACGGATACGAGTCCGACTCGGATCGACGAGCTGAAGCAGGACAACGAGCGGCTCCTGCGAGTCGGCACGGAGCTGGACCGAGCGCGCGAGTCGCTCGACGGCCTCGGATCCGATGCCCGGGAGGCCGTCGAGAAGCTGCTGAACACGCTCGATCCGATCGTCGGCACACCGTCGGGTTCGCAAGAGCAATGACCTCGCTGCACCCGGACGCGACCACGGGGGATTTCACGTCCGACGTGCAGGCCAACGTCCTGCGTGGTCTCCGAGCCCGTCACGCGCGCTTCGTCTTCGTCCGTTTCGACGACGCAGCCGGAGCGCGCGCCTGGCTCGGGGACCAGGACCTCACTGATGGCCAGCTCTGGCCGCGAGGTCAACCGCCTTCAGAGGTGCTCTCGACCGTGGCGATCTCGAGTGACGGGATGCGGGCGCTTGGCGTGGACGATTCGTTGGTCGAAGGCTTTCCCGAAGCGTTTCGCGCGGGCATGTGGGAGCGCCGGGCCACCCTCGGCGATCCTCCGACCCTCGACGCGTGGGATCGCGATCTGCGAGACAAGGTGGGGAGGCAGCCCCACGCGCTCCTGAGCCTCTACGCGGACGACGAGGCGAAACTCGAGGATGCGGTCCACCGTCGGGCGCTCCTGTCGGGTGCGTCGGTTCGACGCGTCCATGTCGAGAAGGGGCGTCGCCTGGTGGAGGGCCGAGAGCATTTCGGTTTCCGCGATGGCATCAGCCAGCCCGTCTGGACCGAACAGATGAAGTGGCGTTCGAGGTACCCGCTTTCGCGTCTCCTCTGCTTCCCGCCGTCCGGTGGAGACCCTACCCTGCGAAGACTGCTCCGGCTCGGAAGCTATCTGGTCTTCCGCAAGATCGAACAGGACGTGGCGGAGTTCCGGCGGTTCGTGCAGGGGCGACGCTTCACGCCCGAGAACGTCGCGGCGTTGATGATGGGACGTTGGCGGAACGGGGCGCCCGTCGAACTCTTTCCCGATGATCCGGGGGAGCTCCTTCATGACCACAACGACTTCGAGTTCGACGACGAGGCGAGTCCGGGACGAACCGCGCAGAGCGCCCACATCCGGCGCTCGAACCCCCGGCGCGTCACGACGGAGGAACGTCGAATCGTGCGGCGCGGGATTCCTTACGGGGAGCCCGTGAGTGGCTTCCCGGGCTCCTTGGACGAGGAGGTTCCGGCGAACGACGAAGGATCGCGTGGGCTCCTGTTCATTGCTCTCAACGCGGATCTCGAGGGCCAGTTCGAGTTCATTCAGCGACGTTGGATGAACTCGATGAGCTTCGGGGGTGGCTGGGGACGCGACCCCTTTGGTGCCAGCACGCCGGGCCCACGCGGGCGCATTCGCATCCCGGGCCTTCCCGAGAAGGAGCTTCCGACCTTCACCCGGTTCAGAGGCGGTGCCTATTTCTTCATGCCGAGCATGCAGGCGATTCGCGACCTGTCCGACAACCGCTTCGCCTGAGGGCTCGGAGGCGGGCTAGGCGCTCGCCATCGCGTGCGCGGCGTCGCTACGCGTATCGAGGCCGAGCGCCTTGAACGCCCGCGCGGCGACCTGCGCGTGACGCTCCCTCGCGCGCCCCGCGGCAACCTCGGCTCGCGCGAAGAGTACTTCGGCCTGGAGCGGGGTGCGGTTTCCGCGCAGGGCGAGGGCGGCGGCTTCGTCGAGGTGGCTGTCGGGTCGTTCGCCGCCGGTGGCTCGGGCCGCCCGTGCCCGAGCGACAAGGCTCCAGCCGAGGGTGCCGAGATCCCCGTGATCGCGGCTCACCTGGCAGGCCTCTGCGGCGCGCTGCAAAGCGATTGCCGGCTGGCCCAGACGCAAGGCCAGCTGCGAGAGTGCGAGGAGGCGAAGGTCGAGGGACCACCGAGGGATCTGCTGATCGTCGGCGATGTCGGTGATCCGCTCGAGGTCCGCCATCGGGTCAGCGATGTCACTCGCCTCGCGCTCGGCGCGCACGAGGCCGAGCTCTGCCGCTAGCGCCACGGCGACGGTAGGCAGATCGTGTCGCCGGCAGTCCTCGAGACCTTCGACCAGGACGGCTTCCGCATCGGGATGCTCGTGCCTCAAGCGGTGATAGTGTGCGGCTCCCAAGCGCGCGAGGGCGTGTCCGAAATGATCGCCAAGGCGAGTCGCGAGGGCGAGCGAGGTCTCGGCATACTCGGCGGCCCGCTCGAACTGGCCGAGCTCCGCGCATGAGTGGGTCAAGAAGCCGCGGGCCAGCACGGCGGGAACGGCGGTGCTGTTGAAGCGCTCGCCCTCGAGTTTTCCAGGCAGGCGGGCCAGGAGTGCGCGGTGGACGGTAGCGGCCTCTTCGAAGTGACCGGCCCCATGGAAGCAAAGTCCGAGGCCGACGCCGGTAACGACGCGCAGGGTCAGATCGTCAACGCGCCCCGAGATGGTCTCGGCGCGACGGCCGGCCTGAATACCCTCGGCATAGTGGCCGGCGAGCCAATCCGAGAACGTGCTCGTCGCATAAACCAGACCGAGCGGCCGGATCTCACCGACGAGCTCTGCTTCCTCTTCTGCTTTCTCGAGGTGAAATCCGACGCGCACGACATCGCCGCTGGGAATGAGGCACCCGCGCAGCAAGAGTCGGATACGCACCGACTTGCGCAGGTGATCGTGGCTCGAGGGCAAGGAAGCGAGCGCCTGGAGCGCGCTTTCCAGAAAGCCGACGGCCTCGCGATGCGCCGATTGCCCGATCGCCTTCAGCCCGGCTTTTTCGAGGTAGCCCACGGCCTTCTCGTAATCGCCCGAACGCTGCGCGTGGAGGCCGAGCAACCCGATGAATTCTTTCCGGCGCTCTGCGGCGAGGCGTTCGAGCGCCTCGAGGACACGTTCGTGCAACCTGGCACGGTCGCGCTCGAGGAGCAGACCGTATCCGACGTCGCGGATCAAGGCATGGTGGAAGGCGATGGCTTCGTTCTGGGTGGACTTCGCGAGGAAGCCGTGGTGCTCGAGGGCGGCGAGGGAATCGGCGAGTTCGTGGGCCGACATGCCCGAGGCCTCGGCGATCACCTCGCGCGGCGCCGTTCCCGCCGCCGCGATCGTCTGGAGCAAGCGCTTCAGTCCGCTCGGGAGGCGATCGACGCGGGCTCCGATCGCCGATTCGACGCTGTCGGGGATCACGAGGTCATGGAAGGAGCGGGCAGGGCGGAAGTCGCCGGAGCGTCCGCGAATCACGCCGGTATCGATCAAGCTGCGGAGGCTCTCCTCGATGAAGAGCGGGACGCCCCCAGTGCGCTCCGCCACCAACTCGATCAGGCGCCCGACTCCCGGGTGGTCTCCCATCTCGTCGGCCAACAGCGCGCGCGCGCTGGCATCGTCGAGCACCGGGACGGCTATCCGTTCCGCCGCCGCGAGCAGGGGGTCGATGGTGTCGCTCGTCGCGCGGCGGGTCGCGATCACGAGTCGCTGCTGTCGTCCCCGGCTCTGGGCGAGTCGCTCGCACAGGGAGCGCGTCTCTTCATCCATCCACTGGACGTCTTCGAATACGGCGACGACGGGCTCGGGACACGCGGCCAACAGCGCGGTAACCCCGCCGAGCAATCGTTCTCGGCGCCTCTCCGGGGAAGTCGCCTTCCAATCCGAGCCCTCCAAGGAAAGCCCCAGCAATGCTCGCAGCGCCGTCGTGTCGACCCGCCCCTCGTCATCCCAAGCCTGCACGCAGGGCTCGAGCTCGTCCCCGCGTGTGCCCTCGTCGTGCGCCGCACCCGAGTCCAACCACTCGGCCAGCGCCCGTCGTGTCGGGGCGTGGGGCAGGCCCTGTTCGAGAGGAGATCCGTCGAAGCGCCAGATATGCCAGCCCATCGCGGCTGCGAAGCCGCAGAATTCGTGGACGAGTCGAGACTTCCCGACACCGACGTCCCCAACGATATCGACGAGGTGTGTGCCGTCGACTCGCGCCCGTTCGAGCGCCGCTTGCAGTCGGCCGATCTGGTGCTCGCGTCCAAAGAACCCGCGCAGGGCGCCATCGGAAGCCTCCAGCGCGCGTGCCCGGTGTTCACCCTCGCGGACGGTGAGGAGCTCGAACGCGTCGACCGTCTCGGTGACCCCCTTGAGTTCGAGGCCCTCCCGCTGTCGTACCTCTATTAGCCCCGCGGCGCCGCGACGGGTCGCAGGGCCGAGCAGGGTGGTGCTCGGATGCGCGGCCTGCTCGAGCCTTGCGGCCAGGTGGACCACGTTCCCAACAGCGGTGTAGTCGAAGCCCGTGTCGCTGCGGATCGCGCGTACCACCACCTCGCCGCTGTTCACGCCGACCCTTACTCGGATCGATGCTTCCGAGAGATCCGCGATGCGCCGGTGGATCTCGATCGCTGCAAGGCACGCGCGCAACGCGTGGTCTTCCTGGGCGATCGGCGCCCCGAAGAGCGCCATCAGCCCGTCGCCTCGCACCTCGCTGACGGTTCCTCCGAACCGGCGCACCGCCTCGCGGATCGCGATCAGCGGCGGCTCGATCACCCGTGCAGCGCCTTCCGGGTCGAGGCCCGCGATCAGCTCAGTGGAGCCACAGATGTCGGCGAAGAGGACGCTGATCCTCTTGCGCTCACCGGTGAACGGCATGCGCGGCCGGAGTGCGGGGGCACTGCCTCTCTCGGCCTCTTCGGCGGCAAGTAGAGGGGCGCCGCAGTGACTGCAGAAGCGAGCGCGCATCGGCAACCGCTCGCGGCACCAAGTGCATTCCTGCTCATCCGAGTCGATGAGGGCGTCGGATGCGGAACGAGAAAGCGAGCCGGGATCGGCCGTGGGCGAGTCATCGGAGCGGGGCACGAGGGGGCTCTCCGAAGCGGGTGTCGCAAACGATTGTACCCCGACCGCCGCTCGGCTTGCGGTCGAAGTGGTACAGCCCCAGCGCCTGAGGCGGAGTGTGCCGCTGGTCGCGCAGTCGGATGGGGGTGTCATGGGGGAAGGGTGGGGGCGGTCTGGGGAACGGAGTTCGATGCCAGCGGGTTCAAGCGTCTCGATCGGCCGGATCTATGACGAGCGCGCCCCCGGCCTACTCACCGCACCGCTGCTCCTACTGCTCAATCGACACGCCCTGGACGAGTCCAGGCCAGGGGGAGACCCTGCCCGAGAAGCGGACCGACGCGGGCGGCGACGCTAACCGACCGGGACCGGCCGGCCACGATGGAGAGTCCCGCTCCGGGTCTCCGGCCCAAGGGCCCCAATCGGCCCCAGGTCCCCGATCATGCACTTCACCGAGCCGCCACCTTTCTTGAGGAACTCGGAGACGTCGACGGGGAGGGGGGTGGTGCCGCGTTCGCGGATCTGGTCCTGCAGGCGGTCGGAGACGCCGCCGGGCAGCAAGAGGTAGCTCTCGCGGTTCGTGTCGCTCTGGTCGCTGGGCGTGTAGGTGAAGGAGTTGGCGGCGTAGCGCTCGGCGTCCTCACGCGAGAGTTCGAGCAGCGCGTCGCCGTAGTGCTCGACGAGGCGGGGCCAGTCGCCGCGGGCAATCGCCTCGCGGTAGACGAGCAGGTGTTCGCGCTCGGCTCCGAACGCCGCCAGCGCCGTGTCGCCGTGGTAGTGGGCCTCGAGCACGAGCTCGATGCGCAGGATCTCCTTCGGCGCGAGTTCGGGCTCGAAGAGATCCTTCACGCGCACGTCGGTGCGAAAGCCGTAGACGCGCTTCCACGGCGGGAAGCCCCAGGTGGGCACGAAGCGCTGCTTCTCCAACCGACCGTGGGTGAAGAGATAGTGATCGCCCGCCGGGAAGAGGTCCGCCTCGCCCTCGAAGCGCAGTGCCGAGTCGATCGTCTCGGTGGGAAGGCCGGCCTCGGTGAGGACCGCGCGGTACATCGCCTGCTCGCCCTCGCGCGTCGGCAACAGGTTCGACAACACGAAGCGTTTCTCGCCAGCGGGTCGCGGCGTGTCGACATCGAAGCAGAAGCCCGCGTTCGCCGGGTACACGCTGCCCGGCCAGTCCGGATTCGGCGGCACCACCACCACACGCACGCCGAGGTCTTCGAGGGTGCCCTTCAGCCCGCGCCACTGCTCTTGCGCACGCGCGACGTCGACGTTGCGACGGGTGCCCCAGCGCGTGCGCGTATGGGGGTTCGCGCCGCCCTTCACGCTGAAGTGGGCCGGGTCGCCCATCAGCACCCAGCGCTGGGCGTCGCTCGCGCGCGTAGGATCGGTCAAGGGCGGGGCATCCCCGGCGGCAGGGTGCTCGGGTCGAAGCCCGCCTCGTTCTCGAGGTGGGCCTGGGGCGCCGTGCAGTAGAGGGTGGCGGTGACACCCGCCGGTCGGTCGTTACCGCTCTTGCCGCTGCCGCCGAAGGGCAGGCGTCCCGACGCACCGACGGTGGCCTTGTTCCAGTTGAGGATGCCCGTGCGGATGCGGCCGACCGCGTGTTCGAACTTCGCGCGCTCGCGCGTCATCACCGACGCGGCGAGCCCGTAGTCCGAATCGTTCGTTGCAGCGATGGCATGATCGAGATCGCCCACCGGGTAGAGTGCGGCTTCGGGGCCGAAGATCTCTTCGCGCTGATACGGATGGGTCTGGTCCGTGTTCTCGAAGCGCACGAGGCCGGCGCCGACGAAGGGCGCGGGCAGGCCGGGATCCACGAGCAGCACGCGCTCGCCACCGGCTTCCGCCGCCAGCCCCCGCTGCTTCTCGAGCCGCGCGAACGCGGCGGCCGAGGCGAGGGGGCCCATGAACACGTCGGGGTCGTCGGGGCGGCCGATGCGCAGTCCGCGCAGCACGCCTTCGAGGCGCTCCTGGAACTCGTCCAGGATGGGGCGCTCCACGAACAGGCGTCGCGCACAGGTGCAGCGCTGGCCCGTCGTCGCTGCGATCGACAGCGCCGCCTCGGCTACGGCCAGCTCGAGGTCGGCGTCGGCGCAAACGATCATCGCGTTGCTGCCGCCGAGCTCGAGGGCGAGGAGCTTCTGAGGGGCGTCGAGAGTGGCTTCCTGCAGCGCGCGGCCGGTCGCGTAGGAGCCGGTGAAGAGGATCCCGTCGACGTCGGCCGCGGCCAGCGCCCGTCCCGTATCGGGCCCGCCCTGCACGACCTCGAGCACGCCCTCGGGCAGGCCGGCTTCGCGCCAGCAATCGGCCATCCAGGCGCCTACGATCGGCGATTCCTCGCTCGGCTTGAAGACCACCGCGTTGCCCGTCGCGAGTGCGGGCACGATGTGACCGTTGGGAAGGTGGGCCGGGAAGTTGAAGGGGCCGTACACCGCGAGGACCCCGCGCGGCCGATAGCTCGCGCGCTGGCCCGCGGCGGGAACGACGTCGGCCACCAGGTCGAGCCCGTCGCCGAGGGTGACGGCGACCTTCGGCGCCAGGAGTTTCGCCTCGCCGAGGGCATCCCAATGCGCCTTGCCGACTTCGCGCGCGATCAGCGCCGCGAGTTCGTCGACCTTCGCCGCAGCAATCTCTGCGAAACGCTCGAGCACCCGCCGCCGCGCATCGGCTCCGGCATCCCGCCAGGCGGGGAACGCCTGCTGCGCCCGCGTGACGGCAGCGTCGACATCGGCGGCGCTCGCGACCGGGACGCTCCCGACGAGGTCGCCGGGATCGGCCGGGGCGCGGCTCTCGAGTAGGGCGCTCACGGCAGCGGAACGATCGACACGCGATCGCCGGCGGCGACCCCGAGCGCCTCGCGCGACGGTTCGGAGACACAGGGGTCGCCGTGTTCGTCTTCGGGCACGACCGTCGCGCGGAAGCCGTGGCGCCCCTCGGCCGCAACCAGCACGAGGCGGGTCTCGTCGGTGGTGGGGATCTCTCTCGCGAGCCCGGGAAGCACGAGCTGGCGGCGCTCGGCGACCGACGCGATCGCGTCGCGCGATGCCCCCACATAGGGACCGCCGTCGAAGGGATCCACCTGGCGCAGCGTGCGGAAGCCGATCTTCTCCAGGATGCGCAGGGCCGCGACCGCGGTCTCGTTCGGCTTCCCGATCACCGCCTGGACCTCTTCTGGGAAGAGCGTCGTGTACACCGGGTCGCGCGGGAAGAGATCCGCGATGAACTGCTTCGAGCGCGACGACAGGTGGTCGGCTCTTCGGTAGGGCACGCCCGTGAAGCGCGCTCCGAACGCGTCCCACAAGAGATTGTTGCCGGTCTTCTCGAAGGGCGAGAGCATCTCGGCGATCACCTCACGCTCGAAACACTCGGGGTGCATCGACATGTAGGCGAAGCGCACGATCGACAGCGCCTTGCCGCAGCGCGCCTTGTGCCGGCGATAGGCCGGGTCGAGCACGATGCCGCCGATCTCCGTGGGACCGTCCTCGGTGGATTTCAGCTGCAGCTTCTTGTGCTCGAAGCGCACGTCGAGCTCATCGCTGCGGCGTTCCTCGGTCGTCACCTCGAGCCAGTAATAGGGATTCCCGGGCCGACCGTGCTTCGCGAGGATCATGCTCGTGCCGATCGGGCGGCCGACGTCGGTGTCCTCGAGCACGAACAGATAGATGCCGTCACGCCAGTCGTCGATGGCGCCCGCGAAGGTGCGCTCCGACGCCGCGATGCGCTGGGCGAGGAACTCGGGATCCGCCGGCAGGTTCATCGAGTCGAGCTGCCGGGCGAGATCGAGCAGGGCGTCCGCATCGCCCGCTGCGATCGGCCGCAGGACTAGCACGACAGGCCGTGCTCCTCGGCGACGCGCAACAGCGCCTTCTCGAGCACGATCAGTCCGCTCTCGAGCTCCTCTTCGGTGATGTTCACCGGCAGCAGCATGCGGATCTTCCCCGGGTTGGAGCCGGCCGACCACACGAGCAGACCCTCTTCGAAGCTGGTGCGGACGACCGCGCTCACCAGCGCGGCCGAGCCATCGAAGGGAATGAAGGCCTGCATCGCGCCCATGCCCGACGACGGGCCCACCGCGCGCGGCAGGCGTCGGCGCAGGGCGTCGAGCCAGCGATCGAAGCGCGCGCCGAGCAGGGCGATGCGGCCCTCGCCCCCGAGGAAGCCCTCGTTCTCGAGGCGCTCGATGATGCGCGAGCCGACGGCCAGCCCGGTGGTGGCACCGGCGTAGGTGCCGGCGATCAGGCCCGGCTTCGGGTTGTAGGCCTTCGTGTAGAGCGCGGCGCTGCCCTGGAGCGCCTTGCCGCAGGTGACGACGTCCACCCAGTCTTCGAGGCCGAGCGTGCGAAACGCGAAGAGTTCGCCGGTGCGGGCGAAGGTCTGGACTTCGTCGACCCAGACGGCGATTCCCGCCTGCTTGCAGCGTTCCATCACGCTGCGAAAGAACTCGGGCGGCGCGGTGTGGTAGCCGCCTTCGCCCTGGATCAGCTCGAACACCATGCCCGCGATGCGGCCCGGGTAGCGCGCCAGATGGGCATCGAGCTCGGCCAGGGTGCGATGCGGGTTGTCCGGGTCGTAGAAGGGCACGTAGAGCGTGCGGCCCGACAGCGGCAGCCCCTCGCGGTAGGCGCCCTTGTCGGTGATCTCGGCCATCGCCATGCTGCGCCCGGCGAAGTTGCGCTCGAAGGCGAGGATGCGGTCCGCCGGGCTGTGCTTCTGCAGCACGAGCTTCAGCGCGTTCTCGTTCGCCATCGCGCCCGACACCGAGAGCCAGCCGTGCTTGATGCGCGGCCCGGTGTGCCGCAGCAGGGCCTTCAAGAGACCGTGGTACTCGACGCCGGGCATCAGGTGGCCCTGGTAGACGCTGTCGCCCGCAGCCGCGACGACGGCCGTCTCGAGCAGATCGGGATCCGAGTGCCCAAATAGGTAGGTGCCGATTCCGCTCACGAAGTCGATCAGGGTGCGCCCGTCGGCGAGCTTCACCCGGGCGCCGCGGCCCTGACCGAGGGCCACCTGGGGCAGCGGCAGCGGGCGGCCGCGCATGCGTCCCAGCTCGCGCAGCACGCGCTCGTAGCCCTTCGGCGAGAGTTCGCGCTCCGCGGCCTCGGCGTGGACGGCTTCGATCAGAGCCTGGGCCGCTTCGCGCACGCGGGGCGCGTCGAGCAGCGAGGCCAGGGACTTCGACTTGGCGCGGGCCATGGCAGAAAGCCTATCGGCCCCCGGGCGAAGCGTCTTGCGCTCAAGTTGGCGGCGCTTCCCGTCGACGCAGAGAGCCGTGCGCGATTCCGAGGAGAAGCAGGTCCGTCGTAGGATCTTCACCCCGGGCGCACGTGCGATCGCTATTCTCCGCGGCGGGGAAGCTGGCGGGGGGCAGGGCCGGGCCCAGACCCCGGGCCAGCTCGAGAGGGAGCAAACCACCGTGCTGGGTCCCCCGCGATCGACCGAGCGGAACCGCCGCTCGCGGCGCAAGCAGCGTGAGGAGCCGCCGCGCATCGACACGCCGCACCTGGCGTTGCTGCGGGCCCCGCGTCGTCCGCGCGCCCCGGTTCCGCTGGTAGGCGAATTCAGCGTCGCCACCTACAACGTGCACCGCTGGACCGGTCTGAACGGTCGCAGCCGGCCCGACCCGGCCCGCGCCGGCTTCGTGATCTCGGAGCTCGGCGCCGACCTGATTTCGCTGCAAGAGGTATTGCGTCCGGACAACCGCGAGGATCCGCTGGAAGCGCTGGCCGAGGCGCTCGGTCTGCACGTCGCGTTCGCCGTGACCCGCGTGCACAAGCGCGGCGAGATCGGCAACGCGATCCTGTCGCGCTGGCCGATCACGGCCGTGACGATGCTCGACCTCTCGAATCAGATCGAGAAGCGGGTGGCCGTCGCCGCCCAGCTCAAGAGCGACGACGGTGAGCTCGACGTCGTGGCCACCCACCTCGCCCTCGCCGATCGCACGCGACGCCGTCAGGTGAAGTCGATCCTCGAGCACCCGCGGCTCGACGCGACGCCCACGCTGCTGATGGGCGACATGAACGCCTGGCGCAACTGCAAGGCGACCCGCGAACTCGACGAAGCACTCACCGAGCACGACAACCTCGAGTGGCCCGCGTCGTTCCCGGCGGCGAGCCCCGTGTTGGCGCTCGATCGGATCTACGCCCGCGGACTCTCGGTGCTCGAGATCGACGTCCACGACTCGCGGGCCGCGCGCCGGGCCTCGGACCACCTGCCGGTGGTCGCGCGCGTGAAGCTCGACAGCGCCCCCGCCGAGCTCGCCAGCGGAGCGTGATACCTTCGCGCAGTGCGATTCTCGTCGCTGCGCTCTCGCTCTTCGCGGCGCCGCCACCGACCCGGCTGGCGCCTCGCGGTGATCGCCGCCGCGCTCGGCGGACTCGCGGCCCAGTCCGCCGAACCGCCGAAACCGAAGCCGCCGCAGCTCGCGCCGGCAGCCGGACGCTACCTGGTGGCCACCGACCGCATCGCCAGCGGGCTCTTCAGCCAGACCGTGGTGTTTCTCGTCGACTACAGCGAGGACGGCGCCATGGGCCTGATCGTGAACCGCCCGACGGAGACCCCGATGGAGGGGCTCGTCCCGGGTGCCCAGCAGGGCCAGGTCTATCTCGGCGGGCCGATCTCCCAGCGGTATCTGATGACGCTCTTCTCCGCCGACGCTCCCCCGGAAAAGTCGAAGCACATCACCGGCAACGTGTTCCTCACCAGCGACGAAGCCACCCTGCGCGCAATCGCCGAGTCCCCGGACGCGAGTGCGCGACTGCGGGTGTATGCGGGTTACGCCGGCTGGTGGCCCGGCCAACTCGACGACGAGATCGAGCGCGGTCAGTGGATCGTGGCGCGTGCGCCCACCGACGCGATCTTCGACGCCGCCCCCGAGTCGCTCTGGGAGAAGTTCCACCGCCGCTTCCATCAGGTGGTGACCCAGCGGCGCGAAGCCGCGACCGGCAGCGCGCCCGCGCTCTAGATCTCGATCTCTCGCCAGGCACCGCTCCGAACCCGCCAGACGAGTACGCTCGAGAGCCCGATCACGTAGGCGAGTCCGCCCACCCAGGCGCCGTAGAGGCCGTACCCCCAGGTGATCCCGAGCAGGTAGGCGATGGGCACGAAGAACGCCCAGCCGAACAGGGTGTGCACCACGAAAGGCCAACGCGTGTCGCCCGCGCCGCGCAGCGCGCCCTCGCTGATGATCCCGAGCGCGTCGAAGAGCTGGAAGAGAGCACCCATCGCGAGCAGCGGCGCTCCCAGCGCGATGACGGCCGGGTCGTCGGTGAAGATCCGCATCAGCGGCTCGGGGACGAGCACGAACACCGCGGCGATCGCCAATCCGAGCACGGTGCCGAGGGTGAGCGAAGAGCGGAAGCTGCGCTCGGCCGCGTCGTCGTCGTCGGCTCCGACGTAGCGTCCCACCAGGGTGGCGGCGCCGATCGCGATCCCCGAGGCCTGCATGAACGAGAGCGAGAGCAGCACCACGAAGGCCTGGCTCGCCGCCATCTCCGTGTCGCCCATCCGCGCGATCAGGGTGGTGAAGACCGCGAACGACGTCATGCCGAGGAACCACTCGCCGCCGATCGGCGCGCCCGTGCGCAGGTAGCGGCGGATCGCACGGCGCTCGGGTCCGACCGGGCCCGTGGCATAGCGCTGCCGAATGTGAGACCGGCTGAACGCCAACACCAGCATCGCAGCGGCGCTCCAATGGCCGATCGCCGTCGCCACGCCGGCTCCCGTGACGCCCCAGGCCGGCATGCCGAGTTCACCGAAGATCAGCCCGTAGTCGAGCACGACGTTGACGCCGTTCCCGAAGAGGGTCGCGTAGAGCGGCGTGCGGGTATCACCGATGCCCCGGAAGAACGAGGCGATCAGCATGCTCAGCGCGACGCCCACCTCTCCGGGAAGGCGCGCGGCGATGTAGCCGGTCGCGTGGCCCCGCATGGTGTCCGAGGGCCCGAGCAGCGTGATGATGGGATCGAGGAGCAGGCCGATCGCTCCGACGGCCAGCAGCATGGCCGGCCCTACGGCCCAGAGGCCCTGCCACACCCACGACCCACACGCTTCCGTGTCGCCGGCCCCGTCGGCCTGGGAGACGAAGGTCTGGACACCGCTGGTGGTCCCGTAGAAGAAGGTGAAGAAGGTCCACATCCAGACGCCGCCGAAGCCGACAGCGGCGAGCTCGGTGGCGCCGAGCCGACCGACCATCGCCGAGTCGACCACGTTCATGGCCGTCGTGGACATCGTCGTCAGCACGACGGGGTAGGCGAGGTCGAAGACCTCGCGGACGCCGCCGGCGACGGGCTTCGTGGAGAGTTGGCTTCCGCTGGCTTCGAGGGTCATCGAGAGAATCGCTCCAGGGGTAGAGGCTCAAGAACGCCGAAGGCCACGGTCGCGATCTCGCGTCCGTGGCCTTCGGTGGCGGTGCCGACTCGTGGGAGTCTCTACCGGACGCGAACCTCCTGCTCCGTCGGGATGCCGATGGCGATCGGGAAGACCCGAAGCGCCGGGGCACGCCCGCGCGAGCCGAGCCCGAGCGGGCGCGGTCGCGCGACGGACGCGGTGCGGAAGATGTTCCGGGTGCCGGACATGCAGGCAGAAGTACCATGGTGTGCCGACGGTGGCAACGTCACCGCGGCGCCCGACCGGTGAGGAAGCGTGGAAACAGCAACGGCAGATCCGGCGATGTCCGCTCGGCCCCCGTGCCGACGCCGGATGCGCGTCTCGTTCCTGGGCTGGCTGCTGGTCGCGGGGCTCTGCGCTGCCGGCTGCAACACGTTCCAGGCCGGCCGGCTCTACCAGGAAGGGACCCAGGCCCTCGACGCAGGCGCCCCGGAGCGGGCCGCGCGGCTCCTCGAGCAGGCGGCCGAGCGCGCACCCGAGGCTTCCGAGATCCAGAACCACCTCGGGCTCGCGTACTGGCAGCTCGGTCGCACCGAGGAGGCCCGCATGGCCTTCGAGCGCGCGCTCGATCTCGACAGCGACAACGCGGCCGCTGCACACAACCTGCGTGGGCTGGACGGGGGGCCCTGAGGTCGCGTTGCCCGCGGTCCCACCGGGGGGTACCGTCGCTTCCTATGGCTCATGAGGTCGAACACCGCACCCTGGCCCGATATCTCGAGGATCACCAGCTCAAGCACACGAAGCAGCGTGAGGCGATCCTCGACATCTTTCTCGAGGTCAGCGGGCACATCACCGGGGAAGACCTCCACCAGCGGGTGCGCGAGCACCACCCCCAGATCGGCTACACGACGGTGTACCGGACCATGAAGCTGTTGTGTGAGGCGGGCCTCGCCCACGAGCACAACTTCGACGGGGTCACCCGCTACGAGATCGCCCACGAGCACCACGATCACCTGGTCTGCACGAAGTGTGGGCGGATCGTCGAGTTCGAGTGCGAGATGATCGAGTCGGCCCAGGACAAGATCGCGGCCCAGTATGGGTTCCGCGTCTTGCGCCACCGGCACGAACTCTACGGCCACTGCCCCGACTGCCAGAAAGAGTCGGCCCCGGCGCGACGCTGAGACGGTTCCGCTAGGGCCGGCTCGAGATCTGGAAGACGTTGCCTTCGAGATCCAGGGCGTCGCAGAACTCGAGGGCGCCGAAGCGTTGGAGTTCGCCCAGCCGAACGCCACGAGCAGACAGACGGGCGCAGGTGGCCGCGACGTCTTCGACGCTGAAGATCAGTTTCAGCGGGGTTCCGGACCGCGGCTCCGGTGGGGTTGCGATGTCGAGGGTATCGGCGATCGCTTCGGGAACCCGATGCAGGGCCAGCTCCATCCCGTCGGCTTGAAGGCAGACGAAGTCGGGGGATGTCTCGGGACCGTCCTGGGGCTCGAGGCCGAGCACCTCCCGGTAGAAGCGTTCCTGGGCTTCGAGGTCCTTCACGAACAAGAGGACGCGCCGAAGGGCGAGCGGCATGGAAGGGCTCCCGTCGATGGGGTCGAGGCGTTCAGGCGCGGAGGTAGCGGAGGAAGAGCCGAGCCATCCGCAGGACCGAGGAGAGTCCGACCAGGGATTCACCCGGGTTCTCGAAGACCACCGGTCCCTTCGGCGTATCGAGGGTCAGCGCGATCCAGGAGGGTCCTTCTTCGACCACCTGCTCGATCCCCAGCGAACCGAACAGGGTGTTCATCTTCGCGGCTTCCGGGTGACGCAGTTGGAGCGATTGGAGGTTGCAGCGCCGATCCGCGTCGGGGTGCAGGTCGCGCTTCCGCCACTCGATGATGCAGGGGCGTTGACTCACGAAGCCCGGGCCTAGGATTCCGCGCTCGTAGTCGATGGCGACGCTATTGCGGATGAAGTCGACCCGCTCGACGCGCTCCAGCGGAGCCCCGAGCGTTTGCGCCCGCTCCCGGAACGCGGCGAAGTCGGCCGTCGCTACGTACCAGAAGAGCAGGCGCGGCGCGTCATAGCCGCTGACCAACTGCTTGAGCGGCTGGAACCCCTGGTGTGCTGGGTTCGGTCCCAGGATCTCGAGGAAGGCATCGTCGCCGAGGGCGAGGGCGCCGCTCCAGTACCACTGTCCCGGCTCGGGTTCGTTGGAGAAGGGGGTGGCACCGGTGCGCTCGGCGATCTCCTCGAGAGCCCTGGGCATGTCGGGCACGCCGAGTGCGATGTGGTCCAACGACCCGCCTTGCCGGCGCGGCAGGACGAGCCCGGGCGGCGAAGTGTCCTCCTCCCATCGGTCCTGCACGCATTCCTCCTGGCCCGCAGCCGTGGCCCCGCACGTGCGGCCCCTCCAGCCGCACGGCTCTCCTTCGCCCGGCAGACTATCGATTTTAATTGAAAATGAAAGTCAATTTCGATATAAAGCCCCGAACCCATCGTTCGGAGGCTCCCCCTTTGGACCCCAGCGCCCTTCCCCTGGCCCTCGCCTTCGAGGGTTTCGATCGCCCGCGCGAGTGCTTCGATCCGCCCTTTGCGCGTTGCTCGCTCGATGCGATGCGGCTGCTCGCAGGTTTCCTCTGGGTCGCCGAGGAGGCGCACTGCGCCTGGCCGGCGCTGCTGTTGCCGAGCGGTCTTCGATGCCCGGCGTCGCTGGCAATCGCTGCCCGCGCCGACCTCGCGGTGGGTTCCACCGTCGACGGCATTCTCGCCGCGCTGGTGGGATCGCGGGCGCGT
Source organism: Myxococcota bacterium (assembly GCA_039030075.1). Classification (NCBI taxonomy): domain Bacteria; kingdom Pseudomonadati; phylum Myxococcota; species Myxococcota bacterium. The sequence goes on along the minus strand of JBCCEW010000004.1, from coordinate 12,157 downwards.
GGCCTCGAGACCCGGGGCGTTGCGGCCCTGGCGGGGGTCTGGTCGCGGCACGGGCGGGACCTCCAGGGGCTCGACCTGGTGGCCCTGCTGTGGCGCATCGCGCGCGACCCGGCGGTCGCGATGCGGCCGCTGGAGCGCCGGATCGCCCGCGAGGTCGACCCCGAGGATCTGCTGAATCCGCTCCAGCGCGCGGGCCTCGGAATGAACGGTTGCGCCGAGTCGAACACGGGTTGCGTGCCGATCGAGTTCCGCTAATTAAAAACGAAATTCATTTTCAATATCGTGCGCCAGCCGATCGCCAGCGTTTCACGAGTCTGCTCCTTCAGCCTCTTGGGGAAGAAACGCGATGCTGCGCGCATGCTTGCTGTCTCTGGCCTTGTTGCTCTCCGGCGCAGCCTCTCACGCGGCGTCGATCTCCCTGGACGCCGTCGGCAACGACCGGGGCACCTTCAACTCGTCCGGGTTCAAGAACATTCCCGTGTTCAGCGGCGGGACCTGGAAGGCCGTCGAGGGCACCTATTTCGTCCGCAGCCTGGGCGACGGGGGCAACTTCTCGGGCGGTGTACCGACTGCGCTCGAGGTCCAGCGCAACTACCACATCTTCGATTTGTCCGGGCTGGCTGCGGGCCAGACGATCACCGGCGCCACGCTGCTGCTGAACCATCCGTCGAACTCCTACAGCTCGACGGGAGGGGACCCCACCGAGACGGTCGAGTTCTTCGACGTCAGCACCTCGTTCGCAGACCTCCGCAATCCCGATGAGTCCCAGCCCGACGCGGTGCTCGACGCGATCTTCGCCGACCTCGGGAGCGGCACGAGCTACGGCAGCTTCACCGCCTCGCCCGCGAGCAATGGCACGGTCGAATCGATCGTCTTGAACGCGGCCGCGCTCTCGGCGCTGAATGCCGCGATTGGTTTCGAGTGGGCGATCGGCGGCGCGATCACTTCCTTCGACGAGACCTTCTTCGGGGCCGAGGAACAGGTGTTCAAAGGCTCCGAGACGATTCCGACGGTGGCCTCGCAACTGATGCTGACGGTGGTTCCCGAGCCGAGCACGGGCCTGCTGCTGGGCCTGGGCCTGCTGGGACTCGCCGCGCGACGTCGCTAGCCACCTTCCTTCCACCCCAAACAGGCGCCGGCGCACCGGCGACCCCGTGAGACTCGAAGAGTCGAGCGAAAGGGAGACCCTCATGCGAAAGACCAGCATCGCCCTCCTCGCCCTGTTCGGAGCGCTCCTCGGCGCCTCGGCTGCGACAGCCCAGACCGGGTTGATCGGCGTCCGGTTAACCGCCGATGGCGACGGCCGGTGGTTCGAGTTCCAGTCGGATGCCTTCTGCCAGGTAGATGGCGGAACCTTCTATCCGGGGGCGCCGGGCGCGGATGGCTTCTACCTGATCAGCACCGGGGCTCCGATCGGGAGCGGCATCACCTGCTTCCCCGACGGCCCGAACTTCGGCGGTGTGGGCGGTACCACTGGGTTCCTCGAGGTCGACCTCTCGGGTGTGACAGGCACCGGCGTCGAGATGGCACCGATCACCGATGTACTGATCGAGTTCAACGACTACATCGCAGACGACGATGCACTTTTCGGCTTGCAGTACACGTCGGCTTATTCGGTCACGTCAGGCACCGCAACGTTGACGAACGGAGTCGTGACAGATGTCGACGTCATGGCCGACGTGACATTCACGTACGACGTCTCGCAGATCTGTCCTCCTTCGCTACTGCTCGATTACACCGGCACGCTGGAGATCACGAGCACGAGCTTCGACCTGTTGGTCAACTCGGGCGCCCTCGTGACCTGTCTGGGAAACGCGCGTTGGGATTGGGACGTGATGGGCGCTGCCACCCAACTTCCCGAACCGTCTGGGCCTTGGGCCTTGCTGAGCGCGGGCGGCCTCTTGTGGGCTTTGAGGCGCCGCCACACCGCGTGAGCCAGGCCTGGCGGCCGCTCCTCTCCTTCGGCGGTGGGGAGCGGCCGCCCTCCAGCCGCCGCCAACGTCTCTTCATCCCCCCTCCGTGAACCATCCCTCCTCCGCTTCGTGGCTCCTCGCGGTTGCCGTGTGGTGTCTATCCGTCTCTGCCTTCGCACAAGAGGCGGACGAGACGCCTGCCGAAGACCCTCCGCGGGGGAACATCGACGAGTTCGTCGTGGTCGGGAACTCGGGAGCGCGCTCCTTTCTCGAAGAGGAGGAGAGCGTCGCGATCTTCAATACCGAAGACATCGAGCAGTTCGGGATCCAGGACGTCCGCGACACCTTCCGACTGATCCCCAACACCAACAGCTCCCCTTCGAATCGCGGCAACAACGGCATCACGATTCGTGGAATCAATAGCGAGGGGATCGGCGGCGCCGGGAGCAACTTGCGGCCGTTGGCGTCGCTCGTCATCGACGGCGCGACTCAGTCCTTCGCGGGGCTGCGCCGCGGGGCGCGCGGTCTCTGGGATGTCGAGAGCATCCGCGTCTACCGGGGGCCGCAATCGACGTTGCAAGGGCGCAACGCCCTCGCAGGCGTCATCTTCGTCGAGACGAAAGATCCGACCTTCGAGTGGGAAGCGGCCGTTTCTGGCGGAACGGCCGTGCTGACCAACGAACACTCCGCGCTACCGAATGAGCCCGATCGCTGGGACGGCGCAGTCATGCTCTCGGGGCCAATCACCGAGAGCTTGGCGTTCCGCGTTACGGGCGAGGTCTTTCGGGACCAGCATGGAATCAGCGTGTTGCCCACGATCGCACCCGACGACCCACTGAGACCGCGGAGCGGTCCAGACCCGAGGGATACGCCCGAAGCCACACGGCGGCGTCAGAAGGCGATGGAGGAGCTCGACGAGGGCGAGTATCAACAGGTCCGCGCAAAGCTGCTCTTCGAGCCGCTCTGGCTGCAAGATCTTCGCATCGAAGTCTCGGCATCCGTCTCCGAAGACGACCCCGCAAACCCCGAAGTGAACGAGGAGCGCGGGCTCAGCTTTCGAGACTACGTCATCTCGAAGATCCCGGAGGCCGCTGAACGGAGGCGCAGTGTCGTCCAGAACGGTGTACTCAACCTGACCTACGACCTGGCATGGGATCTGCGACTGCGCACGGTGACGAGCTACACCGCGACGGATATCGAGTTCGATACGCCCTTTCCCGAGGCGTTTCTCCGCAATGAGACGCGCGACGACGAGGATTTCGCACAAGACATCCGACTGGAGTACGTCCCTGACCGATCCTGGTCGTTCTCCGTCGGGGGCTACTACGCCCGCGCCGACAACGACACCGATTCGGAGATCATTCTTCGAAGTACGACGATCCTCGCGAATCGCGTGCAAAACCAACAGACGCAGCGCCTGGTCCGGAACCTCGCCTTCTTCGGCGAGTTTACCTGGGAGCCCTTCGATTGGGTCGAGCTGACGGGATCGTTGCGCTGGGACCGAGACAAGTACACGAACCGGTTCTTGCTGCGCCCTCTGGGTCTGGTGGACCGCCCAGCCTTCTTGATGCCCAACCCAGACGACATTGCAGCCGAGTCGCGTTTCGAGACAGGAAGTCGCAGTCGCACGACCACGGCGTGGTTGCCGCGCGTCTCGCTTACGGTGACCCCCCGAAAAGGTCACGCCGTGGGCTTCAGCGTGTCCCGCGGCTATCGCTCCGGGTTCGTGAACTCGAGCCTCCTGGGAATCTCGGAGGCGGAAAGCGAGGTCGATCCGGAGTTCGTGTGGGTCTACGAGGCTTCGTATCGAGGCAGCTTCTTCGGCGAGCGCGTCATTCTCTCCACCAACGCCTTCTACTACGACTGGAAAGACCAACAGATCACCCGACGGCAGACCTTCGACGCGGGCGCGGACGATGTGTCGCTGGACGTTACGGAGAACGCGGGGCGCTCACGTCTCTACGGCGTCGAGGCAGTGGGACAGTTCAATCTGTATGAGGGGCTCTTCCTGACCGCGACGGTCGGCCTTCTCGAGACCGAGCTCGTCCGGTACGTCGTAGGACAGACGGACCTCAGCGGGAACGAGTTCTCGGAGGCCCCCAACCGCAGTGCGGCTCTCTTGCTCTCGTATCAATTCCCGTCCGGCTGGTACATCAGTGGAGATTGGTCGTATCGAGGCCCCTTCTTCGGTACGTCCGACCTGAACAACGCGAATCAGCTGACGGTCCGATCACGCCAGCTCTACAACGTGCGGGTGGGTCTGAACCGAGGTTCGATGGACCTATCGTTCTTCGTTCGCAACATCTTCGACAAGCGCTACGTCACGGGACGCGACAACTTCGGCGGGGTCTATGTGGGTGACCGACGATCAGTGGGTGTGAACCTCACGTTCCGTTTCAGCGAGCGAGATTTCGAGTGATCGATGCGCTCGGTGGGATGCGCTTGCGCCTGGTCGCAGCGATCCTGTTTGCGGTAGTCCCGCTCGGGCCCGTGTCCGCCGAAGAGAGGCCGGTCGCGGGCACTGCCCGGGACGCGTTCCGCTCGGCGATCGAGGCGGTGCTCGATGCGTCTCGCCTCCCAGGCGCGAGCATCCGATGGATCGAGCCCGACGGATCGGTCGAGCGACTCGACTTCGGTTTCGCCGATGTCGCTCAGAACGTGCCCATTACAGCCGATACTCGTCTCGCGGCCGGCTCGATCTCGAAGCTCGTGACGGCGCTCCTCGTGCTGCGCGCCGAGGCCGCGGGCGTGCTGTCCCTCGACGAACTTTTGGAGCGGTACGTCCCGGGTGGGGTGACAGGCGAGGGCGCTTCGGATGTGACCATCGCGCACCTGCTCGAGCACACAGCGGGCCTCCCCGGGACCACGTACCGCGAGTACGGAGCCAAGGCGTCGAACGCGTCGCCCGCCGACTACGTCGATCACTATGGGCCGCTGGTCGTGCGCTGGCCCCCCGGCCTGCACTTCTCCTACGCGAACGGGGGTACGACCCTCGCCGGCCGCGCCGTCGAAGTGGCCTGGGGGGCCGACTTCGACACGCTGGTCGAACGAGAGGTGTTGCGACCGCTCGGTATGCGCACTGCGAGCTTCGCGTCGCGGGACGGAATCGCCGAGAGCTACGCCGACGACGGCCGCACCCCCGAGGACCACTGGGCCATGCCGGTGCGCCCGGCGGGTTCGCTGGTCACCACAGCGGACGATCTGATGCGCGTCATGCAGATGCTGCTCGCCCGGGGTCGGCTGCCCGACGGCAGCGCCTTCCTGCCGGAAGCCGCGATCGCCCGCATGGAGCGCAGCGAGACGTCCCTCGCCGCGCGCGCGGGCGCCAAGGCCGGCAGCTACGGCCTCGGCAACTTCCTGTTCGTGGCCGGTGGCGCCACCTTCCGCGGGCACTGGGGGCGCACCGAGGGCTTCCAGGCGAACTTCGGTTATCGCCCCGAAGATGGAGGCGGTTTTCTCATCATGGCCAACGGGGCGGACCGCCGCGGCATGGCCGAGCTGCGGCGCGTGTTCGGAGCGCGCTGGGCGGACCCTCCCGCGAGCCCCGGCGAGCCGCCGGCGCTGGAGCGGCTCGGCGTCTTCGTCCAGGCCACCCACGAAATGCCCATGCGCAGCTGGATCTTCGAGCTCGTCGAATCGGTCCGGATCTCGCGGTCTGCGGACGAGGGCTGGGTGCGCGTCGGGTCGCCCTGGTCCTGGGGTTCGGGCGGCGAGATCTTCTACGCGGACTCCCCGGGCCTGTACCGCAACGTGAGGATCCGCACGCCGACCGCCACCTTCGTCGAGCAGGGCGACGGGCTCTACTGGGTCGACGGCAGCAGCTTTCGGCGCGTGTCCAGTGCTGCCTTCTACGCCAGCGCACTCGCCGTGTTCGGCGGGCTGTTCGCGTCCGTGGTCGCGTTGCTCGTCGGCATCGTGCTCTACGCCCGCTACGGCCTGCGGGAGGCCGGTCTGCTGCCCTGGGCGCTGCTGGGCGTCGGCGGCACCGGCTACCTGGTGCTGGTGTGGGGCTTCGTGAACATCGGGCTCCTGAGTGGGCTCACGAGTTCGGCGGAGCTGGGAAGCGCGACGCCCGTCGCTTTGGGGTTGGCGGCGGCGAGCGTGGTGGGGCCCGCGGCGTCGATCGGTGGGATGGCGCTCGTCGGCAAGGCCGGCCGCCTGCGGCGCACGGCCTGGATCGTCGGCGCCGGGATCTGTGCGCTGGGACTTCGGCTCGCAGCGGTGGGGTGGCTCCCCCTGTGCACGTGGTGCCCATCGTGACCCGTCGCCGCTCCTTGCAGGTCTGGCGCGCGCTTCGTTGGCTCCACAGCGTGTTCGGGATCGCGACAGCGCTCGTGGTGGCGGTGGTGGCGCTCTCGGGAACGGCGCTCGCGTTTCGTCCGGAGGTCGAATCGTGGCTGGGGCCATCCATCGCCTGGGACGCCTCGGAGACCGCGTCCTGGCAGCGTGTGCGCGATCGCGCCATCGAGGCGCGTCCCGCTCACCAGCTGCAGATGCTGTGGTTCCCGAACCGCGCGCGTCCCTTCTATCGTGCGGCCTATGCGTTCGAGGGCCGTGAGTACACTGCCTCTCTCTCGTTCCACCCCGCTACCGGGGAGCGCATCGACCACGAGCCTTCCGAGTTCATGCCGCTCATGGAAGAGCTGCACGAGAATCTGTTGCTCGGCGACACGGGGGCCTTCCTGGTTCGCTGGAGCACCGCCTTGTTGCCGCTGCTGATCGTGTCGGGCTTCGCAATCGGTTGGCCACGCCGCGGGATGCCACGCTGGCTACAGATCCGAGCCGGGAAGCCCTGGCTCCTCGACGTCCACCGGGTGGCGGGCGTGCTCGCGACGCCGCTGCTGTTGGCGATGATCTGGAGCGGTCTCGTCTGGGCGTTCCCCACCACGATCGAACCCTGGATCTATGCGCTCACGGGCGAAGCGCCACCCGAGGTCGAGGGAGAACTCTGGCAGGTCGAGAGCGAGCCGCCCGGCGGTGACGCGCGGGACGCAGCCGGCAGCGAACTCATGGAGGCTGCGCTGGCATCCTCTCCGGAAGGCGCCTTCGTCGACTACCTCAGCTTCCCGATCTTCCCGCGCGAGAATCGCCAGGTCCGTGTGCAGCGAGGCTACGCGCCCTGGCCGTCGGGGGAGCGGTCGGTCTTCTACTTCGATCGCTACTCGGGGTCGCTGCTCGGGAGCAACGCGCCCACGGCGGGCCCAGCGAGTCGCTACCTCACCAGCTGGAACACCGCGTTGCATCTCGGGAGCTTCGGCGGCCTCGCGACACGGACCCTGTGGTCGGTGGCTTCGGCGGCGCTGGTCTTTCTCGCGTTGACCGGGCCGTGGCTCTGGTGGCGCCGGCGACCGCGGCGGACGAAGCGACGCGATCCTGCGTGATACGCAGGACCTTGCCTGGCGCTGCACGTCTTGCCTACGCGTTTCCGGCGAGGTGCGCGAGGGTTTCCGCCTCGTTGCGCATCGACTCAAGCCGCCCGAGTGAGCGCCCGATTCAGGGGGCGTGAAGCGCGACCCCACCTGCCCGGTCTGTCAGGCCGACATGATGCTCGCTGGCGATGAGAAAGCCGGCGAGGAGGTGTTCTGCACCTACTGCGGGGCGCCCTGCATCGTGGCGGGGAAGAACGCGGACGACGAGCTCGAGGTCGAAGAGGACTTCTAGTCCGGCTCGGCACTCGAGGCCGTCCCGGTGCTCACTCCGTGTAGTCGGGCAGCTTGTCCTGGACTTCGGCCAAGCGCGGCGCCTTCGCGTCCTTCTCCGAGAGCGTCGGCGTCTCGATCGGCCAGTCGATGCCGAGGTCCGGGTCGTTCCAGGCGACGCTGAACTCGGCCTTCGGGCGGTAGAGGCGCGTGCACTTGTACTGCACGTGGGCGGTCTCGCTGGTCACCAGGAAGCCGTGGAGCAGCCCGGGCGGGACGTAGAGCTGGTTGAAGTTCTCAGCCGAGAGCACGCAGGTGACGTGCTGGCCATAGGTGGGCGAGCCGCGCCGCGCGTCGACGGCTACGTCGAAGACTTCCCCCTCGACCACCCGCAGCAGCTTGCCCTGGGGCTCCGGGTTCTGGGCGTGGAGCCCACGCAGGGTGCCCTTCGTCGAGTAGCTGTGATTGTCCTGCACGAAGGCATCGTGAATGCCGCCCTCGGCGTACTTCTCGGCGTGATACGTCTCGAGAAAGAAGCCGCGCGGATCGCGGAACACCTGGGGGTGGACGATCACCACGCCCGGGATGATGGTCTCCTCGAAGCGCAGGCTCACGCGGTCTCTCCAGCCGCCAGCTTGCGCAGGTAGTCGCCGTAGCTCGAGTTCTTCATGGCAGAGCCCAACGCGGTCAGCTCGTCGTTCGAGATCCAGCCCTTCCGGTAGGCGATCTCTTCGAGACAGGCGATGCGCAGGCCCTGCCGTTCCTGGACGGTCTCGACGAAGTTCTGGGCCTGCAGCAGCGACTCGTAGGTGCCCGTGTCGAGCCAGGCGACGCCGCGTCCGAGCAACTCGACGTGCAGGTCGCCGCTCTCTAGGTAGGCCTTGTTGACGTCGGTGATCTCGAGCTCGCCGCGTGGCGACGGCTCGAGGTCTGCTGCAATGTCGAGCACCCGGTTGTCGTAGAAGTACAGGCCGGTCACCGCGTAGCGGCTGCGCGGCTTCGGCGGCTTCTCCTCGATGCCGACGACCTTGCCGTCGGCGTCGAACTCGACCACGCCGTACCGCTCGGGGTCGTGCACGAAGTAGCCGAACACGGTGGCTCCGCTCTCGCGGCGCGCCGCGTTCTCGAGCACTTCGGAGAAACCCTGTCCGTAGAAGACGTTGTCGCCGAGGGCCAGCGCCACCCGGTCGTTTCCGACGAACTCGCGTCCGATCAGGAATGCCTGGGCGAGCCCTTCGGGCTTCGGCTGCTCCGCGTAGGAGAGCTCGAGGCCCATCGCCTTCCCGTCACCGAAGAGTCGCCGATACGAGGGCAGGTCTTCCGGCGTGGAGATCAGGAGGATCTCCCGGATCCCGGCGAGCATCAGGCTCGACATCGGGTAGTAGATCATCGGCTTGTCATAGACCGGGAGCAGCTGCTTGCTCACGCCCCGGGTGATGGGGTGGAGCCGCGTTCCCGAGCCGCCGGCCAGCACGATTCCCTTCATCTGGTTCTCCTGGCTCCCCGGCCGTTCGTCGCTTCCTGGGGGAGGATCCCAACGTTCTCCGGGCCGAGCGGGACCCCCGCCACTGGGTTGCCCCAAAGCGGCCCCCGGTGACCCCTCATCGGAAGATTCGGCCGTCGCTGTAGCCTGCAGCGTCTAGGGCAGGAACCGGTCGGGGTGCTCGAGCTTCGCCGGAAGATACTCGTCGATGACGTAGTTCAGCCCCCACTTTGCCAGGGCCTGCTGCTCGGCGCGGACGCCCATCTTCATGAGCTGCTCGATGGCCTTCTGCCAGGGCTTGTGGGCCTTGAAGAAGGGGTCGTTCTTGAGCGCGTCCTTCGCCCGCTTCACGTCCACGTCCTGGAGCGGATGGGTCGGGAGCTCGTAGTCGAGGATGTCCTGGGGCGTGACGCCGAGGTAGCGGGCCTGGGGCACACAGAAGAACTGGGAGAGGTGGGCGGCGTTGCCCGACCCGACCTTCAGCGTCCGGTAGATGTTCGAGATGCCGTAGGGATCGCAGTCGACGAAGGCGTACACGGGCAGCTTGCACTCGTCGGAGAGTTTGCGGATGAAGCGCCGCGTTGCACGGGTGGGCACGCCGGCCATCGAAACGAGGATGCAGTCGTTGGTCTGCCAGAACTTGTGGCTCTGGAGGCGCTGGAAGATACCGCCGGTCTCGATCGCCAGGATGAACTTCGCATCGGTCTCGAAGGACAGGTGTTCGACCGTCGACGGGATCGAGTACGCGCCCGAGCCGAAGCGTGTGCAGTCGATGCGCTCGACCTCGCCCGTGTCGCGATCCGGGTCGAGGACGATCAGTCGGCCGGCCACCGCGCCGCCGTGCTCGTCGGGGACGAAACGCAGCTGCTCACGCGAGGTGCCGCGCGTCGAAAAGAGGGCCTCGATGTCGTCCATCACCGAGTCGGATTCGCTCTGCTCGTCGAACTTCGCGTCTTCCCAGTTCTTGCTCTGGTAGTACGCGTCTCGCTTCGTGGCGAAGTCGTTCGTTTCGACGAGTTCCTTCGAGAGGCCCATCATGCGCAGGGTCTGGGCGAAGCCCTTCACGGTGTTCACGGTGAGCGTCCGCACCTTTTTCGCGCGGCCGATCTCGAAGTAGCCCTTCTTCGTCGAGTAGGAGACGTTCTTCAGGGACCGCACGGGAAACGAGAGGTCGGGCTTCGACTTCTTCAGGATCTCCTTGTGGACGTCCTGGGCGGCGCCGCGGATCTGGTCGACGACGACGTCGTCGAGAGCCGCGTTCTTGCGGGCGACGTCGTTCGCCCGCGCCGTCGCTTGCTTCGCGCCCTTCTTCGCGCTCGCCTTGCGGCGCGGCGCCTTCTTGCCAGTGGCCTTCTTGCCCGTGCCGCTCTTACTGGCCGCCTTCACACCAGCGGTCTTGGGGCCGCGTGCGGGCGGAGCGCCGAAGGCGAGGGTGCCCTGGCCGTCTCCTCCCGCCTTCGCAGGCGCCTTCTTGCGCGCCGGCGACTTCTTGGAGGTGGTCTTCTTCTTCGAGGTGCTCTTCTTGCGGGCAGCCATGGTTTCCCTCAGAGCTACATCTTCCGACTGCGTTCGAGCACGTCGGTGAGATTGTCGGTGACCTTGTCGCGCTGGGCGTCGCTGAGTTCGAGGATCCTCTGGAGTCCGATCGACACCTGCGGGATGTACTTCTCGATGTACGCGCGCTTCTTTGCCTCGTCGGCTTCGCGACGCCGTTTGCGGATGAAGGTGGCGACGCGACGGCCACAATCCTGCAGGCCGAGGCGCATCTCCTTGATGATCTCGGGGTAGTGGGCGATCGCCTCCTTGCTCTCGGAGGTGAACGGCACCCAGACGCTGGCGATGTGCACCATTACGAGCATCGGGCCCACCGGCATGGCTCCGCGGGGTTGCATGAGCTGGTAGGACTTCCAGTCGGTACCCGTGACGGCCTTGGTGATCGCGCAGGCGCCCTGCTGGTACTGGAGCGGGACCCGGTTGGCGTAGCGATAGACCGTGACCGACTCCTCGGCGGGCAGCGAGCCGCCGTAGGCGAGACCGACCTCGATCAAGAAGGGGTTCCCGCGATACACGGTCGCCTTCCGCGAGACCGAGGCGTAGAAGTCGGCTTCGACCTCCGCGCGCAGCGCCCGCTCGACGAGCTCGTCGCCGATCGGCGCGATGCAGTCGGTGGGCGGCGCCATCAGCTTCGTCTTCTGGATGGTGTCGTGGATCTTCTCGGCTTCGTCGCGCGTCACCTCCGACGGTCGACGGCTCTCGGGAACCCCCGCGTTCTTGCAGATCTCGAGGGCGGTCTTCGAAGAGACCCGGCTGAAGTCGCTCGAGAGGCAGGACCGGATGTTGCGCGCCTTCGTGTCGCGGAACATCTGCATCAAAACGCCCAGCTCCACTCCGTAGGGGTGGGGCGTGATCTCTTCGGTCTCGGGCGGAAGCTCGTCGGTGACACGCGGGAAGGTGTGACTTGCGCCGTGCTCCTCGGCCTTCGGCGGCACGAAGGTGATCTCGGCGTGGGGGTTCGCGAGCGAGATCTGGCGGAGGTAGGCGTCGACCGAGTGCTGCCCGCCGCGGTACGCGCCTTCGAGTTCGATCTCGACGCGCGTACCGTGCTCGACGTCCCACTCGACGACGTCGTCCACCTTCACCTTCGGCTCGTTCTTCTTGGTGTCGATCACCAGCTCGAAGTGGTGGGCTTCCTTCTTCTTCCCCGTGCGCGTCGTGATGACGATCGGCTTGCCGGTGGTGAGCAGTCCGTACATGCCCGCCGCGCTGATGCCGATGCCCTGCTGGCCGCGGCTCTGCTTGAGCCGGTGGAACTTCGAGCCATAGAGCAGGCTCCCGAAGATCTTCGGGACCTGTTTGCGCAGGATGCCGGGACCGTTGTCCTGGATGGCAACGCGGAAACGCGTCTCCGAGACCTGTTTGATCTCGACGCGGATGTCCGGGAGGATGCCAGCCTCTTCACAGGCATCGAGTGAGTTGTCGACGCCTTCCTTGACCGTCGTGAGCAACGCCTTCGACGGGTTGTCGAAGCCGAGCAGGTGGCGGTTCTTGGCGAAGAACTCGGAGACCGAGATGTCGCGCGCCTGGCGCGCCATTTCGGCGGCGGAGCGACGGCTCCCGCCCTC